>JANXAE010000029.1 GCA_025062235.1 Bryobacteraceae bacterium
AGGCGGTGACGCCGTCACCCGACTCCCAGTTGCTGATGGTGGAAAGCGAGCCCACGCTGATGCGCGGGATGGTCGCCAGCCTGCGATCCACCAAATTGGCGAGGTTCTGGGAAAAACCCAGCGAGGTCAAATCGAAGCCGCGGCTGACGCGGCGCTCGGGGAACTCCTGCTGCGCGATGCCGTAGCGGAAGTTCAGCACCAAGCCGGGCGAGAACATGTGCACGTCGTCGAGCGCGATGCCGCGGTTGATGCGGTTCAGGATGATGCCCGCCACGTCGTTGCCGAACAGGCGGTTCTTGTCCTCCTCCCAGAAGTCCCGGTGGAAGCGCAGGAACATCCGGTTCTTTTCGCTGAAGGCGTGATCGAACCGCCCGATCGTCGTCCAGTAATCCTCTTTCGCGGGCAGCGAGTAGAAAAAATTGTTGCGGCCATCGGCGGTCCCGGGCTGGTTGGGAAGCGGATACAGAGCGAGGATCTTCCTGGCCACGGGATGAATCCGGCTGGCCGGGAAGATGTTGCCCGGAAGCGGCTGGCGGCTGTAGCGCCCTCCCGGCGCGACCGCGATGGTGGCCGGATCGTAGAGTTGGTAGTTGCTGCCCAACCGGAGCAGGTCCGAGAAATCGCCGTTGCGCCAGTTCTCCCGCGGCACGGTCGAGATCATCGAGCCGCCCACGTTGGGATCGCCGAACTTGTTCGCCTCCCAGGTGAAGAACCAGAACGTCCGGTTCCTGCCGTTGTACAGCTTCGGCAAATAGACCGGACCGCCGCCAGCCAGCCCGTAACGGTTGTCCGTGTAAGGCGGAATCCTCTGGCCGGAACGGTTCTGGTAGATGGTCGGACAGTCGAAAGCCGAGTTGCGCAGCCACCACCAAGCCTGGCCGTGCAGGCTATTGGTGCCGCCCTTGGTGCTGACATTCACCAGCGCCCCCAGCGTGCGGCCCACCGAGGCGTCGAACGACGAGGTCTGGATTTTGAATTCCGAGAGCGCAGCGGTGGGGGGCGAGAAGGCCACGCGCGGCTGGGTGCCGTCGGAGTACACGTTCGCCACCCCGTCAATGGTGAAGAAGTTGCCGTAGTTGCCGCTGCCGTCGGTCGAGAACTGCGAGGGCGCGTTGTTGAAAGGCGCCTTGCGCAGGCGCATGTCGGTGCCGTTGACGGTGCCCGGAGCGAGGTGCACCAAGTCCATTGCGTTGCCCGCAAACAGTGGCAGCTCGGTGATGCGACGCTCGTCCACCACCTGGCCGAGCGATGCCTCCGCCGTCTGAAGCAAGGGAGTCTCCGCAGTCACCTGAACGGCCTCGCTGACGTCGCCCACCGCCAGTTGAATGTTCAGCTCCACGCTGTCGTTGACGCGGATCTGCACGTTCTCGCGCACGAACTTCTTGAAGCCCGGCTGCTCGACCATCACCGTGTAGGTGCCCGGGATGAGAAAGGGAAGGGTGTAGTTGCCGGCCTCGTTCGTCCTGGTGGAGGCAACCACACCGGTCGCCACATTGGTCGCGCGCACCTCGGCGCCCGGAACCACCGCGCCGCTCGGATCGGTCACGCGGCCCACCAGCGCGCCACGGGCGTCGGCCGTCTGGGCCAACCCGGAGCTGGCGAGCGCGAGCAGAGTGAATAGGCCGGAAAACCAACCTAACGGAGATCGCATTGCCCGTCGACCCCTTGCCTGGTCTGCCGGATTCGGATCCGGCTTGGGCAATTATACTGCTCGGGGGGACAAACACGCAAACGGAGGCCCTCTGGGGGCGAAAGAGGAAAGCAGGCACCGAGCCTCGCGGGATGCCCGCGACGACCCGCGTCAACTCCGCCGGCTGCCCTTGATCACGCCCTGGCTGCTCGGACCCTTCCAGGTCCCTTCCAGGTTATCGCCTTGGACCCTGGCCTCGATCGTGTAAACGTCGCCCTCGATGCGCACCTTGAAGGTCAGCACGCCGCCCTCGAAGCGGACGTCCTCCATCGAGAACTCACCCGGCGCTCCGCTGATGGTGCCGGAGAGCTTGCCGCCCTCTTCCTTCACCACCACGGCCCAACTGTACTGCGAACCGTCCGGGCTGTCGGAGACGCACTGCCATGTTCCCACCACGGGCTTGTCGGCCGCCGCAACCGGCAAAGCGGCCAGGAAAAGGGGAACGAGCACGGAGAGAACTTGCCTGAGTGCCGTTTTCATCCGCGACCTCACCAACGATCCTGTTGTATGATAGCATCCCGACCGGAGAGCGAGGGAGGCCGCCATGCGACGCGAGGTTCTGCTCGTGGCGCTGTTACTGGCTGCGGGGGCCGGCCTGGCGCAGCGCCAGCGATTCACGATCAACGCCGAGACGCCCGAAGGGCAGTTGCTCCAGCAGATCGGCGAGCAGGAAGATCCTGCGCAGAAGCTGGCCCTGCTCGAAAAGTTCGCCACCCTGTACCCCAACCACGAGGCCATGCCCTGGGTTTGGGCGCACACGGTGCGCGTGGCCGCGAAAGCCAATCAATTCGACAAGGCGCTCGAGGCGGGCGAGAAGGCGCTGGCGCTGGATCCCGCGGATCTGGAAACGGCGCACGAGGCGTTGAAGGCGGCGGAAGCCAAGAAGGATCCTGCCACGCTGATCGCCTGGGCGGGCAAGGTCTCGGCCGCCGCTCGGAAAGTGGCGGCCACGCCAAAACCGAAGGAAGAGGACGAGGTGGAAGACTGGAAGACGGCGGTGGATTTCGCCAGGCAACTCGACGTCTACACCGAGTACTCGCTTTATGCACTGGCCTTGCAAACCCCGGACGCCAGGCAGCGCATTGCCCTCATCGAGGCGCTGGAGGCGCAGAACGCCGAGAGCCAGTACCTGCCGCAGATCGCCAACCTGCGCTTCATCGCCTACCTGCAAGCCGGACAGGCCGAAAAAGCGGTGGCGCTGGCCGAGAAAGTGATCGAGAAGGACCAGTCCAACGAGGACATGCTGCTGGCCGTGGCCGACAGTTATCGGCGGCAGAAAAAGGATCCCGAAAAGGTGCTGGGCTGGTGCGCCAAGGCGCTGGAGCTGGCGGCTACCAAGCCCAAACCCGAAGGCGTAACCGAGGAGGTCTGGCAAACCCGCCGCAGGCAGGTCACCGGTCGGGCGCACTTCGTGGCAGGGATGACGCACGCCGCCCAGAACAACTGGGCGGCCGCCGACCGGGAATTGCGCGCAGCGCTGCCCGGCATCGCCGACGATGCCCTGATGAATGCCGAGGCGCTGTTCTATCTGGGGCTGGCCAACTTCCGGATGGGCGAAAAGGACTGCGAACCGGCGCGCATCCTGGATGCGGTGAACTTCACCAAGCAGGCCGCCGCGATCAAGGGCCCGTACCAGGCTCCTGCGCGCCAGAACCTGAAAGCCTTCCAGACCAAGTGCGTGTTGAGATGAACATCCTGGTTCCCAATCTCGGTTCGACTTCACTCAAATACCAGATCCTTGAGATGCCGGCCGAGCGGGTGCTCGCGCGAGGCCGCTTCGAGCGCGTCACCGACTACCGCGAAGCGATCGCACGCATCCCCACCGCCGACCCGGCAGTGGACGCCGTGGCCTTCAAGACCGTGCTCGGCGGGCCTCGCTACCGCGGCACGTTCCTGATTGACGCCACGCTGATCGCAGCCATGGAGGAGTACCTGCCCGCGGCGCCCGCCCACAATGCGATTTATCTGGCCGCCATCCGGGCGTTCTCGGAAGCCATGCCCGGCATCCCGCTGGTCGCGGCCTTCGAAACGGAGTTCCACAGCACCATCCCCGAGTACGCCGCGCGCTATGGAGTCCCGGCAGAGTGGCGCGAACGATACGGCATCCGCCGCTACGGTTTTCACGGGGCCTCGCACCAGTACGTCAGCGAGCGCGTGCCGGAGCTGCTGGGACGGCCGCGCGAGACTCTCCGGCTGGTGAGTTGCCATCTGGGTGGCAGCTCCTCGATTTGCGCCATCCAGAACGGCCGCTCCGTGGATACGACCATGGGCTTCTCGCCGCAGTCAGGCCTGGAGAACGCCACGCGTCATGGCGAGCTGGACGTCTTCGCTGTCCTTTACATGATGGAGCGCCGCGGCTGGAGCGTGGCCGAGGTGCGACAGCAACTGGCGCGCGAAGGTGGCTTGGCGGGCCTTTCCGGCATCGCCGGCGGCGACGTGCGCGACCTGGAAGCCGCCGCCGACCAGGGCAACCAGGATGCCGCGCTGGCGCTCGAAGTCTTCGCCTACCAGGTGCGCAAGACCATCGGCGCCTACGCCGCCGCCATGGGGGGCCTCGACGCCGTGGCGTTCACCGGCGGTATCGGGGAAAACTCTGCGCGGCTCCGCTCGCGCTGTTGCCAGGGACTGGAGTTCCTCGGCATTCGGCTCGACCCGGTGCGGAACGAGCGGGGCGCGGGCGACAGGGTGGTCTCCTCCGACGACTCACCGGTCGCCGTCGTGGCGCTGGCCACCAACGAAGAGCTCATCGTAGCCCGGCGCGCCTACAAACTGCTGGCAGCGACGTCCCGTTCGGGTGTAGGATAGGAACACCGCAGCGGCGGGCAGGGCAGGGCGTCATGGATCTCTACGAGGCAATCCGGGCTTTGCACGAGGAGAAGAAGCGGCTCGACCGGCTGATCGCCGTGCTCGAGGAGCTGCAACGAAACGCGAACCATGACCGGCCCGCCGGCAGCAAGAAGCGCCGTGGGCGCAAAGGGATGAGCCTGGAAGAGCGCCGTGCCGTCTCCGAGCGCATGAGGCGCTACTGGGCACAGCGCAAGCTCCAGCAAGCTGGCGCAGCCTCGGTTGCCAGCCCCGGCGAGGGTCAATCCCCCCCGAGCGCAGGCTGAGGATCCCCGGTCTTGAAGAACCACAGCCAGAAGTATTGCTGCCCCGCACCGTGACGGTAGCGCGGCTCGAAGCCGCAGCGCAAGGCCATCTCGACCGCTTCCTGCTCGGAGATCGGCACGCCGACCCAGGTATCGTCAGGCGAACTCTGCACGCGCGTGTCCCCCTGCACCTGGAACTTGAACAGCGCCCCCGGGCGCAGGACGCGATGGACCTCGCGCACGTAATTCTCGATGATTTCGCGGCTCGGGATGTGCTGGAAGACAATGGAGGAGAACGCGAAGTCGAACAGCAGTCCCGGAGGTAGCACCGACAGATCCATGCCGTTGTTCTGGTAGACGAAGGCGTTGGGGAAGTCCTTGAGGGCCTCGCGCGCCAAGGCTACCATTTCGCCGCTGACGTCCACGCCGTGCACCTCGCCGAACAGCCTGGCCAGCGCCCGCGTGACCCGGCCGGCGCCGCAGCCGATTTCGAGCACGCGCATTTGCTTGGGATCCTTGCCCTGGCAGATGTTGATCATGTCGGTGAGGATTTCCTCGGCCACGGTCTGCTCGCCCGAGCGGTAGAATTCCTCGTCGGTCCAGTCGGCGCGCGCGGTGTTGACGAAGTAGCGGGCGTTCAAGCGCGCCCGCTCGTCCCAATCCTCCTGCATCTTCTTCAGCAATTTCGGATCCACCATCCCTCGGGCTATTGTAACCCGCCGGCCCGGAGATGACCCCGCACGCCTGCGCCGGCGGGTCGCCCTGACCCGGCCCTCACCGGTACGATGGGCGAGCGCTGAGTGGGTCTTCTGGCCAGTCGTGCCGCGGGTAACGACGGCTGAGCTCGCGTCGCAGCCTCGGGTAGTGAACGCGCCAGAAACTCTCCAAGTCGGTGGTGGTCTGCACGGGACGGTTGCTGGGGGCGAGCAAGTGCAGGACGAGCGGCACGCGCCCTCCCGCCAGCTTCGGCGTTGCGCGTTCCCCGAAAAGCTCCTGGATCTTCGCCGCGATGGAAGGCGGTTCGCCGCGCCGGTACTCGACGCGGGCCCAGCGGCCGCTCGGCAGCCGCATCCGGGCGGGAGCGACCTTCTCCACCAGACCAACCGCTTCCCGGGGCAGTCTCGCCTGGAGCGCACGGAGCATCCCCTCGCCGCGTGCGGCTGCCTCGAGCTCGGCGAAACTGCAAAGCCCCTTGCAGAGATCGCGCAAAGCAGCCCGGAGATCGTCCTCGCTGAGCGACGGCAGCGTCACGTACTGGGCGGCGAATTCCCAGCGGGCGCGGTAGCGCTCGATCTCGCCCGTGTCCGTGAAGCGCGCGAGACCGGCTTCCAGCGCCTCCTCGGCCAGGATGCGGCTGGCAGCCTCGCACCGGGCTGGCCCGCGGCTTTCTGCAATCGGCAGCTCATCGTACCGAAGCACGCTGCTGCGTTCGACCCGCGCCGCCGCCCGGTTCCACTCCAGACGTTCCTCCTCGCGGACTCGCTCGGGGAAGAAATCCAGCAGCCACTCGGGCCGGGCTTCACTGGCCAGCCGCACCAGCGGCTGACCCTGCTCGCGGCGCTCCTCGATGTCCAAGGCCACCAGGAACTCGGCCTGACGAACCACGCTCGAAGAGGACAGGCGCGCGCTGCCGCCATGGGCAAGCAGCAACTCGTTGTCGCGCCTCCGGCGGGCCAGGCGGTCCGGAAATCCCACCAGGACGGCGATCAGCAGCGCCTCGTCGTCCTCGCTGGCGACCGCCGGTGCGCTGGCGCCCAGCAGGCCGAGCAGATGGGCGTGGAGCCGTTGCACGCGCGGCGGCCACGGTTGCTCGATCAGCCAGAGGAGGTCCGATGGGCCGCTTTCGCCGGAAGGCTCCGGCCAACGGACGCCGGCGCTCAGCCATGCTGCGGCTGCGCAACCGCGGCTTGCCACGCCACGCCGCGCTGCTTCCAGCACCAGACGCGCAAGCCGCGGCTCCAGAGGCAGCCGGGCCATTTCCAACCCGGTCGCGGTCAGTCTCCCGGCGCTGTCGAGCGCCCCCAACCTGGCAAGAAGCCGCGTCGCGGCCGCCAACGCTTCACCGGGCGGGGGGTCCAACCACCGGATTTCCTCCGGCCTGGCTCCTGCCGCCAGCAGCCAGAGCACGGCGCCGCTCAAGTCCTCGCGAAGGATCTCGGGAGTCTCGCGCTCTGCGCGACGCGCGAAATCCTCGGCCGGATACAGCCGGATCACGCGGCCGGGGGCAGTGCGCCCGGCTCGACCCGCGCGCTGGTTGGCCGAGGCCTTGCTGATCGGGCGAACCTCCAGCCTGGGTAGACCGGACCAGGGCGCATGCGAGGCGACGCGCGCAAGGCCACTGTCAATCACGGCAGTCACGCCCTCGATCGTCACGGAACTTTCCGCGACATTGGTGGCGAAAACGACTTTCGGGCGATCGCCGGGAGCCAGCGCCAGCTCCTGTTGCTCGGGCGGGAGGTCGCCGTGCAGAGGCAACAAGCAGAGCCCGTAGCGCGAGGCCAGCCCTGCGCAGGCCCGGATGGCGCGCCGAATCTCGCGGGCTCCGGGCAGGAAAACCAGGACGTCGCCGTCGAGGCCCTCCCGCAGCAGCGCTTCCAACGCCAATGCCACCCGCTGTTCGAGCGGCTCGGCGGAAACCGGCGTATAGCGGATCGAGACCGGGTGCTCGCGCCCTGCCGCGCGCACCACCGGGCATCCGTCGAGGAAGCTCGCCACCGGCGCGGCTTCGAGCGTCGCCGACATCACGAGAAGGCGCAGATCGGGCCGGCGCGTCTGCTGCAAGCGGCGCAGCAGCGCCAGCGCGAGATCCCCCTCCAGATGTCTTTCGTGGAACTCGTCCAGCACCACGCAGGCCACGCTGCGCAGCTCCGGATCCGCGAGCAACCGCCGCATCAGGATCCCTTCGGTCATGTAGACCAGGCGGGTGCGCGGACCGGTGGCGTCTTCGAAACGGACCTGGTAGCCGACGGTTTCGCCCAGGCGCTCCCCGAGCTCGCAGGCCGCGCGGCGCGCCGCCAGCCGGGCGGCCAGCCGGCGCGGCTCCAGCACGAGCACCTGACCGCCCAGTTCGAGGAGCGCCGGCGGAATCCGCGTAGTCTTGCCCGCTCCGGGTGGCGCTTCGACGACGAGGCTCGTCCCTTCCCGAAGCCTCGCCACGACGTCCGGGACCAGCGGATCAACAGGCAGCGGCCGGCGCTCGCAACGAGTTGACTTCGCGTTCACCTGTTACTCAGACTAGCGACTTATGGCACTCGGAATCGGACCGCTGCATCCGCCCAAGCGCATCCTGCTGGGGCCGGGACCCGTGATGATCGAACCGCGCGTGTATCAGGCCCTCGCCCAACCCATTGTCAGCCACGTGGATCCCTTCTTCTTCCAGGTGGTCGAGGACATCCGTGCGCTGCTGGGACCGGTCTTCGGAACGCAGAACCCGTTTCGCATGGTGATCTCGGGCACCGGGACCTCGGGCATGGAGACCGCGGTGGTGAACTTCGTCGAGCCAGGCATGAAGTTCGCCGTGTTCGCCAACGGCTATTTCTGCGACCGCATCAGCAACATCGCCGAGCGCCAAGGCGCGCAGGTCGTGCGGCTGGAAAAGGCATGGGGCGAGACCTTCTCCGACGAAGAGGCCTTCGAATTCGTGCGTCGCGAAAGACCGCACGTGGTCGCGTTCGTGCAGGCGGAGACCTCGACCGGCGTTTACACGCCCGGCAAGGCGATTTCCGCCGCGGCGCGGGAGGTGGACGCGGTCGTCATCGGCGACTGTGTGACGTCGCTCGGCGGCATGCCGGTGAACGTGGACGAAAACGGCATTGATGTGGCCTACAGTTGCTCGCAAAAGGGACTGAGCTGCCCGCCCGGTCTGGCGCCCATCACCTGCTCGCCCCGCGCCATGGAACGCCTGCGCGAGCGCAAGCGCCCGGTGCCTTCCTTTTACTTCGATCTCAAGCTGATTGACGAGTACTACCACGGTCAGCACCGCTACCACCACACCGCGCCCATCTCGATGTTCTATGCGTTGCGGGAGGCGCTGCGGATCATTGACGAGGAAGGGCTGGAAAACCGCTTCCGGCGCCACCGACTGAACCATCTTGCCTTCGTGGCGGGCATCGAGGCCATGGGCCTTGAGATGCACGTGCGCGAGCCCCGGCATAGGCTGTGGACGCTGAACACGCCGCGCGTGCCCGAGGGCATCTCGGACGTGGCCTTGCGACGGAGACTGGTCGAAGACTACGGCATCGAAGTGCTGGGCGGCTTCGGGCCACTGGCGGGAAAGGTGCTCCGCGCAGGGCTGATGGGCGCTTCCTCGACGCGCGAGAACGTGCTGTTGCTGCTGGAGGCGCTGGAGCGCGCCCTGCGAGCTGAGGTTTGCCCGGTAGCACCCCCCGCGCCGCGGGGGGCCCCCACGCCTCTACGCAGAAAACGCCGGATAGCAGGCTTTCAGAAGGCCCAACGCCACAGACTGGCGCCGACGGTGAAACCGGCGCCCACGGCCGCGAACAGCACCAGATCGCCCTTCTTCAGCCGCCCCTCCCGGATGGCATCCTGCGTGGCCAGCGGGATGGTGCCGGAAGTGGTGTTGCCGTATCGGTCAATGTTGAGGACGACCTGCTCGGGCTTCAGCCCCAGCCGCTCGGCCGTGGCGCAGATGATGCGGGCATTGGCCTGGTGGGGAATGAGCAAGCCGATCTCCCGCGCGGTCAGCCCATTCCGCTGCATGAGATCACGACAGACCTCGTACATGCGGCGCACCGCGAACTTGAAGACCTGCTGGCCATCCTGGTGCACGAAGTGCAGGCGCTTCTCGACGGTTTCGTGCGACGCCGGCAACCGGCTCCCTCCCGCGGGCATCTTGAGGAATTCGCCCCCGGAACCGTCAATCTCGTTCAGGAAATCCACCAAGCCGAGCGAGTCGTCCTCGCTCGGCTCGACCAGCATGGCGCCCGCGCCGTCGCCAAAGAGGACGCAGGTGGCACGGTCGGTGTAATCCACGATGCGCGACATGGTGTCGGCGCCGATGACCAGCACCTTGCGGTGCGAACCGGCGGCCACCAGGTGTGCGGCCGTGGTCAAACCGTACAGGAAGCTGGAGCACGCCGCAATCAGGTCGAAGCCCCAGACGCCCTTGGCGCCCAGGCGGTCCTGCACCAGACAGGCTGTGGAGGGGAACATCATGTCCGGCGTGACCGTGCACACCAGGATGGCGTCCAGCTCGGAAGCCTGGATGCCCCGCTGGGCGAGCGCAGCCCGCGCAGCTTCCACCGCCATGTCCGAAGTGGCCATCTCGGGATCGGCTATGTGCCTTTCCCGGATTCCGGTCCTCTCCAGAATCCACTCGTTGCTGGTGTCTACCATCTTCTCGAGATCGAAGTTCGTCAGCACCCGCGGCGGCACATAGCAACCGAGCGCACTGATCTTGGCTTTCGACAACTGGCTTTTCCTCCTGCGATCATCCGCCGCGCACGGCGGTCGCCATGCAACCGGCGGCCCAAAACCTCTATGTTAGATTCATCCCCGGATGCAAGTCGAGAGCCTCCTGCAAGAGCCGCCCGAAGCCATCTGCGCCCGCGTCTTCCGCAAGCTGCGTCCGCGGACCCCCGCGCCGGAGATCTCCGTGCGTTTCCTTCCCTACGCGGACGCACACAGCTCGGCATGCTGGCGGGACGGAAGGCTGGAGCTGCGCATCAGCGACGTGCTGGAGGGCGCGCCCCCATCCGTGCTGGAGGCGCTCATCCACATCCTGCTCGGCAAGTTGCTGCGACGCCCCGCCCCGCGCGCCTGCCTCTACCGCTATCGCCGCTACCTGAACCGGCGCGACGTGCAGCGCACGCTCGAGCTGATCCGCGCAACGCGTGGCCGCAAGCAACTGGCCGGACCGAAGGGCGAACATTTCCACTTGGAGGAGATCTTCGACGATCTGAACCGCCGCTTTTTCGGCGGCCTGATGATCCGCCCCAGGCTCGGCTGGAGCCTGCGGGCTTCGCGTTCCAGGCTCGGCCACTGGGATCCCGCGCACCAGGCGATCGTGATCAGCAAGGTGTTGGATCGCGCCGAAACGCCGCGGCTGCTGCTCGAGTATGTGATCTTTCACGAGATGCTGCACCTGCGCTACCCGGCCCGCGCGCGTGGCGGCCGCCGGCAGGTGCACACGCGCGAGTTCCGCGCGGCCGAGCGCACGTTCCCCCGGCTGGAAGAAGCCCGACAGATGCTGAAACGGCTGGTTCAGTTCTGAGACTTCCTGGCCGTCGCACCCAGCGCAGCGGCCGTTCCCAACCCCGCGGCAGCGGCGACGGCCAGCCCTGCCAGGCACAGACGCAGGCTCGAGGGCGAGCTGGATGCGCCTGCCATCAGGCCGCGGGCGGCCAGAGCCAGCAGGTACGCTGTCATCGCGCCCAGCAGCAACAGCCGTCCCCGCTCCCAAACCCCGTGCGGGAGCAGCCAGACCCGTACGCCCCGCCGGAATTGCGCGTGCGTTCGCAACCAGAACGTGACGAGGCCCGCCAGCGTGGCCAACGAGAGCGCGCCGAACAGCATGGCCCAGTTGTCGGCCACCAGATACCACGCAGGCCTGCGCGGGGGCGGCAGCCGACCGCCCAGCCTCCAAGCCGCGATCGCCCGCGCAATCTCCAAAGCCCGCTGCACTCCTGCGTTCACCAGCACCGCAACTCCCAGATGCCGCTCCGGCGCCAGCAGCAGGGCGGCATTGGCGCCCCAGGTGTCGCCGGAGTGTTCCAGCACCAGCAGATTCCCCTGGCGGCGCACGAACCAGCCCGCGTCGTAGGGCGGCACCAGCGTTTCCGGCCGCTCGATGCCGACGACGCGTCCGGCAAGCGCGGCCTCCAGGAACAGGGCCATGTCGCGCGCGGTGGACTTGACGAGCGACGCGCCCAGCCAACCCGCCTCCGGCGCAGCGCGCGCTCGTACCCGCCCCCAACTGCGCTCGTGTGCGCCGGCCAGGCTCCAGCGCCGCGCCTGCGCCGGATCGGCCGTGGTGCGGCTCATGCCCAGCGGCAGGAAGATTTCCTGTTCCATGAATCGCTGGAATCTCATGCCCGAGGCGCGTTCAACCAGCGCAGCCAGCAGGACGTAATTGGAGTTGGCATAGGCGAAGGGCGGGGAGGCTCCTCCCGCGGGACGCGCACGCGCGAGCCTGCCCGCGGCAAGACTCAGGTCCCGATCGCCGGGACGCCCGCAGCAAGGGATGGTCCGGTCATGGCGCCGACGCAGGCCGGAACGCTGTCGCAGCAGCGACCGCACCGTCACGCGTTCCAGCCGGCTGCCGCGCAGCTCCGCAAGCCACTCCGAGGCAGGACGGTCGCCGTCGAGCCTCCCCGCCCGGATCAGTCGCGCCACCGCCGCCGCAGTCAGCGGCTTGCTCACCGAAGCCAACTCGACGGGCGTATCCACCGTCATCGGCTCGCCGGTCAAGAGATCGCGCACGCCCCAGGCGCGCAGCAGCACGCGGTCGCGCTCGAGGATCGCCACCGCGAGGCCCGGGATCTGGTTGAGCTCCATTTCGGCGCGCGCGTAGCGCTCGAGTTCGTCCGCGCGGGTTGGTTCGCGCACGGCGATCAGAATCGGGACCAAGCCGAGCAGCCGTACCGCGCCGCGCACGCTGAGGATTATAACGGCGAGCGCGCCGCTACGGCTACAATGTCGGCTTATGCAGCCCGTGCGAGTCGGCATCGTAGGCGTGGGCAACGTGGGCGGCGGCACTCTCACGATTCTTGCCGAGAATGCGGACGCGATCGCGTTGAAGCTGGGTTTCCCGCTCGAAGTGCGCGCCGTCTGCGACCTGAAGATCGCGGAAAAGAAGCTGCCGCCCGGTCTCGAGCGGGCGGAACGGACCACGGACTGGCGGGCGGTGGTGACGCATCCGGAAGTGGAGATCGTGGCCGAACTGGTGGGCGGCACGACCGTCGCCGAGCAGATCATCCTCGGCGCCATCGAGCACGGCAAGTCGGTGGTGACCGCGAACAAGGAGCTGATGGCGCTGCGCGGCGCCGAGATCTGGGAACGCGCGATCGCGGCGGGCATCAACCTGGCGATGGAAGCCAGCGTAGCCGGGGGCATCCCGATCCACGCCGTGCTGCGCGAAGGCATCTCGGGCGATCGCATCGTGGCTCTCTATGGGATCCTGAACGGAACCAGCAATTACATCCTCACCGAGATCGAGCGGCGCGGCGCCTCCTTCGCCGAGGTGCTGGCGGAAGCGCAACGGCTGGGTTACGCCGAAGCCGACCCGAGCGCCGACGTAGACGGCTACGATGCACGCTCGAAACTCGCCATCCTGGCGGCGCTGGCGTTCGGCCTGAAGATTACGCCCTCGGACATTTACACCGAGGGGATTCGCCGTATCGGCCCGACCGACTTTCAGTACGCGCATGCGCTGGGCCACACCATCCGGCTCATCGCCATGGCGCGGCAAACGCCCGAAGGGCTGCTCCTTTCGGTGCGGCCCGCTCTGATCCCGCAGTCGGCGATCCTGGCCGGCGTCCGCTCGGCCTACAACGCGGTCTGGGTCAAAGGACTTTACGGGGAGGACACGTTCTATTACGGTCGCGGCGCCGGCCCCCGGCCCACGGGCGTGGCCGTGGTCAGCGACCTGATGCGGGTGGCGCGCGAGATCCGCTACGGCAGTCCCGCACGCGTCTCGCCCTTCGCGCACGAGCGCCTGGGAGAATACCGCCCGATTCCCATCACCGAGCAGAAGCGTGCCTGGTACCTGCGGTTCCGCGTGGACGACCGGCCGGGAATCATCGCTGCTTTGGCCGGAATCCTGGCCGCCAAGCGCATCAGCATCGAAGCGGTATTGCAGCTGCCTTGCGAAGTCAAACACGACCTGCCGTTCGTCATCACGCTGGAGCCGACGACCGAACAAGCCGTGCGGCAGGCGGTCGAGGAGATGGCTCGCCTGGACTTCCTGCGCGAGCCGCCGCTGGCCCTGCCCATGGAGCCGGGTCTGTAGGATGCCTCAGCGGTCGCTGCCGTCCCAGACCGGAACGCCAAGCTCGAGGAAACGCGCCGCGCCGGTCAGAAAGTGCGCGGTGATCCAGAAAACCGTCCAGCGCTCGTTGTAATCGCCGCGCAATCGCGCCGGATCCACCTCGCGTCGCGCCTGCGTGTAGTTGGTCTGCTCGAGCTGCTCCCCCTGGCTGCCGTAGGGGTCAATCAGTTGGCCGCAACTGCGGTACATGACCAGCGCCAGCCGCTTCAGCTCCTCGCGACCCAGGATTTCGCCCAACCGGTAGACGTCCGGCGCCGTCAACACGCCCCAGACGTCCAAGTGCTGGTTCTGCGGGGAGACCGAAGTCCAACCGCGCGTACGCAGCCGGTGGCTGGCCAGCCGGCCGGGAGGCATGGGCACGTCCCAGACGTAGGTGTAGGTCAACATCACGTCGCAGGCATGCCGGGCCCATTGCAAGTGGCGCGGATCGCGCGTGTGCTCGTAGAGCTCGAGGAAAGCCTGGAAGGCGGCGGCCGCAGCCTCTTTGTCTTCCGAACGGGCGTCGAGTGTGCCGCCCCAGTAGGGTTCGCGCATGCTCAGGTGCCGCTGGGCGTAATGTTCCGCTGCCTTGATCGCAGCGCGGCGATAACGTTGCTCACCGAACAATTGCGAGGCGATGAGCAAGGGCGGGACGAAGGTCGCCTCCGCCGTCGAAGGCGGGCGCCATGAGGCTGCCAGAATGCGGGCGGCGTGCAAGTCGCAGGCCTTGCGCAGGAAAGCCTCCCAGCGCGAGACGTCGCGTCCTCGCCGCCGCCCCACGCGAATGGCCCGCGCGAAAGCCAGCATTGCCTGCCCCTGATTCAGCAGCTCTTCGCCGTGCCAGCGGCCGCTGTCCAAGTCGTACCAGTTATGGAAGCCGTCGCGGTAGAACGGCGCCGTAGAGAGGAAGTCGAGCGAGGCCTGGGCCATGTGCTCGGCCTCCGGATCGGCCAACCTCTCCGCCAGCACCAGCAGGGCGTAGCCCGGGGCCTCGGCCTGCCCGGTCCATCCCATCACCGCCTGGCGGCGATCGGCGTACTTCTGGAAGACCGCGTAGCGTTCGCTCCGGCGCCAACGGGTCCGAGCATAGCGGTACTTCGCCCGCACGATCTCGGCAACGGAGGGAAAATCCTCGGCGTAGTAAGGGCGGAAAAGTTCGAGCGAGGTGCGCACGGGAGGTTGGAAGACCGTGCCCTCGCGCTCCAAAGGAAACGTTTCCAGGAAAAATGTTTTCTCGATCACGCCCCCGGGCGGCACGCGCAGCCAGGTCTCGTCATAAGGCACGAAGCCGGCCTGCAAGGCCTTGATCACGCTGCGCCGGCCGTTCGAGGCACAGGGGCCGCTCCAAAGCGCCAGCTCCGCCCCGCCCTGCCGGTAGACCACGCCCAGCGACCACCACTGATCCTGCCGGTTTGCGAAAGGCGCGGGCGAGGGCACGCTGTGCAGGGCCGCGCCCCAAAGCTTGCCCTCGCGGTCGAGCTCCAGCGCAGCGAACGGCATCGGATAACGATGTTCTTCGAACAGCAGCTCCTCGCCAGGCGCGCCGGTCGCCACCGGCACGCGCCCGCTCCGCGCTCCCGAGGGATTACCGTAGTAGAGAATGCCGGGCAGCACGGCCTGCGCCCGCGAGGCCGCAGCCTGGAACCGTATGGCCACGGTGACCCGATCCGCCGCTTGCGTGCCTTCCCGGCTCAAGCGCCGCCGCACCTCGACCAGGCGGCCGACCTGGCGCCACGCGTCCTCTGCCCGCCACCAGCCGCCGCAGGCTTCGAAATGGCCCCGCAGGATGGTCCACGGGCCTTCCCGCAGCGTTTCCCCCGGCGCCGCATGGACCCAGTTCGCGGGCCACCCGTCGCGCCACTCGCAAGCCACCGTCCACAAACCCTCGGGTGGCGACGTGAGCACCACCTCCCCCTGCGCAAGGACTTCCACGCGGCTCTCCCGGACCCGGAACTCGCCGCCTGCGCTCACCATGCATGCCGTCAGCGGAATGGAAACGAACCGGAGCACCTTCACGGTTTTCCCTCTCCTTCGGTCCGGCCGGGCGGCGGGAAGCCGGCGCTCGCGTCGTCCAGTACGAGCACCCAGTCGTTGCCGGGCGCGGGATCTCCCGGCGGATCGAACTCACGCTCTCCGCGGTTCGGCAGAACGGCGATCTCGGCGGCCGCTCCTGTGCGCGGATCGTACCACCAGGCGCGGACAGAGCTGCCGTGGATGCGGCCCATGCGGAGGCGAAACGTGCGGCCGACGTAGGTATACGCCATCAGATACTGCTTGCCCCGCATGGCAATGACGAACTGGTATCGCTCGCCGTTGTCCGCCACCGCGCCGGGGTCGAAGACACGCTCGAAATAAGGACGGGAAAGCACAAGCTGCTTGAGGTGGCGCATCTGGCGCGCGCCCGGATCGTCGAGGGCTTCGTACCAGTATTTGCGCACGCCGTAAGCCCCCTTGCCGACGCCTGGCCTGTGCATTTGCATCACTGCGTTGTGGCCGTAAGTGTGGCCGCAAGCGCCCGCGAAGACCGACCAGTACGCATAGCGGCGGCAGTCGTTCGCCGTCCAGTAGGGCTGCGAGGGATCGTGCAGTCCCTGAGGGATGTCTTCGTAGGAGGGCTCTCCGTCCAGTGTGGGTTTCGGCGGCTGCTTGGCGTAATCCTCGACGACGTAACGCCAATTGTCTTCGCCGCGGCGACTGGGCGTGTCGTCCTGATCGTAGCGGCGATGGCCGGACTGGAACATGTTGAAGTCGAGCCAAGGCTCCTGGTGGAACCAGCTGGAAGACTGGGTCCGCCCGAAAGGATGGAACGTGATCAAGTGGTCGGGATCCTCCTGCTTGAGCGTGCGCCCGAGCGCGCGCCACACTTCGGGCCGCCGGTCCCCGTACGTATCGCCGCCGAGGATCCAGACGATGTTGGGGCGCCCGCGGTAGCGCCTCGCCAGGAAACGCGCGTAGGACTCGACATTGCCCTCGTGCAGGTGGCCGCGGTTGACCATCGAACCCCACGCCACCACCAGCCCCAAGTGAATGCCGCGGCCGGCCGCGCGATCGAGCACCCAGTCCAAGTGATCCCAGTAATCGTACTCGCCCGGCTTCGCCGGATCGGCGCCGGGCGTGACGTTGGGCTTTGCCGGGTCACCTTCGAGGAGCGCGGGAACGCCATAGTGGAGATTGCGGCTTTGCACGTTGCCCAAGACCGTGACCTGGATCACGTTGAAGCCCTTGTCCGCGCGGTCGGCAAGATAGCGCTCGGTTTCCTCGCGGTTCAGACGGTGCAGCAGGAACCACGCGGTGTCGCCGAGCCAGAAGAAGGGGGCGCCGTCGGGGAGTTGGAAGAACCGCCGATCGGGGGAAATCCGGATGGGGCCCGTGGCGCCCCCGGCGACGGCAGCGGTCAACAGACTCACGACGCAGAGCGCTGCGGCCAGCCACAGGCAGAAGTGGAACCGCCTTCCCATGTGTCACCCGCGCGGTCGCGGCAGCCTCGCGGTCAGGCGACCCAGCGACGAGCGGCGCCCGATCTGGAGGCCGTCAGCGTAGATCCGTAGTCCCCGTCCTTGCCCGAAGCGCTGCCCGGTGCGGTCCCAGAGAATGGTGATCAGCCGCCCGCGGTAGGGGACGTCCTCCAGGCAGAACCAGTCCCACGTCCCTTCGGGCAGCAGGGGGTAGACCTCGACGATCGAGTCCGGGCGTGGCCGGAAACCCACCAGCCCCGTAATCAGCAGGTCCGCGTAGCCGGAGTGGTTGTAGTGGTCGCCGCGCCCGTAGAAAGTGCCTTTGCGGATCTTCATCGAGCGCGCTTGCCAGTCGCCCGTGAACGGGTTCAGGTTCTCGTCAATCCACGGGATCGCGCGACCGTCCGGCAGCTTCAGGCGATGGCTGCGGGTGTAGATCATGAAGGTCTCGAAATAGTCCTTAATCCCTATGGCACGCTGCGGATACTCATGCAGCACGTTGGCCAAAGCCTTGAGCGTCACGGTGGTCGAAAAGGGCCAACTCGGCCCGTTCCACTGGCAATCGTCGCCGGTGTCCGCAATGCGGAACTGGGGGTGGCGCCGCTCGGCGGTCGTCGGGCCGTAAGGCGCATAGAAACCGTTCGGATCCATGAGCTGGCGCCAGGCTTCCTCGTAGCCGCGGTTGGGCTCCGGAAGATGGAAGTACCAGGGCGTGTACCCGATGAGCTCGCGCACATCGGCCAGCCGGCCATCCTCGAGCAGCGTTTTGAAGAAGCGAGCCTCGGGATCCCAGAGCCGTTCCTGCACAAGACGGCGCAGGCGCGCGGCCTTGCCCGCATAGTCGCGCGACAACCCGGGTTTTCCCGCCAGCCGCGCGATCTCCGCAAGGGCGCGCGCGTTGCCGTACATGTAGCTGTTGATGGTGGGCCGGACGTTCTTGTGCTTGCGCGAGCCGCTGATGGATTCCTCCATGCCGTCCCGCACGTCGTATTGCCAGAACAGGCCGTCCGGCCGCCCGCGCTCTCGCTCCCAGGCCTCATAGTCCGCAACCAGCGCATCGTGCAGCCCGAGCAGCCACCGGGTATCGCCGCTGACCAGCCAGCGCTGGTAAACGGCGGCGGCGGTCCAGCCACTGTAGCGGTGCAGCTCGGGATGGATCCCGCCGCCCTCGCCCGAGAGCAGCCAGAAGTTCAGGTACTCGTCGAGGTAGCGGCCGGTGCGCAGCCAACGCGCTTCCAGGATGTGGTGCCCCAAGGCGCAACTGATGGCGTTGTACTGGCCGCCGTGCCGGACCGGCTTCAGGAACTCGGTGATGATGAAGCCGACCGGCGTTTGCTTGATGTGCTTGCGGAAGGCCCACCAGCGGTAATAGTAGGTGCGTTCGACATCGGGATCAGGACAGGCAAAGCGCGGGATGTTGGCCGCCATCCACTCCCAAGCCCGCGCATCGGGGATATGGTTGACGACCTCCTCGGGGGCCATCGCGTTGAAGAACTCGACGTAGCCGCGAAAGGACTCCGGTGGCAGGAACTTCGTGGATGCCGGCCATAGACAGGCCGAGGCGAGGAGCGCACCCAGGCCCGCGCGACATCGAAAGCGCACGGCATTCAGTTTAAGACACCGGCGGCGGGCGACACCAACCACCCTTCAACAAAGGTCCGAACCGGCCTTCAATAAAGGTCCGAACCGGCCGAAAGGAAGCTGCCCAGGTACGCGCCCGCCAGCACGGGCAAGGCGTAGAGCAGGTAAGAAGGCGCTTGCAGGGTCAGGTGCCGAAGGACGTGGGCCACCTCGAGCGCGGTCAACTGCGGATTGCGCAGGAGCCCCACCACATCGGCTGGAGGCAGCAACAGGATGCTGGCCACGGCCCACCGCCAAGGACGGTCGGGGCGAAAGAACCCGAGCGCCACGCCGGCGGTGAAGAGCCCTCCCATGACGAAGTAATTCTGGAGCTTGGGGTCTACGTAAGGCCGCAGCAAGTCCGGACTCAACAAGGTCCAGAACCCGAGCAGGGTGGCGAGGAACCACCAGAAGTAGTCGCGCCGAAGACCATAGCCGCCGGCTGCCATCCGCGGTTTCCCTCCCCTTTTGGGCTCCCTTCTGCGTCGGCAGCGTCCCGGCCCCTTGCCTCCACTGGATCGTCTTCCTTCCGCGGCGCCGCGCGGCGCCAATCTAACCCGAGTATAAGCTGGACGCCATCGCCGCACCAGAGGATTCCGAGTACCAGTACGCTGGGATCCCACGAAGGCCGGTTTCCCACGGCGTCCGCAGCTCGTTGACGGCAAGGAAGTTGAGAAGCCAGGCGCGTTCTGTTATCCTCTCTGGGTGGGTTGCTGAAGCGCTCGGAACCGCCCACTCGCCGGAGAGGTATCCATGTCAGGCCATTCCAAATGGGCGACCATCAAACACAAGAAGGCTGCCCAGGACGCCAAGCGCGGCCGGTTGTTCACGCGCTTGATCAGGGAAATCACCATTGCGGCTCGTAACGGCGGTGACCCGGATTCCAATCCCCGCCTGAGGACGGCTATCCTGGCCGCCAAGGCAGCCAGCATGCCCGCCGAGAACATCCGACGCGCTATCATGCGCGGTACCGGAGAGCTGCAAGGCGAGCAGATCGAGGAGGTGATCTTCGAGGGCTACGGGCCCGGCGGCGCGGCCCTGCTGGTCCAGGCGGCCACGGACAATCGCAACCGGACCGTCAGCGAGATCCGGCACATTTTTTCCAAGTACGGTGGCAAGCTGGGCGAGCAGGGCAGCGTCTCGCGGCTCTTCGAGCGCAAGAGTCAGATCCTGATCGCGCAGGAGAAGATCACCGAAGACGAGCTGATGGCGATCGTGCTGGATGCCGGAGCGGAGGATCTCCGCAGCGACGGGACTCACTGGGAAGTCCTCTCGCCTCCCGAGGCCCACGAAGCCGTGCTCAACGCCATCCAGAAAGCGGGCATCGAGACGGTCTCGGCGCAGGTGGCCATGATCCCGCTGACCACCGTGCGCCTGGAAGGCAAGGAAGCCCAGCAAATGCTCAAGTTGAGCGAGGCGCTCGAGGAGCACGACGACGTCCAGAACGTTTACGCCAACTACGACATTGACGAGCAGGTGATGGAGGCGCTGGCCCAGGCTTGACGCGCCGGCGCGGGCGATGCGCATCCTGGGGATTGACTGCGGCGCCGAGCAGACCGGATACGGAGTGATCGAAAGCGACGGTCGCCGCCACCGCATGATCGCCGCAGGCGTCATTCGCACCAACCCCCGTGCGCCGCTCGCCGAAAGGCTCCGCCAGATCGCGGCGGCCCTCCGATCGCTGATCGCCGAACACGCCCCCGAGGCAGCCGCCATCGAGGACGTCTTTTGCGCCTCCAACGTGCGCGCCGCCCTGCGACTGGCCCAGGTGCGCGGCGTGGCGATGCTGAGCGCGGCCGAGGCGGGGCTTGCGGTGGGCGAGTATTCCCCGCTCGAAGTGAAGATGAGCGTGGTGGGATACGGCCGGGCGCGCAAGGACCAGGTCATGATGATGGTCCGCTCGTTGCTCGAGCTGGGCCAGACGCCGGATTCCGCTGACGCAGCCGACGCGCTGGCCGTGGCTATCTGCCACGCCACTCGCCAGATGGGGCGCATGCGCCGGAGGTGAAACGATGGTTCTCCTGACCCTCTGGTTGGCGTGGGCGACCGCCGAGCCCGCGCGCATCTTCTATTCCAAGTCGTTCCCGGGCAGCAATCCGCCCTATGTGGCCATCCGCGTGGATGAAAGCGGCCGTGGCGAGTACCGTGAACAGGACGACGAGGATCCGCTCCGGTTCCAGATGAGCCCCGCGGAGACCCGCGAGATCTTCGCCCTGGCTGCCAAGCTGGATCATTTTCGGCGACCGCTCGAGGCGCGTGCGAAGGTGGCGTTCACCGGCACGAAAACCTTCCGCTACGAGCGCGGCCCCATCCACTACGAGGTCAAGTTCAACTTCTCCACCGATCCCGACGCGCGCGCTCTCTGGGACTGGTTCGAGCGCATCACCGAGAGCGCGCAGTTGCTTCAGCGGCTCCAGCGCGCAGCCCGCTACGACCGGCTGGGCGTCAATCAGGCCCTGCTCGAACTGGAAATGGCCTGGGATCGCAAGAGGCTGGTGGCGCCACAACAGTTCGTTCCTTTGCTGGAACGGATCGCGGGGAACCAGGTCTACATGCACATCGCGCGCGAGCGCGCGGCCCGCCTGCTCGAGCTCTTCCGTGCGGGCACCACCAGCGCGCCCTGACATGGCGGACGCTGCTTTCGAACGGGTCTTCCTGGTCGTCCTGGACAGCCTCGGCATCGGGGAGCTGCCGGACGCCGAAGACTACGGCGACCGCGGCAGCGACACGCTGGGCAACCTCGCACGCGCGCGGCCGCTCCGGTTGCCCAACCTTGCCCGACTGGGCCTGGGCAATATCCGAGCGCTGGAGGGCATTCCGCCCGCTGCCTCGCCGATCGGCTCCTACGGCCGCTCGGCGCTGGCTTCGCCGGGAAAGGATACGACCACGGGCCACTGGGAGCTGGCGGGCATCCAGCTGTCGCGGCCCTTTCCGACCTACCCCCACGGCTTCCCGCCGGAGATCGTCCGCGAGTTCGAGCGCAGGATCGGCCGCAGGATTCTCGGCAACGTGCCCGCCTCCGGCACCGAGATCATCGAGCGTCTGGGCGAGGAGCACCTGCACACCGGGCGGCCCATCGTTTACACCTCCGCCGACAGCGTCTTCCAAGTCGCCGCACACGAGCAGGTGGTCCCGCTCGAGGAGCTCTACCGCATCTGCCAGATCGCGCGCGAGCTGCTGCGCGGCGAGCACGAGGTCGGGCGCGTGATCGCACGGCCCTTCACCGGCCGCCCCGGGGCTTTCGTGCGGGACCAGCAGAATCGTCGCGACTACGCGGTCGCGCCTCCCCAGGGCACGCTGCTCGATCGCCTCGCCGAGGCGGGCGTGCCCGTCTGCGCGGTGGGAAAGATCTACGATATCTTCTTGGGCCGCGGAATCACCGAGCATCGGAAGACGCGCGACAACGCGCACGGCATGGAGGAAATCCTGCGCGCGGCGGAGAGGTTCGCACGCGGGCTGGTCTTCGCCAACCTGGTGGACTTCGACTCGCTCTACGGACACCGCAACGACGTCGAAGGCTTTGCACGCGCACTGGAGGCCGTAGATGCCTGGTTGCCGGAGTTGCTGGAGAGGTTGGGCGAGCAGGACCTGCTGATCCTCACCGCCGACCACGGCAACGATCCCACGACCCCCTCGACGGACCACAGCCGCGAGTATGTCCCGCTGCTGGTTTACGCCCCGCGCGCCCGGCGGGGCGTGAATCTGGGCACGCGCAGTTCGCTGGCCGATGTCGGACAGACCGTGGCCGCGAACTTTCTCGGGCGCGGGCATTCCCCGCGCGCGCCCGGGGCCATTCTGGAGAAAGGAACCAGCTTTCTGGACGCAATCCTATGAGAACACCGTTGATGGCGGGCAACTGGAAGATGTACAAGACGCCCGCGGAAACACGTGCATTCTTCGAGAAGTTCCGCCCCCTGGTCGAGAGCGTGGCAGACCGCGAGATCGTGATCTGTCCGTCCTTCACCAATCTGGTCGCCGCGGTCGAAGCGGCCGCCGGCAGCCGCATCGGAATCGGCGCTCAGGACCTGTTCTGGATGAAGGAGGGTGCCTACACGGGCGAAGTCTCCGGCCCCATGCTGGCGGCCGTCGGCTGTCGCTGGGTCATCGTGGGCCACAGCGAGCGGCGCCAATATTTCGGCGAAACCGACGAGACCGTGCTCAAGAAAACCGCCGCCGCGCTGGAGGCCGGCTTGACGCCCATCGTCTGCGTAGGTGAAAGGCTCGAGGAACGCGAGGCGGGCCGCACCGAGGCGGTGCTGCTCGAGCAGTTCCGCGTCGGCCTCAGCGGACTGAACCCGGAGCAGTTCGCCCGCATCGTGATCGCTTACGAGCCGGTGTGGGCAATCGGCACCGGACGCACCGCCACGCCCGAAATCGCGGCCGCTGCGCACCGCTTCCTCCGCTCCCAGGCACGCGAGCGCTACGGCGAGCAGGCCGCCGCGAACCTTCGCATTCTCTATGGTGGGAGCGTCAAGCCCGACAACATCCGAGGCCTGATGGCTCAGGAAGAAATTGACGGGGTGCTGGTGGGCGGCGCCAGCCTCGACCCAGCCTCCTTCGCGGCCATCGTCAACTACTAGGCCAAGCGATCCCGGAGGAAGCCACTCTTTGTCCAGACTGCCCATCTACGACCAACGCTACGCCGCCGTCTACGAGCGGCTTTACGTCGAGGCGTGGCCGTACAAGCACCGGCGCAACCAGGCCCGCATTGCCCAGCTCGCCGAGGAGCTGGCTGGCCGGGGCGAGCGACTGCGGTGGCTCGATGTCGCTTGCGGGCCGGCCTGGCATTTCCGCGGGCTTCCCGAGGGCATCTCCCGCTTCGGCCTGGATGCGAGCACGGCCCAACTGGATCACGCACGGAAGCGGTCTCCCCAGGCAGCCTTTGTTTGCGCCGACATGACGGAGCCGGTCTTCCGACCTGCGAGCTTCGACCTGGTCACCAGCTTCTGGGCCGCCTACTGCTATCTGGACAGCTTCGCCCGCATCGCGGCATGGCTGGACAACCTCGTCGGCTGGGTGCGACCCGGCGGAGCTTGCTACTTCGAGGTCTTGCTACCCGCGGACGTGGCCACGTTCAACCGGTCGCCTTACGCGGCGGCGACGGGGTTCCGGGTTTTCCCCCGATCGCCGGATTGGGTCCGGTGGGGCTACCGTGACGCCGGCGGTCTGCACAACATGACCAGCCCGCCACTCGGCTTCTTCACCGCGCCGCTCGTGCTGGCCTTCGAGCGGGTCGAGGCCGAGCACGACGGGGCCTTCATGGTCCACGTCGTCGGCCACGGCCGCAAATGATGCCGGAGCCGCCCCACCGCCAGCGAACGCTTGGCCGAAGGCTTTGGCGAGGCCACGCGCGACCAAGCCGAGCCCCGCAGGCACCACGGCGATCCCCGACCACGCCCGCTCGCCCGCGAACAGCGCCAGTTTGCCGCGCGTCTCGGGCCGCCGCTCGTAAAGCCGCTGCGCTGCGGCGGCGTCCAGGGCGACGCGCCGGATGGCGCCGCAGGAAACCATCTCCACAAGCCAGGAGAGCAGCCGGCACTTCCGACAACTCGCGCGGTACAGCAGGAACGCCTCAGACATGGGAGGCAGCGAGGAATCGCCGCCGGACGGGCGCTTTCAGGTAGCAGTTCAACTGCCGTGCGCCGGCCTCAGGGAATCCCAACCCGATGAAGGCCATCTCGGCTTGTCCGCCCAGCAACACAGGGACCAGGCCGGGAGGGGGCAGGCCGAACTCGGCCGCCAGCCGCTCGATGAGCACCGCCCACTCGACGGGACTACGGCTCACGCAATGGGCACAGACGTCCACCTTGCATCCACCGAAAGCCCCCGCGCCGGCTACCGCCGACACCGACAGCAACAACCCAGCGCACCGGATCGGTCTTTCCCCGATCACTGCTGCCAGGAACCCGGCCATTGCGGTTTCATCCAGCGCGGGCAAACCAAGATCGGCGAGGCGAAGAGGGCGGCAAAGCCGGTAATAAACCCTGACCTTGAGCTCGCGTCCGGCGGCAAGGCTCACGCTCGCCGGCTCGCCGTAACGTGCGGCCGCGGCCAGAGGCTCTGCGGGCATGATGCCCTGCCTTTGCACCCAATCGAAGACTCGTGGCCACCGTTCGGCGGGCGGTCCCCAGCGGGCCGAGAGATAGGCCGCGATGCCGGGCCGTCCGGGTTCGGCACCCACCCACAGGCAGCCCCAAGGCAGCCACCCGGCGAGCGCCGCATCGTCAGGCCACGCCATCCGGACACCTCCCAGCAGGTGATGCCTGAGGGCCGGGGGCAAGCTGTCGGCCAGCCGCTCGCAGGCCTCGCGCGCGCGGCGGGACCGGCGCACGGGATCAACTTCCCAGTGCGCCGGATCCATCACGACGCGAACGCGCCGGCCTTCCCATGAGACGCTGACCGCGATTTCCACTGGCGTGCCATCGCTGTTGAGCGCGGAACCCGTGGCGCACATTCCCTCCACACGGACGCCTCCCGCCGAGAGCATCTCGCGGGCGCGACCCGGCGTGCAGCCGCTGAGCTGCGCGATCAGCTCGGGCAGGCCCGCCCACCAGCACTGCTCGCCGATCATGGCCCCGGGTCGGGTTGGACGACGACGTCTCCCGGTGTGCCCGGCGGGCCGGGCGAGGACCGTCGCCGCCACGCCTGCCACCCAAGCCCCCGGAGCCGGGTGTGCCGGGTTCTCCGGCCCTGCCCCCTTGACCCAACTCGGACTCGCCGTGGAATTCGCCATTCACCAACGAGCCGGAGTACAGCAGGTAGATGTCACCGCCGTTCGCGCCACGGCCGCCGTTGCCTCCGTTGCCCGCGCGCCCCCCGTCACCGCCGCGACCGCCGTTTTCCGAAGGTTCGCAACCGCTGCCGTTGCCTCCGTCACCGCCGGGTCCCCCGGGGCCACCATCGCCGCCGTTGCCACCATCGCCACCTTTGCCTCCCCGGCATTCCGCACGGATCGTTCCGATCAGATCGTGCACACGGATGACGAGATCGTACGGAGGCGGCGCGTCGCCGCCGTTGCCCCCGTTGGATCCCGCGCCACCGGGAGTTCCGGGACCGCCCGGCGTCGCCGGATCGTCCCCGTACCAGTGACATTCGGCGTTGGCGCCCTGCGCGCCAGCTCCCCCGGCCGGGCCCGGGCGCCCGTCGGGACCCCTCGGACCATTAGGAGAAACCATGATGATATCGGCCATCGTCGCATCCCTCCCATCCGGCACCCCGCCGGGTCAGGTCCTCACCAGCGCCATCACGTGCTTGAAATGCATGGGCGGCATGATGGCGACCGGAACCGTCTTGCGCAGCGTGGCTACGCGGATCGTAAGCGGACCCAGGCTCAGCACCTGCCCGCCCTCCTCGATTTCGAGTTCGCCGGCGATCAGCACGTTCGCGCCAGGCCCCAGCAGCAAGACGGAACCCGTGCGTACCCTGATCTTGCGGAACAGCCAAAGCGCCACGGCGAAGATGCTGTGGTGCGCTTCGATGAGCGGCTTGGCGGTCGCAACCAGAGTCGAGTCGCCGTAGAGAAAGGCGCGCGCGTGCGCGCGCAATGCGTCCAGCCTGCTGCTGGCCGCCGCCGCGGCGCCCGTGGCTTCCTCCGCTACCGCGGCCTGCTTGACCCCTCTGCGCAGTTCGGCCAGCGCGGCCCTGTCCCCGCGATCCAGCAGGCAGCGACCCTTGACCGCCTCGTCCGGAACGCCGATCCAGCGCTTCAGCTCCGCCAGATCGCTGGTCTGGATCATTCTCGGCCGGTGACAGGTCGCGTGCCTTGGGTGCCCGGAAAGCACAATCACAGTGCGCGGCGCCACCTCCAGATCCCGTTCCAGTTCGGCCGCCTTCACGCCGAACAGCTCCAGGGTCTTCAAGAAAGGCGGCGGCAAGCCGGTGGTCTTTTCTTCCTGCACACTCCCCTCCCTGACGAACAATTCCTCGAAATGCCCACCGGGATTTCTAGGCTGCGGAACCCCAGTCGTTCGAGCCGCTTCGATTATGAGCCGGTCCGTGCGGCTTGTCAAATGGTTTTTTGTCCTGATTCTCGAAAAAATCCGGTCCTTGGGAGGGAAATCGCCTGCGGATCATACGGCCGGCCACGCTCGGCGAGAGGCTCCGCGGAGCGCCATCTTCGGAGCCTCTCCCCGCAAGCTGCGGTCACTTCAGCACAACGTCGCCGACGCGCACGGCATTGGGAGGCGCGTCTGCGGCGGTTTCCGCCGCACGCCCGGCAGCGCGAAGGTCGCTGGCGGAGAGCGCAATCCCGTCGCTGCGTGGACCGGAGACACGCAGGAACACGCCGGTTGGCGAGCGGACGCGCGCTCCGCGAACGAAGGCATGGAGGACATCGTGAAACCAGAGCACCGGGCTTTCGGTGGCTACGGTCTCCGGGCGAAAACCGTCGAGGTCCGCCTCCAGCACGTCGTCGAGGATGATGGCGGGACGGTCGGTCGGTTGGAGGAAGCGCGCCCGCAGGTTGCGCACGACGAGTCCTTCGACGTGGCGCGCGTAGAGCGCCCAGGCCGGCAACTGTCCGAACATCGTCGCCTCCGGATACTTGCTTTCGTGTTCGGGCACCGCCAAGCCGCCGAAACTCCCGCCGCCGGCCATCGTGAAGTCGAGATTCTCCAGCGTGACGTCGCGCACCCGGTGGCCTGGGATCCCTACTACGCCGCTGGTGTAGGAGGCATCCACGGCCACGAGGTTGCTGATCACGATGCCGCGCACGGAGCCGGGGACGGGCGGGCTCATGCCCCTGCCGCGGTTGCCCAGGCGGATGAACAGCGGCGCCCGCACCTGCCGCATCACGATGTTCGCAATCGTGACCCCTTCGATGTGGGAGCCGTCCACCGAATGCAGGGAGATCCCCGAGATCGGCCGGATGCCGCGATCGCGGGGCAGGATCACGCAATTGCTGATGGTCACGTTGCGGAAGTCGCCGCGGCTTTCCGTGCCGAACTTGATCGCGTTGCAATCGGTGCGCAGGATGCAGTTGGTGACCACCAGATGTTCGGTGGGCCGCGGCTCGCCCAGCGCCTGGCTGGCTTTGGGACAGATCGCATCGTCGTGCGAATCCACGTAACAGTTGGCGATGCGCACGAAGCGCGAGCAGTCCGGATCAATGCCGTCGGCGTAGCTGTTGAGGATGCTGACGCCCTCGATGTGGACGTGCTCGCAACCGAGCAGGCTGATGGCGTAATTGGGCGAATTGCGCACGGTCACGCCGCGGATGGTGATGCGCTGGCTGTTCTTGAAAGCAATCGGCTTGGGCCCGCCCCGTTTGGCGCGGTTGCCGTCAATGACGCCCGCGCCCGCGATCGCCACGTCCGCGACGCCCTCGCCGAGGATCAGCGCGTGGCGCGAGTAGGTCGTTTCGTGATCGTCGACGGGCTTGAAGGGCAGCGGTTCGTAGGGAGCAAAATCCTCCTTGTCGGGGCTGGCCGCGATCACCGCTCCTGCGGCCAGCTCGAGCGCCACTCCCGACTTCAGGTGGATGGTGCCGCAGAGGTAGGTGCCCGGCGGGAACAGGACAGTTCCACCCTCCCTGGCCGCGGCCGCGATCGCCGCCTGGATGGCAGCGGTGTCTTTGGTCTTGCCGTCGCCCCTGGCGCCGTAACGCCGGACGTCGTGGTACTGGGCCGCAGCCAGCGCCGCCAGCAGCAAGGTCGCCAAACCAGGGATCCTCATGGGGGTTATGTTGCCACAGCGAGCCTCGCCCGCAAGGGCGAACTCCGCGCGAAGGCCGCACGAACTTCGGGCGGATGCCCGGGGCGGTCAGACGCACTTGTCGGGCGCGTAGCAGAGGCTCTCGAGCGCGCACTCGGAGCAGCGCGGCCGCCGCGCCGTGCAGACGTAGCGACCGTGAAGGATCATCTGGTGCGAGAACCTGATCCAGCGTTGCCTGGGCACGATCTTGATCAGATCCTGCTCGATCTTCTCGGGACTCTTCTCGCGGGTCAGATCGAGCCGTTTCGCCACGCGCTCGACGTGCGTGTCCACGGCGATCCCGCTCGGGATGCCGTAAGCGGTGCCCAGCACCACATTGGCCGTCTTGCGGGCACATCCCGGGAGAGTGAGCATCTGCTCCATGGTGCGCGGGACTTCGCCGCCGAAGTCGGCCACGATCTTCCTCGCCGCGCCTATGAGGGCGCGCGCCTTGTTGTTGAAAAAGCCGGTGGGCCGGATGTCGCGGGCCAGCTCGGCCTGGTTGGCGGCGGCGAAGTCCTCTACGGTGGGGTATTTCGCGAACAGTGCTGGCGTGACTTCGTTGACGCGCTTGTCGGTGCACTGCGCCGAAAGAATGGTCGCCACCAGCAGCTCCCAAGGCGTGCGCCAGGCGAGCTCGGTGGTGGCGTCGGGGTACGTGCGCTCAAGGATCGCCAGGATCTTCTTCACCCGCCGGTTGCGCTCCTCGGCAGTGCGGGGTTTCGCGATGGCGCGGCGCGGCATCAGTTCCACAGCATACCACCCCGCTGGCGGACGGGAAGCGGGAACTCACGGCGCGGGCGAGGTGATCCGGAACTCGGCCCGCAGGAACTGCCAGTCCGGCAGCTCGTACACCCTCAGTTGGGTGGCGAGCGGCGCCTTGAATTCGCGGGATTCGTACGGCCCCAGCCTGGGCGCTTTGAAAGAGAAGCGGCCGACCGGCTGCCGCTCGCCCTTCGGACTGACCGCGATCAGTTGGACTTCGGCCTCGAGACCCGAAATGTCCGCGCCGGAATGGTTGACGACCAGGAACTGGATCGTGGCGCGCTGGCGGGCGTCTTCGCTCAACCGCAGGCCCGTGATTTCGATGTGGCGGGCCAGCGGGTGCGGCCTGGCGCCGGCAGCCTCCGGCGACTCGAACGCGACGGCAGGCTTGGGCGTCGCCGCACCGGGTGCTTGCGCGCCCTGCGGCCGCAGGCTCCGGTATCCCCAATAGCCGGCCAATCCGAGCGCGGCGAAGCCTATGGCGAACAAAAGCGTGAGGAGCCACGAGGGCAGGCGCCTGCGGGGCGGAGGTGCGGCCGGGATGACGGCCTGCGGCTGCGCAGGCGACTGCTCCGCCCTCTGACAGAATGGGCACTCCGGCTCGGAAGGGGGAACTTCGTGTCCGCACTGCGGACAGATCCAGGTGAACATCCTGCTAATACTTTACTCCGCCGGAACGCGTACCCACTGTCCACTCGCCGCCGAGCGCTCGACGGCGTCCAGGACCAGTTGCACGCGGTGGCCGTCCTCGAAGTCCGGGCGGAACCGCTCGCCGCGGGCCAGCGCCAGCAGAAAGTCGGCGAGGGCGGCGATGAACGTGTGCTCGTAGCCCACGATGTGGCCAGGTTTCCAGAAGCTCTCGACGTACGGATGGCCCGGGCCGGTCACCAGCAGGTTGCGCGCTCCCTGCAATTGCTCGGGATCGGAGGCGTCGAGAAAGCGCAGCCGGTTCATGTCTTCGAGGTCGAAGGCCAGCATGCCGCGGGAGCCGTGGATCTCGAAGGCATTGCGGTTGCGGCAACCGGTGGCGAAACGCGTGGCTTCGAACGAACCTACGCTGCCGTTCTCGAAGCGCGCAAGGAAGAGTCCGGCATCCTCGACGTCGCGTCCCGCCGCGAAGGTGTGCGTCATCGCGGTCACCTCGCGGATCGGCCCGTTGAGCCAGAGCGCCAGGTCCACCAGGTGGGAAGCCAAGTCAGCCACCACGCCAGAGCCCGCCTGCGCGCGCTCGAGCTTCCAGCTGGCAGGCAGGTCCGCGCGCATCGCCCACTGTTGCAGGTAGACGGCACGATAGTGGTAGATGCGCCCCAGCCTTCCCTCTTCGATCAACCGGCGCGCGAAGCAGACCGCGGGGACGCGACGATAATTGAACCACACCATGGTGGGCACGCCGCGTGCTGCCTCTACCATGCGGGCGCTCTCGGCAACG
>JANXAE010000002.1 GCA_025062235.1 Bryobacteraceae bacterium
TTCGAGCAGCTGGGCCTTCGCGACGTGCTCGTGCATGGTGTGGGCCATGTGAATGCTGCCGGGACCGATCAACAGCGGCTCGCCCCAAGCGCCTCCGAATGCGGGAATGTCGGTCGTGAAAGCCACGACCGTCGTCGGGAAGCCCTCGAGAGCCTTGAGCCGGATCGCGGGAACCATGAGCACTTCGCGCAACTCGACGCGCCCGGCGGCAGCCCTCCGGAAGGCTTCCCGCACGGGATCCGGGTCTCCCACCAGGCGAACCATGATCTCGGCCCGGGCATGGTCGGCGATCACGTTGGGCGCGCGGCCGCCCGCGATCGTTCCAATGTTCAGCGTCGAGGCGCCCAGCAGGGCATCCACGGGCAGTTGCAGGCGCCGCACCTCTTCCAGAAAGTCGAGCAGCTTGTCAATGGCCGATTCACCGAGCTCCGGGTAAGCCGAGTGCGCCATGCGCCCGTGCGCCTCCGCCTCGAAACGCAGCGCGCCCTTGGAGCCCAGCGCCAGCCTGTTCTCGGTGGGCTCGCCGTTGACCAGCCAGCGCGAGCCCCGGCCCGCTCGCGCCGCCGCGAACGCTCCCGCACTGTTACGTTCCTCGCCCACCACGAACAGCAGCGCGAAGTCACTGAAGCCTTCAGCCAGCAACTCCTCGGCGGCCCCGATCATCGCCGCCATGATGCCCTTCGCATCGCAGGCCCCGCGGCCCCAGATGAATTCCTCGTCCTCCCGCGAAGCGATGTGAGGAGGAACGGTGTCCATGTGCGTGGAAAGCGTAACGCGCGGCTGGCCCCAGCAGGCGAGCACATTGAAGCGATCGGCCTCGACCTCGAGCCGTTCCACGGTGCCGCCCGTGCGCGCGGACAGGCCTCCCAACCGGCCGAGCAGATAAAGTCCTACCTCCTTCTCCTCGCCCGTGATGGACGGGATGTCCACTAGCGCGCGCGTCAGTTCGAAGACGTCCATAAACTCCTGCGGCGGATCGAGAACGCGAACACGAGGCGGGACCCCGCTAGCGCTCCATCCGCGATCGCACGGATGACAGTGGGCCGGTATTAGCCGGACCCCCCAACCGCCGCCCGCAGCGCCACAGGCAACGATTTCGGCGGATTCCCGCGCCCAGCACCTGCTGCGGCGCGGTTCGAAGCCCCTTTCGAGCGAACGTCCCCGGCGCCGGGGAACTGCGCGCCCGCCTACTGATGGCCTCCGCTCCTCTAGCCGAGCAATACGCCAGCATAACACGCGGGTGCGTCGTGGTGCAGCAAACCGGGCAAGCCGGAACGCTAGGCAGAGCCGCCTGCGATGCCCGCGCGCACGAGTCTTTCCGCCAGCTCCGGAGCGTTCACGGGCCAGTACTCACGGGGTCGCGGTCGGCGCACTCCCGGCCGCCCTGCCTCCGGGCGGCAGGCCAGCAGCACGCGAGTCCACCGCTCCGGCACGGCGTCGCGCCCGTAGACGGCCCCGAGCAGCGCACCGCAAATCGCGGCGTTCGTGTCCGTGTCCCCTCCCCGCATCACGGTGTCCACGACGCCCTCCTCCAAAGTGGGCGCGTGCAGCAGTTGCCAAAGCGCATTTCCGAAGGCCACGAGCACCCAACCCTGGAATCGGGAATAGTCAGCCGGCGGGCGCTCGGCGGCGTCGCGGATGGCCGCCGAGATCGTTTCGCCCACGTCCGCTTGCGCCGCCCAGGCGCGTAGGCGCTCGTAAAGCTCCCGCGGCCCGCAGCCGTGACGGATCACGTAGGCGATCGCCATGGCGAACAGCGCGTTCGCTTCGAGGCAGACCCGGTGAACGTGCGTTATGGCGGCGTCCTGACGCGCCCACTCTCCGACCAGCTCCGGGGGATGCGCCGCGCCAAAGATCCCGAGCGGACTGATGCGCATGAGCGCGCCATTGGACTGGCTGTGCGGGTTCGGCCGACCCGTGAGTCCCCCGCGAACGGTGGCACCGCAATCGAACGGGCCGGATTTCAACCACGCGACATACGCCTCCCGGGCCTGCGCGGGATCGTAGCAGCCCTTCTCGACCAGCACCTGCGCCAGCGCCAGCGCCATCTCGGAATCGTCCGTGGGCTGGCCTGCGAGGGTTCCCCATACGCCGCCGTCCGCGAGGTCGCGCACGCCACCCGGATAGCGCCTCCCGATCTCTTCTGCGCTGCGGAATTCGACGAGGCTGCCGAGCGCATCGCCAGCCAGCTGGCCCAACAGGCAGCCCTGGGCCCGCCGGATCATCCCTTCCAGTTCGGCTGTCGAGAACGTTTCCATGGCTTGGGTGATACGCGCGGAGGTCCTGAGGCCCCCCGTTCAAACCGAAGCGAAGCGGCGCCGGCAGCCGCGCCGCAACACTCGGCTCGCCAAGATCGTGTTCGGAGCCGGTGCCCGTTCGGCCTTACGAGCCAGAGGCCCCGCTGCTCCGGCTAGTGAGCGCGCAGTTGCGAACTCCGCAAAAACCCTCCGCGCACATCCGCTTTGCCATCGGCGTTCCCTCCACCGGGTCGGCACTGCCGCCCTCTAATCGTACGCCGCCCGGGCGGCTTCCACCTGCTCGATGTGCGTCCCCGCCACTGACAGATGGCCGCCACCAGGCCCGTGAGCGATCGGCCCAACTCGGTCCACGAGGACTCCACCCGCAGCGGCACGCTGGCATAGGCACGCCGCGCTACCAGGCCGTCCCTTTCCGAGCCGCGAAGCGTGCCCGTGAGCACCTTTTGCGAGATGCCCCGATGGAGCGCTTCAGTCCACTGAACCGCATCGTGCGCCCGGAGGAAAGTCGCAAGATCAACACCGTCTACTTGTCCGCGCTGCCGTCCAGCGCCTGCCGGGTCGGGTAGCGATCGTCGAACACGTTCCAGGACCGGGCAGTTTCCACAGGGCAGTCAGCCAACCAGAAGTCAGCCTACCAGATAAGTGCGGACTTGTCGAAACGGCGAAAACCGCCTAGCATGACCGCGGGAGCTCACGATGGACGGTTTGGTTCCCGTACTGGCGCAACAGAAGTTCTCGGCCGCAGGATCGTGCGGGCGGGCTTGCTGTCGGGTCTGCCCGTGCGCCGCGCTGCGCGCAATCCCCAGAAAACGGACGCGGCGGCCGAAGCCGTGCGCTTCGACGGCACGTACCCCGATGCCTTCGCCCCCGCACTGGCCAGGTTACGTAATCTGCTCTCGATGGCGCCGCCGCTCGATCCGAACGCCCCAGCAGAACTGGGGCCAGTGATCGCCGAGGCCAGGGCTGTCGGTGTCCGGCACGTCAGCTTCGTTCCCGCGTTCGGTGCCGATCGCGACGAGCGAGCACCGTCGCGCATGGTCGAGCATCTGGTCGTTCGGTCCAGCGTACCTTCCATGATCCTGCGTGCCAATCTCTTCGTAGAGAACCGCTCGGAAGGATTGTAGAGAACCGCTCGGAAGGATTCCTCGCCGCGGGCATCGAGGAGACGGGAACGATCGCCCTGGCCGCGGACGATGGCAAGACGGGCTTCGTCTCGGTGCAGGATGTAGCGCGGTTTCCCTTTTCCGCCTTCGAGTGCGAGCCGGCTGGTCCGAAGTACGATCCTGCCGCTCCAGAGGCGCTCGATCACGGCGAAGGGGCGCGGCTCGTTTCGGAGGTTCCGGGTCGTGCTGTCGAATATCGCCCGCTGAGCGAGGAGCAGATGCTGGCCGGAGCTCGGGCAGCAGGCATGCCCGAGCCGGCGTGCCTTACCTCGCCCCGCTCTACGGCGCCGTCTGGGCGGACTACGCTACGGGAAGGCCGTTTCTAGGGACGTCGAGAAGCTCGCCCGCAGGCCGCCAATCCGCTTGGGGTACTCCGCCCGGGCTGAGGCGGCCACCTGGCGGTGACCTCCTCGAGCCTCTAGCCGGGTCCGGCATCGCAGGGGCGCACGGCTTTCTCGCTCCGCTGGGTGCCTTCTGGCCCCGCAGAACGCCCAGCTCCTCGAAGCGGTACGCTGTCCAGCACGGTGACGGCGGGATCTCGCCGGGCCGGGCGTCCGGAGGTGCGAGTGCGGCGCACCCGTCTTCGAGCCTCACCCGCGCCGGAAAATCAGCCCACACTTGGCCGATAGCCTTGCCTCGTTTCGGGAAGGGCGGGTCGGGGGGTGGCTCCTCAGGCAGGACTCGAACCTGCAACCCTCCGGTTAACAGCCGGATGCTCTACCATTGAGCTACTGAGGAGCAGCCGATTTTCAGTATCTATTTGACCAAAGCGCACCGGATCTGTCAAACCCCCTGCCGCCATCAGGCCCGCGGACATTGCGCGATCCAGCCCCAGGGGCCGCATGTGCCAATTCACCGCGCCAACGCGCGCGGCGGCTGGAGCAGGCGTTCCATGAACAAGTCCAGGAACGGGCGAACCTCGACGTCGCTGGCCACCTCGACCGGCCCGCGGGGGTCGGGCCGGAACAGCGTCATGCCGTACGTACGGTCCGGGCTTCCGCGGGTTTCCACCTCGACCCTGCCCCGCTGGAGCTTGACCAAGTCGCCTCGGAAGGCGACCGCGACAGCCAAGGGGTCATGCAAGATAGGACGGCGGTCCGGACGACCCTCCTGCCAGATCCGGATCAGCTCACCCAGAAAGCGTACCGCGGGCAGACCGGATGCGGCCAGTCGGTCCAAGTCCCGCCGCTCGAGCTGGCAGCGCATCGTAACGTCCAGGCCCACCGAGACGATGGGCAAACCACTCGAAAAGACGATCGCGGCAGCCTCGGGATCCCGCAGCGTGTTGTATTCGAGCCGCGGGCTGAAGAACACGCCGTTCATCAGCACGAGCCGCTCGATCCGCTCCGCCAGCCGTGGCTCGGCCTTCAGTGCCAGCGCGACGTTGGTCAGCGGGCCGTAGGCAAGGATGGTGACCTTGCGCGACGATTTCAGGCAGGTTTCGAAGTAGAGCTCGATGCCGTTGCGCCGCCTTGTGTCGGGAAGGCGATCGCCAGCGGTGAGCGCCGCAGTCTGCGGCACTTCACCGTGCCGTGCCGGGGCCAGCAGCGGCTGCTCGGCCCCCATGCCTATGGGGATGTCTTCGCGTCCGTAAAGCTGCAGGATTTTCCAGACCAGGTCAGCGCGCCGCCCGCGATGTTGGAGCACCGTGACGATGGCGCGCACGTCGAGCTCGGGCGATTGCAGGGCGAAGGCCAGCGCGAGAGCGTCGTCAATGTCGTCGCCGATATCGGTGTCGAGGATGACCGGCAGCGGCTGCTGCGCTCGCACACACGAGGCCACCAACACCAGCAGGAAAGACAGTGCGAGCATCAGCGTTCACTTTACGCCCGCAGGCCGCCGCCAGGCAAGCCGCTCAGAAGAACCGGATCGTGTAATCGAGACGCACTCCGCGACCGACCTCAGCTGCGTGCTCCTTGATCAGCGAGACGTGGTTGCGGTAGAGCCGGTCGGTGGCGTTGAAGACCGTGGCCGAGAAGGAGTGCAGCATGTGCGACTGCGCCCACAGGTACCCGAAACCCAGATTGAGCGCAGCATAGCCGGCGGTCCGCGTCTCGTAGACATAGAGCTGGGATTGCGGCGCGGCCAGCAGCAATTCGGGGCGCGCGTGGAACCCTTTCCAGCGCGCGTCCAATCCGATGCGACCGCGGGCAGGCGGAATCCTGGGCAGTGGCTGGCGCGTCGAACGCAACTGCGCGTCCACGGCGTCGAAGCCGAGCTTCAACCAGACGTCCGCCCGGAGGGCTGCCTCCAGGCGCGCCTCGACGCCCAGATAACGGCTGCCGCCCTGAACGTACTTAGCCTCGGTCAATCCGTGTTCGACATGGCCGGTGGGCGCAAGATAAACATAGTCGTCGAGCCGGTAGGCGAAGCCATGCAGCTCGCCGCGGAGGCGAGAAGTTCGCAGCCGCCAGGCAAGCTCCAGCCCGAGCCCGCGTTCCCGCCCGAGATCCGGATTGCCGATCTCGAAGGCGAGGTTACCATGGTGGGGTCCATAGTTGTACAGCTCCTCGATGGCGGGCGCGCGGTAGGAGTGGCTGAAGCTAGCCAGCAGGAAGCTCCGCGAGCCCATCGGCAGGATCGCGCCGGCCGATCCTGAGAAGCCAGTGAAGCTGCGCGCGATGCGCCCCTGGGGATAGTAGCGGTTCGTCTCGATGCGCCCGCCCAGTTGCAGGCGCACTGCTCCCAGCGAAAACTCCTCGAGGCCGAAACCCGCCAGCGCCCACTGCGTGACCGGCGGCGTCAACTGCTCTTGGCCCCGGATCCGATAGCTACGACGCAGCCCGGAAAAGCCAAGGCTGCCTTTGCAATGGGCCTGCGGACGTTGCTCGAAAACTCCCCGCCAGGCAAGCTGCCGGTTCAGAAACTCCGTGCCCAGCGCCTCTCCGACCAGCTCCCTGTGTTTCCAGTCGGTGTAGTTCATGTGGAGCGTGAATTGTTCGAATGGCGAACCCGCACTGCGCAGGCCGGTGACCAGGTGCGCGTTGTGGCGTCGGAACTCGAGATCCACTGCTTCGTCGTGGTCCCCGCGCCCGTGCTGCTGGGCCAGCTGCTCGTCGCCATGCTCCCATGCGTGGGCGGGCATGGGAATCGGGGGAACGCCGTAACGGCCTGCGTGCAGGCCGTAGCCGGCATGAAAGAACGCGTGGCTGCCGTAACGCGCCACGCTGCCGCTGCCGCTGCGCAACCCGGTGTGGCTATTGGCTACCGGCCCCAGTGGCGTGCGGTAGTCGCCGGTCCGCAGGCCGCCGGCAGCGCCCGAAAGGAGCCATCGCCCTCTTCCCACCTCGAGGCCGGCGCTGGCGCCGCCGAGCGCGTTGTTCCTGCCAGCGGAGGCCGTCAGGAAGCCGCGCACCCCTTCGTGGGCGTGGCGATGGATCTGGTGGTGGCCAGTGATGACGTTCACCACCCCGCCCAGGGCGTTGGTGCCGTAGAGCAGTGTGGCCGGCCCGCGCACGACTTCCACCCTTTCTACCGCCGCTACGTTGACCGGTTCTCCGTGGTCGCCGGACTGCGAGGAAAGCGTGCCGGTAGGCAGGCCGTCTTCCAAGATCAGGACCCTGTCGCCGTCGAAGCCACGGATGACGGGCCGGCTGCTGCCCGGACCATAGCTGCGCTTGGCGACGCCGGTCTCCCCGTCCAGGACCTCACCCAAAGAGGAAGCCGAACGCGGAACCAAATCGAGCAGCTCGCGCGAGGTCACCGCCTGGAATGCCTCGAGCGTTGTCTGCTCTCGCCCGGACGCGGTGACCGTGATCTCTTCGTGCACCGGCGCGATCGCCATCTGGAAATCGAGCTCCGCCACGCCGCCGCCCGGCACCTCGACCGTGCGCCGCGCATCGGCCAGCGGGTGCAGGTGCGCGACCACGGAATAGGTTCCGGGCGGCACGTTCGTGAACTCGTAGCGCCCGTCTTCGTCGGTTTCCGTGTGGCGCGAGAGCTCGACAATCAGTACAACAGCATGATGCAGGGGTTCGCCCGTGCGTTCGAGCACCACGCGACCGCGGAGCACGCCCGCGATCTGCGCTCGTGCGGGAAGCCCGCAGACGGCGACCAACGCAACGAAGATTGGGATGAAACGTCTTGCCAGTCCTTTCACCACCATTGCACCTCCTTTCCCTCGAACCATCGCCCGGCGGGATGGGGATGGACCTCGGCTCGGTCCGATGCGCGCCCCAAGGGCGGAGAAGGATTCAGACAGCCCGTGGGAAAGGAGGCGCGCGCGGCTCGAAGCAGCGCCCGAAAAGCAACGGCTCGTGACGCTGAGCCGCTACCGGCAGCCTGGAGAGCTGCTTCTTCGGCGGCTCGATCGCCAGTGGCGTTGCCGCAGGCGCCGCCGGCGTCCGGTAAGCGACGCAAACGACGCAGCTCCGCGCGCCGTCTTCCTTGTGCCAGCTGTGGGGGACGACGTAAAGGACACTCAGTGCGAGGAGGGCAAGGATCCCCGCGCAGGCTACAGCCCGGTACTTTCTGGGAACCCCGCTCATCCTGCCCGCGTCGCCTTTGCTGCTCATTATAACCGTTATAACGCCAAGCTTTCCAGGCGAGTGCTGTGTCCGGCAGGCAGCCTCGCGCAGCGCGCCGCTAGGGAAAACTTCCAAGCCTTGCGCAGCCTCAGCCGCACGAATTGGTTCGTTTCGCTGGAATCGGCAATCCGCCCGCGCTCGGCGTCCCCTTCAGCCTGCCTTCGAAGTTCCTGCAGATGATCCCCGGCAGGGTCCATTGCACGAGAGGCCCGGCCACCGAGAAGTTCGAGCAGGCAGGCTCCCCGTCCAACCAGCCGCCGATTCCGCCCCCAACCTGGCTTGGCAAGAACTTGCCCAGCGCGCGTCAGCGGATGCGGTAGCCTCCAGGCTTTTCTCAGCGAGGCACGTTCCCGGCTCTTGTTCGCTCCGCGGCAGCCGGTCGTCAGCATGGATTTTTCTCCGGTGAAGAGGCTGCCGTTGATGTGGTCGTCCCCCGACACCTGGTCATCGGGTACGCCCTCGATGTGCGGACGCGTCTCGAAGCCGTGGCAGCGGGAAAACGGCACTGGCGACATCGAGCCGCACAACGGGCAATCGAATCGGCCGACCGTGCGCCGGGGCATGCCGTTCTTGCCGACGCCCTACTTTCGGACGCACTCCCGGCTGACGAGCGCAGTCCGCTCCCAAGGCCACGCTGATCGCACCTGGGACCTGGCAGGCCTTGGTATAGCCGATGGCGCTGTAGCCGGAACCGAGGAGCGGCGGCAGTGGTAAGCCGTGTCAGTCCAAACGGTAGGTTCTACGTTCTGCGAAACCCGCTCCGGGTACCAGCCGAGCTTCGGGGCTCTTCGCGCAGAACCCGGTACGGTCCGTGCGGCCAGTACTTCAGCGGACAGTTCGACCAGGCGTGCATCTGCCGCAGCGGGCCGATGTCTCCAGCCCGGGCGATCTCGCAGTGCCCGCGGGGTCCCCTCCCCCTAGTAACGCCGGTTACCCATCTGTGTGGTCACTAGGTAGCGCGCCACGAACCCGGGTCAACTGCCACGCCTGGCAAACGTCGCAAGTGAGCGGCTCCCGGCGGCACATGTGCTCTCCGTGCTCCATCGCCCGCCCTTGCACGATGCAGTGGGTCCGGTCCGGGCTGGGTGCGGGTACTGCGTCAGGGTCGTTGCCCTCCTTGTCGAGGGTCATCGTCCCTGTTCCTGCGCCCTGAAGCGGGAACGAGCCTGGGATTGGCCGCCTCGATCGTCTTGCGGCGCTTGGGCTCCGGTCGAGCCGTCACGAGGCGCCGTGCGTCCTTGGCCTCCGCGAGATCGGCTTGCCCGGCCTGCTGCGCCATGGGCACGGGCCGGAAAGCCGGCCTGTGAGCGCTTTCGAGAAACTCCGGCGTGGGGGACGCTGTGGGTCCTCAAACGGTGCTCCTCTTTGCGGCCGAAGGCCGGGAGGCCTCAGAGCCTCTGGCAGCGGGGGCAGAAGTGCGTGCTGCGCTGGGCCATCACGATGCGGCGAATGGGAGCGCCGCAGCGCAAGCATGGCTGGCCCGTGCGCCGGTAGACGCGGTGTTCGAATTGGAACCAACCGGGCTCGTCGTCGGCATTGACATAATCCGATACGGACGATCCTCCCGCCGCGATGGCTTCGCGCAGGACACGACGCAGGGCCCGGTGCAAGCGCTTCACCCGTTCGAACGACAGCCTCCCTGCCGGCGTTCGAGGATGAATGCGCGCGCGGAAGAGCGCTTCGTCGGAGTAGATGTTGCCCACACCCGCCAGTATTCGCTGGTCCATCAGCAACGTCTTGATGGGTGCGCGACGACCGCGGATTCTGGCGGCAAGTTCGCGCGCAGAGATGCTGAGGGCTTCCGGGCCGAGCTTTAGCACGCGCCGCGAGGGCCCCTCGCCTGCCGCGATGCTGCCGAACTTCCTGGGGTCGTCGAACAGCAACCGCCCGCGATCGAAGACGATGATCGCGCGCGTATGCGGCCCCGCCCGACCGTCCCACCGAAGTCGCCCTGTCATTCCCAGATGCAGCGTCAGTACGGCGCCGTCGAGCTGTACGAGCAGGTATTTCCCGCGGCGCCTGATCCCCTCGACGATCCGGCCGCGCAGGCGCTCTCCCAGACGGCGCACGTCCCCCTCGACGATTTCCGGCGCGAGAAGGCGCACGCTGCGCACCCGGCGGCCCGCCAACCGCGGCGCCAGCATCCTTGCGATGGTTTCCACTTCGGGCAACTCGGGCATCGTCTCCAGCATAGCCGCGCGCAGAGAAGTGCTAGGGTAGTTCTCGATGCGATTCCCACCGGGCAGACTGGTTTCCCCGCTCGCAGTTCTCTTTGCGCCAGCGTTCGCCGCGGGGCCGGCGCTGACCTTGCGCGAGGCCGTCGAGCTGGCGCTTCAGCAAAACCCCGACGTGGCGCTGGCGCGGCTGGAGGAACGCAAGGCGGAACGCGAGATCGAGATCGCGCGCTCACCCTTCGTCCCCACGCTCGCGGTCGGCAGCGGGCTGGCCTGGTCGAGCGGCTTTCCGATGAGCATCGAAGGGGCGACGCCTTCGGTATTCCAGGCGCGCGCCATTGCGGACCTTTACAACCGGCCGCAGAGTTACCGCGTCGCGGCGGCACGGGAGATCCGTCGCGGCGTCGTCTTCGACTTGCAAGCGAAGCAGGAGCAGGTGGCGCTGCGTACCGCCGAGTTGTACCTGGAAGCGGAGCGGGCGGCGCGGTTGCTCGAGGCGGCCCGCCGGCAAGTGGAAAGCCTCGCGAAAGTGGCGGAGATCGTCGAGTGGCGCGTGAAGGAGGGGCACGAGCTGGCGATCGAGGCCCGGCGGGCGGCGCTCGAGCTGGCGAAGGCCCGCCATCGCGTCGTGGTGCTGGACAACGCGCGGCGAAATGCGGAGGAAGCTTTGCGCGTCACACTCGGTTTGGAGCCGGGCCAGGCGCTGCGACTGGCGGGTGAGGAACGCCCGCCCTGGCCCTTGCCGGCAACGGCCGAAGCCGCCATGGAACAGGCGCTGGCGCATAGCCACGAGTTGCGAGCTTTGGAGGCGCGGCTGTTGGCCAAGGGGCTCGAGGCGCGGGCGGAGCGAGCGGCCCGTTTGCCGCGGCTGGAGCTGGTAGCCCAATACGGGTTGCTGGCGCGCTTCAACAATTACGAGGAATTCTTCCGCAAATTCGAGCGGCACAACGGACAGCTCGGCGTCTCCTTTCAGCTCCCGCTCTTCGTGGGTCACGTCGTCGAAGCCCGCGCGGGGAAGGTCGAGGCCGAGGCCGCTCAACTGCGAATCGAGCTGCGGCGGTTGCGCGAGCAGATTGGGTCCGAAGCGCGGCGGCTGCATCAGGCGGCGCGTGAAGCCGAGGCCGCTGCCGAAGTCGCGCGACTCGAGCTGGAACTCGCACGGGAGCGCGTCTCGATCGTGCTCGCGCGGATGGACGAGGGTCGGGCGGGCCTACGCCAGCTCGAAGAGGCGCGCTTCGAGGAAAACGAGAAGTGGATCGCCTTCTACGACGCGCGCTACCGGCTGGAAGCGGCGCGGCTGGCAGTGTTGGCACGAACGGGCAATCTGCTGGCGGCGCTCCGCTGACGCATGGTTGCGCAAGCCGGCGAGACCCGCACCCTCGGACACCCGCATCCCGAGGTAGTAAACAAAGTGTTCTGGCTGGCCGGGCGCTGCATAGGGCGCGTAGGCTCCGCCTGATCCAGGGCTCCTACGGCTTGTGCGGCCCGGACGCCGCGCAGCACCTGTCGCGACGCGAAGCGAAGCGCCACGTGCTGGTCGGTCTCGGTCAACCGTTGCTGGACGGCTCGACACTGACCGTGGGAGCCGCCGGGTTGCAGTGGGAAGCCCCGGTTGGTTGGGTGGAACGAGGAGTCCGACCTGCGCCGGAGGCCGACACGGCCGCTCAGGGATGGGTAAATTCCTGTGCCCGCGGCACGAGTACCCGGTACACTTGGTCGGGCAACTGCGTCTCCCAATGCCCGCTGAACTTCGCCCAAATGACTGCGGCCAGGAACAACAGGCCGATGCCCACGGCCATCACCCAACCCGGCATCCGCCAGCCGCCAGGCACTCCCAGCTCGAGCGCGCCGGACGCCGGGCAAGCGGCCAAGCATTCCAGACAGCCGGTGCATTCCACCGAGCGCACTGCGCGGAGCTTGTCCACCGGGAGCCATGCAGGGCAGGCCCGGGCGCACCGGGCGCAGTCAGTGCACCTTGCCGGGTCGCGTCGGATGCGCAGCGGACTGAACAGCGACGCCAGTCCCAGCAGTGCCCCGTAAGGACACAAGTACCGGCACCAGAAGTTCTGCACGAGCAGGCCCAGCAAGACCAGCGCAGCGAGTACGATGGCGGCCCTGACGCTGAGGTGCCGGAAAAAGTTCAGCATCTTGACGTCAGCGATCAAACCGTAGGGACTGCGCATGAAGGCTTCGATCGCGGCGGCGCTCATTCCGCCGATGGCCCACACGAAGAAGCCGAGCAGCAGGTATTTCAAGCTGCGCAGAGGCACGTCGGCCCAACGCGGCAATCGAAGGTTGCGGCCAACAAACCTGCGGCCTGCCCGCCACAGAAACTCCGAAAGGGTGCCGATCGGGCAGAGCCAACTGCAAAAGCTCTTGCGCAGCAGCCACGCCACCAGCAGGAACGTCGCCAGAAGGACGGCGGCGGCCGGATGGATCTGGGGAGCGCGTCCCGTCTCGATCCACGCCCTGAGGTTCATCAGCCCTGCGATGGGCAGCCAGCCCTCGACGCCAGCCGGACGCGCTGCGAAGGGCGTCTGACCTCCAGTCTCCCAGTAGCGGACGAAGAGGTAGAATTCCGCGCCGATCCACAGGTTCAGCAGGAGGAAACAGAACTGGAACGTTCGCCGCAGGGATCGCCAGCTGCGCGCGGCGTTTCCTCCGAACGCTTGCCTGGCCCTCTCGGCGGGCTTCGGCGCCTGTCTGATGACGGTCGCCATCGAGCCCAGACTACGACTGGCCGTCGGCTGGCGCAGTGACTTGCGTCACAGGCGAGGGCCTCAAGGTGTCGGATCGGCGGGCGCACCACCACGATCGAGATGTTTGTAGAAGCCAAGGTCCGCCCCGGCAAACCGTTTCGTCGCGTAAATGATCTGTCCGGTGTGCTGGGCGAAATGCTCGACGGCGTGGTAGATGGCTTCCATCACCGTGACCTGGTAGCCTTGCAGGACGACGGACTCGAGCAGGCGGGCGGGCGCAAGGGTGCTGAGAATTGCGACCGCCTGGCGCACCGTTCGCTCGAGGCGCTCGGCTAGCTCTTCGCGCGAGTGGCCGCCGCGAGCCGCGAACTCCGCCCTGCGGTCACGCACGTCGGGCAGCCCTGCCACCCCGTGTCCAATCCACTGCCGGACGTTGCCGCACAGGTGCAACACCAGGTTGCCCACGGAGTTCTCGTGCTCCCCGGACCGGTGCCAGAGCTGTTCGTCGGAAAGCAGGCCGAGGCAGTCCCGGATACGGGTCGCGTACTGTTCCAGCTTGCGGGCGGAAAAGCCCAGGAAAACCTGCGCGAGCTCGGAATGCATGTCGCCAGCATAGCGCGCCTCCGGTACAATGGCGCCATGCGGACCCTCCCCGTCTTGTTGTCCTGCGCGCTCGCTGCGTTGGCGCAGCGCAAGACAGGCAGCCCCTTGGAAGCCCTGCCGCCCCACATCGAAATCCTCACGTACTTCGGCGAGCGCGCCGACATTTCTCCCGACAACCAACGCGTCGCCTTCATGGCCAAGAGCTTCGGCGATGCGATGGTCATCGAACTGAGGACGCGCATCATCCGCTGCCTGACATGCAACGTGCCGGGAGCGGCTTTCCTGCGGGTCATGCACCTGGTCACCGGCGACTACCTGCTGATCGGTCCCGAACGTTTCCAGGACGTGCGCACCAGCCGGTCCCGTGACAACGAGCTTTGGTTCCTGAGCCAACAGCCGGGCTCGCGGCCATTGCGGCTCCAGCAAAAAATCCACGAGGGCGCCGCGGTCTCCAAGCGAAGCCTCAAGATCGGTTTCGCGGAAACCAGCTCCCAGTTTCCCGAGATGGCGCCCGGCTCCTCGCGACTCGTAGTCGCGCAGCTGGATCTGAGCCCCGGCGGCCCGCGTCTGGTCAACCGGCGGGTAGTGTTTGAAAGCAAGGACCGGAGCTGCGTCATCGAGGCCCAGGATTTCTTCGACCACGACCGCAGGATGACGTTCACCTGCTACGAACCGAACGACTGCGCATCGGTCATGACCATAGACCTCGCGACTGGCGAGGTGCGCAATCATTCCCGAGCGCCGGGCACTTACAACGAAGCCGAAGGCATCTTCCCCGACGGTGCATACACTCTGGTGGAGGCCGATCGGCAAGCGCACCAGCAAGGCCGCAGAGGCGGTTTCCGCGAGATTGACCTCTGGAAACTCAAGCTGGACGGGACCGGCAAGGACTTCGTGCGCTTGACCCACTTCAATGACTTCGAGGGCTACAAAGCGTCCAATGGCGTCGTCTCCACCGACGGCCGGTTCATGGCCTTCCAGCTCGCACGCACTGCCGACGAAGCCGGCGTAGGCTACGGCATTCTGCTGTACTGGTTCCGCAAGTGACCCGTAGGGCCAGGTGCCGCCGCGGAATTCGCGCCCGGCTAGCGGCCCGCAGCCGGTGGTCGCGACGCCTCCGTGGACGGGCAAGCTCGCCACGCGCCGCCGGGGCGCCCTCTTTGGCGGGAAGGTATACGTGAGCGGTTGATACCCACAGGCGGGACCGGGTAGGTTGACCGGTTCCAGCCGGCGCCCGCGGGCTCCCGTCCCGGTGCGAAAAGCTCTTCCAGCCGCCCCTGGCGGGCGGCCGGTGCGGGATGGGAACTCCGGCGGGGCGCCTTGCCAGACAGGTATCGGGCGCCATCGTACAATGGTTGGCAGCATGTCGAAGATCGCTTTCCTGTTTCCGGGCCAGGGCTCGCAACAAGTGGGCATGGGCAAGAGCCTCTACGACACCTTCCCGACCGCCCGAGCCGTGTTCGATGAAGCCGATGAGGTTCTCGGCTTCGCTTTGTCGCGGCTGTGTTTCGAGGGCCCGGAAGATCAACTGCGTCTGACCGAGAACACCCAGCCGGCGATCCTGACGGTCTCGGTGGCGGCCTTTCGCGTGCTCGAGCAGCACGGGCTCGCCCCGGATTACGTTTTGGGGCACAGCCTCGGCGAATACTCGGCGCTGGTGGCAGCCGGCAGCCTGACCTTCCGTGACGCCGTGCAATTGGTGCGCAAGCGCGGACGATACATGCAGGAGGCGGTGCCGCCCGGCGTGGGCGCCATGGCCGCCCTGATTCGGTTGCCGGACGGAAAGCTGGAAAGCATCCTGGCTCAGGCGGCGCAACTGGAAGTGGTGACAGCGGCGAACTTCAACGCGCCTGACCAGGTGGTGATTTCCGGACATGCCGGAGCCGTGCAGCGGGCCATGGAACTGGCGCGTGCGGCCGGCGCCAAGCGCGCCGTGCTGCTGCCGGTCAGCGCGCCCTTCCATTGCCCGCTGATGAAACCCGCGCAGCAGAGGCTGGCGGTGGATCTGAACGCCGCCCATTTCGAAGATCTGCGCTACCCGCTCATCAACAACTGGCAAGCGCGCGAAATCCACACCGGCGCCGAGGCGCGCGAGGGTTTGATCGAACAGGTGGCCCGGCCGGTGCGCTGGACGCAATCGGTGCGATACGCAGTCAGCAAGGGCGTGGAACGCTTCGTCGAGGTAGGACCGGGAAGCGTGTTGACCGGCCTGCTGCGCAGCATCGCGCCGGAGAAGCCTTGCTGGCGCTTCGGCGAAGCCAGTCAGCTGGAGGAAGTGCGTGCGGCTCTGGCTTAGCGGGGGACTGGTCTTGCTCGCCCTGGCGGCCGGTTGCCGGCGCTCGCCGCCGGCCAACGTAGCCGCCACCGTCAACGACCGCGCCATCACCTACGACGAGCTCGAACGTTTCTACCGCATCCAGTTTCCCAGCCCGCCCGAGCAGGCCAGCGAGGAGCAGATCTGGTACCAGAAACTCGAACTGTTGCGCATCCTGATTGACAACGAGATCATGCTCCAACGCGCCGAGAAACTCGGTCTGCTCGCCGTGGACGCGGACGTGGACGCCAAGGTCAACGAGCTGCGCGCCGGCCTGACCCAGGAGGAGTTCGAGAAGCAGCTCCGCGAACGCCAGCTCACCCTGGACGAGCTGCGACGTCAACTGCGCCGCGACCTCTCCATCCAGAAACTGCTCAATCGTGAGATCACCTCTCATATCTCGATCAGCGACAAGGAGGTGGCCGAGTTCTACGAAGCCAACAAGGCCAGCTTCAACCGGCCGGAGCCACAGTACCGGCTGGCGCAGATCCTGGTGACTCCCTATCCGGATCCCAACGTGCGCAATCTCAAGAACGACAAGGCGCAGAACGAACTGGAGGCCCGCAAGAAGATCGAGATGATCGCCGCGCGGCTGAAGGCGGGCGAGGATTTCGCCATGCTCGCGCAGCACTACTCGGAAGACCCCAACAGCGCGGCCAACGGGGGGGAGGTCGGCTACATTCCCGAATCGGCTTTCGAGAAGGCGGACGCCGAGCTGCGCAAGATTCTGCTCTCGCTCAAACCAGGCGAGATTTCGCCCATCATCCGCACGCCGGAAGGCTACCGCATCCTGCGGCTCATCGCGCGCGAGCCTGCCGGGCAGCGCGATCTCAATGACCCGCGCGTGCAGCAGGAGATCCGCGAGACCCTCCTCAATCGCAAGGACCAGCTTCTGCGCGCCGCCTACTACGAGGTGGCGCGCAACGAGGCCCGGGTGGTGAACTACCTGGCGCGCCGCGTGACCCAGACGAAGGGCCGGATGAAGTGAACCGCCTAGGCGCGCCCGCCGTCCGCGGGTGGCTGCCAGGCGCAGCGCGGATCCTCCCCGAGGTAGTCGCCACTCAGGGCGAAGGCGCGCGAACGGGAGCCGCCGCAGACGGTCTTGAACTGGCAGCGCCCGCACTTGCCGCGGAGCGCGGAGCTGTCGCGCAGCACATGAAACAGCGGCGAGTCGCGGTAGACCTCGAGGAGCGAGCGGCGGCGGACGTTTCCTGCGGAAACGGGCAGGAAGCCGCTGGGATAGATCTCGCCGGTGCGCGAAATGAAGACGAAGCCCCGAGCGCTGTTGATGCCCAGGGAGCGGTGCAGCGGGTTTCCGTCGGCAGGCTGCGCGCGCCGTTCGCCTTCCGCCTCGCGCCGCTGCGCGACGTAGCGCCGGTAATGCATGGCCTCGGTGGTCTTGATCACGAAGGGCGAGCGCTTGCTGCGCTCGTAAAGGAACGCGAAAACCTCCTCGTATTCGGCGGCGGTCAGCTCGTCGGAGGCCTGCGCCCGCCCGGTCGGCACCAGGAAGAATACGTCCCACATCTGGGCGCCACAGCGCTCGACGAGGTCGGCCATCTCCTCCAAGCGGCGCCAGTTGTGGCGGCTGACGGTGGTGTTGATCTGTGTGGACAGCCCGACCTTGCGCGCCACCTCGAGCGCGGCCACGGCGCGTGCGAAAGAGCCGGGTACGCGCCGGAAGCCATCGTGGCTCCCGGCGTCGGGGCCGTCCACGCTGATCGAGATCCGCGCTACGCCCGTGGCGCGGAAACGTTCGATGGCATGCGCGGTCAGCAGCGGGGTGGGGCTGGGCGAGACGGTCGTGCGCAATCCTAGCCCGACGCTATGGCTGAGCAGATCGAACAGATCCGGCCGCTTCAACGGGTCGCCACCGGTGAAGATCATCAACGGGTCGCCGAACTGGCGGATCTGATCGAGCAGCCGGAAGCCTTCGTGCGTGTCCAGCTCGAGCGGGTGACGGACGGGGTCAGCCGAGGCGCGGCAGTGCACGCAAGCCAGATCGCAGGCGCGCGTAACCTCCCAGATGACGAGCCACGGAGCTTGGTCGAAATCCGTCCGCACCATCGCCCTCCTGCCGTGAGGCTTCGCCGCCAGCCCTTTCCTTCATTGTCGGCCATCGCGGAGCGGTGCACAAGTTGGTTCTTCGGCTCGCGGCCTGGCGCTGCGCCCGGCCGGGCGAGTTCGGGCGCCGGCAACCATTCGCTCGAGCCAACCTGGATCCCGTTCGAGCCACTCCAGGGCGAAGCGGGCGAGCTGGCGGTAGGCCCTGGCCAGGCCGGGGTCAACGGCCTCCAGTCCAGCCAATTCGCGACTTGCCTGTGCGACATCTGGCCCGGCAAGGACGCCTCCCCATGCCTTGCGACCGCCGTGCAGGTAGGCTCGCAGGGTGCGGTCCAGCAACTGCTCGGCGAGGCTGTTCGAGGCGGCCGCGGGCAGACCGGTGGCGCGCAGACAGCGCGCGGCAGCATCAGCCGCTGGCAGCAGCATCCCGGTACTGAAGGTCAGCGCGGCCTGAAAAACCGCCTTCCTGCCACAGGCCATCTCCCATACCTGTGCGGGGCTGCCATGGACCAGGAGCCTGGCTTCGCGCACCGCACGACGATCGCCCTCGACGACATAGCGTTCCTTCAGGCCCGGCACCGGGGTCAAGGAGGCGGTGGCCGCCCCACGCTCGGCCAACGGCTTCAGCACCACGCAATCCTCGCGACTGTCACAAAGCAGCACGGACTTGCCAGCCCACCGGTCGAGCGCGGAAGCCAGCCGTTCCAACACCTGCGGCAGCAAGCCGTCGGGCACTGCGATCAGCACCAGTTGCACATTCTCGAGTTCCTCGTAGCTTTCCGCAGCGCGACCGGCGCGCAGGGTGTTGACCAGGCGGCTCGCCAGCCGGTAGGAGGGTGCGAGAACCGGCCCCAAGCGCTCGTGGAGTCGCGGCATCCGAGCAATGAAGGAACGGCTCAGCGACCCCGCGCCCACCAGGCCGATGTGTCCCAGTCTCATCGGGCATCACTCCCCGCGTCCTCCGGCCGGCTCCAGCACCAGGCGCGCCTTGAGCGCCTTGATGCGATCGCGCAGCTCGGCGGCCTTTTCGAATTCGAACTTGCGGGCGGCCTCGCGCATGCGGGCTTCGAGCTCCCGGATGGTCCGCTCCAGTTCCTCGGGGCCCAGCTCTTCCTCTGGGGCTGGCGGCTCGGCCGGCACCGTCACGTAGTCGGCCTCGGCGATCGCCACCAGGCTCATGTCAATCGGCTTGACGATGGACTGGGGCGTGATGTTGTGCTCCAGGTTGTACTGGGTCTGGATCCTGCGCCGCCGGTTCGTCTCCTCGATGGCCGTGCGCATGCTCTCGGTGATCGTGTCGGCGTACAGAATCGCCTTTCCGTGGATGTGCCGCGCCGCTCGCCCTATGGTCTGAATGAGCGAACCGCTGGAACGCAGGAACCCTTCCTTGTCCGCGTCGAGGATCGCCACCAGCGAGACTTCCGGCAGATCGAGCCCTTCGCGCAGCAGGTTCACGCCGATGAGCACGTCGAACTCGCCGCGGCGGAGATCGCGCAGCAGCTTGACGCGTTCCAGGGTCTCGATCTCCGAGTGGAGGTAGCGGCAGCGCACGCCGACTTCCGCGTAGTACTCGGCCAGATCCTCGGCCATGCGCTTGGTGAGCGTGGTCACCAGTACGCGCTCGTTGCGTTCGACCCGCTGCCGGATCTCGTGGAGCAGGTCATCCACCTGCCCCTTGCTGGGGCGCACCTCGACCTCGGGATCTACCAGGCCGGTGGGCCGGATGATCTGCTCCACCACCACGCCGCCCGTCTTGGTCAGCTCGTACGGCCCCGGGGTTGCGGAAACATAAATGACCTGGTGGACCCGGTTCTCGAACTCCTCGAAAGTCAGCGGACGGTTATCGAGCGCGCTCGGCAGGCGGAAGCCATATTCCACCAGCGTTTCCTTGCGGGAGCGATCCCCGTGGTACATGCCATGGAGCTGCGGGATCGTCTGGTGGCTTTCGTCAATGAAGACCACGGCATCGTGCGGAAGGTAGTCGAGCAGCGTGGGTGGCGCCTCGCCGGGCAGCCGGCCGGAGAAATGCCGCGAGTAATTCTCGATGCCGTGGCAGTAGCCGATCTGGCGGATCATTTCCAGATCGAACATGGTCCGCTGCCAGAGCCGCTGGGCTTCCACGACCTTGCCCTGTTTGAGGAGCTCGCCGTGCCACCACTTCAGCTCCGCCTCGATCGAAGCCAGTGCCTGCTCACGCGTCTCTGCGGTCATGACATAGTGCGACTTGGGATAGATGGGCAAGCGCTGGTAGGTCTCGAGGACGCGGCCGTCGAGCGGATCAATGCGCGCCAGGTTCTCGATCTCGTCGCCCCAAAGCTCGATCCGGTAGGCGTAGTCCTCGTAAGTCGGAAAGAGCTCGATCACGTCGCCGCGCACCCGGAAACAGCCGCGGCGAAAATCCTGATCGTTGCGTTCGTAGAGAATCTCCACCAGCCGCCGCAAGATCTGCTCGCGCGGGATTCTCTGCCCCCTCTCCAGCATGAGCAGCATGCCGTAGTAGGCCTCCGGTGAGCCCAGACCGTAAATGCAGCTCACGCTGGCGACGATGATGCAGTCGCGCCGCTCGAACAGGGAGCGCGTAGCCGAAAGACGCAGCTTGTCGAGCTCGTCGTTGATCGTGGCCTCCTTCTCGATGTAGGTGTCGGTCGCCGGGATATATGCCTCGGGCTGGTAATAGTCGTAGTAACTGACGAAATACTCGACGGCGTTGTACGGAAAGAAAGTCTTGAACTCGTGGTAAAGCTGCGCGGCGAGCGTCTTGTTGTGGGCCAGCACCAGGGCCGGGCGGTTGACGCGCTCGATCACCTTGGCCATGGTGAACGTCTTGCCGGACCCCGTGACGCCGAGCAGCACCTGGTGGGGTTCTCCCTCGAGCAGGCCGCGCACGAGCTGCTCGATGGCCTGCTGCTGATCGCCGCGCGGCTGGTAGTTGACGGCGAGGCGGAACCCCATCCTCGCTCCCAGTATACCGACCGCTGGCGCCGGGCCAGCGCGCGACCCCGCGGCTCTTGACACCCCTGTGCGCATGCCGCTAGATTGATATCAGAACAGGCCGGCGCGCCTGTAGCTCAGCTGGATAGAGCGTCTGGCTACGAACCAGAAGGTCGGGAGTTCGAGTCTCTCCAGGCGCGCCATTCCATTGGCCTCTTGAATAAGCTCCTGTCCGGCGGTGCGCGGGGCATCCTACTTGCTGCATCCGGGGGACTGCTCGGAGTGCCCCGAGCCTCGGGGAACGGTGTCCGGCAGCCCCAATGTCGCAATCCCGTGTTCGAATTCACCCGACGCGGCTCCGGAAAGCCGCGAGAGTCCCCCGGGGCTGTCATCCTGATCGCGCTGGCGCGGGCAGCGCTCCTGTCTTTCGTTGCCGTTCTCGCCGGAGCTGCCGCGACGCCACGGAATTCGTGTTACACTCGAAACGGCGCGTGCATGCAACCGAGACACCTCGCCGCGACTTACCCAGGCCATCTTGCGGGCCCTTAGCTCAGCGGTCAGAGCAGCGGACTCATAATCCGTCGGTCGCAGGTTCGAATCCTGCAGGGCCCACCGCCTCGTCGCATTCCCTGGGATCCTGACAAGGATCGGCCGGACGCGAGCTCCTGCGGGATGGCCGCATGGCCCGGGAACGGCCGAGGCTGTGCCGAACTGTCCCGCCAGAGAACAGCCTCGCGGGTCGGCGACCTGTCCCCTTGGTGGACCGTCTCAGGCCGCGCTGTGATCCTCCCCGCGAGAACGGTATCGGGCTGGGGAAGGAAAGGGGCGCGGGGAAGTCTATAGGGGCCGCCGGGAACTGGCTGGTGCGTCTTGCTGGGAGCGACGCCGCCTGTGAAGCATCGCCCGAACGTATCCCCAGTGACGAATTCGAGCTCGGGAGGGCGACCGAGGCGCATTCTTGCATGCAGCCAGTTGGCGGAGCTCCGCCGCGATCGGTGCAGCGATTCCTCGTGCGGAAGGGCCGCGAAGCCGCGGACAGCGGCGAGAAGGATCGCGTTCGTCCACGCAATGGCCGCGGGGCCCGGCGTGCAGCGGCCGGGGGACGAACAAATATAAAATTCAAATCTGTGTTCCTTCCGCTCTGCCTCCTGGCCGCCTTCGGCTTGACGATGATCCAAAGCGAAGGTGTGATCAGCGGGATTGTGCGTGACGCTCGGAGCGGAGAACCGCTGGCCCGGGTTCGGATCGCGCTCGCCGGCACTACCTGGCGCTCGCAGACGGACGGGGAGGGGCGTTTTGTACTCAGCGGTCTCCCTCCCGGTCAATACACGTTGCAAGCGGTCACGGTCGGCTACCGGACGGTGCGGCGGACCTTCACGCTGAGCGAGGCAGGGCAGATCGAGTTCGAGATCGCACTCAGCCCGGAAACGTTCCACCAGACGGAGTCGGTCGAGGTGACCGCGGACGTTTTCGAGCCGCTGAGGACCGACAGCCCGTCGGAAATCACGATGGCCGGCGACGAGATCAAGAATCTGGGCAGCGTCCTGGCGGACGACCCGCTCCGTGCCGCGCAGGCCCTGCCCGGCATACGCTCGAACGACGATTTCGACGGGCGTTTCTCGCTCCGCGGCGCATCCTGGGAACGGATCGGACTGTATCTGGACGATATCCTCCTCCACGTGCCCTTCCACACTTTGCAGGGCGAGTCCGCGACCGGCTCCATGGCCATCTTCAACGGCGACATGGTCGAGACGATGGCTCTGCACGCGGCTGCGCCACCGGCCCGCTTCGCCGATCGAACCGGGGGCATTCTGGAAGTCACAACGCGGGAAGGCGGGCGGATCGCGCGCAGCTTTCGCGCCACGGCCAGCGCATCCAATGCGGCTGTCATGGCCGAAGGTCCGCTGGGCCGCGGCCGGCGCGGCTCCTGGCTCGCCAGCGCACGCAAGAGCTACTTCCAATACATCATCCGCCGTACGGCCACGACCGAGCCTACGATCGCTTTCGGCTTCGCCGACGGGCAGGGCAAGCTGAGCTACGACTTGACGCCGCATCATCACGTGGACCTGACCGTGTTGGAGGGCTACGCCGACCTGGACCGGACCCGTTCGCGCCCGCGGCTGGGTGTGAACTCGGTGATGCTGGCCGAGAACCACATCACCTTGGCGAGCGCCGGCTGGAGATACACGCCGCCGGCTCGCGTGGTCGCCTCCAGCCGCATCGCGTGGATGCGGGAGCGCTTCGAGAATCTGAGCCGCGACCACTTGGCGCTGGCGGGCGGCTACTACGGCGAGTGGTCATGGACGGGGAACGCAACCTGGCTGTGGCGCGACGATGCTTCGCTTGAGTTCGGGGCTTCCGCGCGCCGTCTCCGCGCCGATGGCTTCGTGTATCGTTATCAGTTCAATCCCTTCCTGGTCCGGCGCCTGGACGAGTACCGGGGTGTCGCGCTGCGCGGTGGCGGCTACTTGCAGCAGTCCCTGCGACCCTGGCACGGACGCTTGCAGTTGACCGCTGGGGGGCGTTGGGACAAGCATAGCGCCAGCAGGCCGGATCCATGGAACCCGTCTGCCTCCATCGCCGTGGCGCCGCGGACCGCCACGCGCATCTACGCCGCCTGGGGTCGGTACGCGCAGTTTCCGGACCTGCACTGGCTGCACTCTTTCCTGGGCGGCCCAGGGCTGCGCCCCGAGCGCGCAACCCATTATTCGGCCGGTTGGGAGCAACGTCTCGGCGAGCGCACCCGCCTGAGGTTGGAAGCCTATCAGCGGGAGGATCGGGAATTGCTGTTCCGCCCCCTCTACGAGCCGCGGCTGGCCGCGGGAAGGATCCTTCCCCAGCGGCTCGACGCGCCCGTTTCGAACTCCCTGCGCGGGCGCGCCCGCGGCGTCGAAATCTTCCTCCAGCAGCGAACCGCCAACCGGCTGACGGGCTGGATCGCCTATGCGTACGGGCAAAGCCGCATGCAGGATGCGGTCACCGGGGCTCGGTTTCCCGCCGACTTCGACCAGAAGCATGGCCTCAACGTCTACCTCGGCTACCGCGTGCGCCCCACGGTGCATGTGAGCATGCGCTGGATTTACGGCAGCGGTTTCCCCATTCCCGGCTTCTTGCGCAAGGAAGGCGAGCGGTACTTCCTGGCCGAGGAGCGCAACCGGGTGCGCCTGCCCGCCTACCACCGCGTTGACCTGCGCACCAACAAGGCGTTCGTTTTCGATCGCTGGAAGCTGACCCTTTATGCCGAAGTCATCAACCTGACCAACCACGCCAACTACCGCTTCGAAAGCTTCAACGGTTACAACGCGCGCACCGGACAGGCCTTTCTCACGCTGGACAAGATGTTTCCCGTCATTCCCTCGGCCGGCTTCCTTCTCGAGTTCTGAGTCCGCCCGCTCAAGGCCAGGCACTGTAGACTTCGTAAGCCGTGACCGTGCGAAAGCCCAGACGCTCGTAGAGCGGGCGGGCCTGCGCGGTGGATTGCAGAACCACCGCGCACGAGCCGGCGGCCTTGCGGGCATGAGCGATGGCGTGTCGCACGGCGGCCTCGGCGCAGCCCTGGCCGCGGAAGGCCGCCAGCGTCCCCACGGCGTAAAGTCCGATGACGCCGGCGGCGATGCGCGTGGCGGCCGTGGTCACGGGTGCCTCTCCCCAGTAGCCTACCCATCCGGTCAGGCCGTCGCGCCACGTCGCCTCGGCGCCGTAGATCTGGCGCGCGATGAGCGATGGCACGCCGAAGGCGGCTGTCATGATCTGCTCGAAAGCCCGACGCTCCTGCTGGCTTGCCACCTCGCGGAAGGCGAGTCGCGGCAGGTTTCGCGTCGGGGGACGCAACTCGGCCGCCGCCATGCCAGGCATGCGGGACAGCAGCACCAGGCCCGCGCTCCGCACGACCCCAGAAAGCCTTCGCCGCAGGCCCTTACCTAGCCAATCCTCGCACAGCCAGAGCGACCAGGGAAGGTTGCGGGCACGGAAGTACTCGCGCGCGATGCGCAGGCGCCCGCAGAATTCCTCCGGCCCTTCGGCCGGCTCGGTCAACAGGACGGCGTTGAACGTGCTGAAGGACACGCCCGAACAGATCAGTTCGAGCCCCGGCTTGCTGACCACTTCGCCCGCCGGATGCGCCCGACAGAACACGCTGAGGGTTGCCCGCAAGTTCAGCTCGAGCAGCTCGAAGGGAACCATCGCGTCGCCTCGTCTCCGAGGCCCGGGGCCCATCCCGGGCGCCGCCTTCAGAGCAGGCTTACCGGATCCACGTCAATGACCAGCGCGGTGGCCGGCCACTCCTGTCGCTGAGCGAAAGAGCGCACCGCCGCGAGCGTTTCGCCCAGTTTCTTCCGGCTGGCTCCTTTCAGCAGCAGTTGGTAGCGGTACTCGTTGCGCAGCTTGGGCACGGGCGCCTCCGAGGGACCCAGTACCTTGACGCCCTCCGGCGGTGGGGTCAGGAACCGTCCCAGTTCCGCGCTCATGCGGTAAGCTTCCTCCTGACGTCGGCTGCGCAACAAGATGCTGGCCAGTGCGCTGAAAGGCGGGTACCGCATCGCGCGCCGGAACTGCACCTCCTTCCGGTAGAAAAGCTCGTAATCCTGCGCGGCCGCAAAGCGGATGGCGTAGTGCTCGGGATTGATCGTCTGGATGATGACCAGACCCGGCAACTCTCCTCGCCCGGCGCGCCCCGCCACCTGTGTCAGCAATTGAAAAGTGCGCTCGGCGGCGCGAAAGTCCGGAACGCCCAGGCCGACGTCGGCCGAGACGACTCCCACCAGGGTGACGTTCGGGATGTCGTGCCCTTTTGCGATCATTTGCGTGCCCACCAGAATGTCGAAACGGCCTTCGCGAAAGCCGGCCAGGATGGTTTCGTATTGTCGCCGGCCGGTGACCGTATCGCGATCCATGCGCGCCACGCGCGCCCGCGGGAAGTGCCGATGCAGCTCCTCCTCCACGCGCTCGGATCCGGCGCCGACGTAGTAGATGTACTCGCTCGAGCACCTGGGGCAGGCGGCGGGCGGCGGCTCGGCATAGTTGCAGTAGTGACAGAGGAGGCGCCGATCTCGCCGGTGCCAGGTCAGGGTCACCGCGCAGTTGACGCATTCCACGCGATAGCCGCAGGCCCGGCAGGCGGCAAAGCAGGCGAAGCCGCGGCGGTTCAGCAGGAGCATGGTCTGCTCTCCGCTCTCCAGGCGCGCGCCGATTTCCTCGAGCAGCCGGCGCGAGAACGTAGCCTGCTTGCGGGTCTCGAGGAACTCGGCGCGCATGTCCACGATCTCGACGCGCGGCAGCGGTCGCCGCTCGATGCGTTCGGGCAGCACCAGCAGCGTGTACTTGCCGCGCTCGGCGTTGTAGCGGCTTTCCAGGCTGGGCGTGGCCGAGCCGAGCACGACGCAGGCCCCGGCCGCCTGAGCGCGCACGATGGCCACATCGCGGCCGTGGTAACGGGGCGTTTCCTCCTGCTTGTAGCTGTGGTCGTGCTCTTCGTCCACCACGATCAACCCGAGTTCGCGCACGGGAGCGAAGACGGCGGAGCGGGTCCCCACCGCCACCGGAGCCGCGCCGGAGCGGATGCGGCGCCACTGATCGGCCCGCTCCGCGTCGCTGAATGCCGAGTGCAGGATGGCGACCCTGTCGCCGAAACGCTGGAAGAACTGCGCAGCCACGGCCGGAGTCAGGGCGATCTCCGGCACCAGCAGCAGCGCGCCTCGTCCGAGGGCGAGCGCCTCCTCGATGGCGCGCAGATAGACCTCGGTCTTGCCCGAGCCGGTGACCCCCTGTAACAGGAAAACACGGAATTGTTTTTCTCGGAGCACGGCCCGGATGGCGTCGAAGGCGGCCTGCTGGTGAAGATTGAGCACGTGGGGGGGACGCTCGGGCGCGTCCGTGGCCAGGGGCCTTTCCATCGAGATCCGCACCAGGCCCCGGCGGGCCAGCGCTCGCGCCGCCGAGCCGGCGTGCCGGAGTCGCTGCTCGAGCTCGCGCAAGTTATGGCTGCCGGGGTGCAATTCCAGGTATGCGAGCAATTCCCTTTCCGACCTGCGGAACTTTCCCTCCGGCCGCGGTCCGGCCAGCTCTACGCGCAGGCGATCCGAGGGGGAGCGGAAAGGGTCGCGCAAGGCCTCGACGTCTTCGGCCTGTACGAAGCCGCGGCGCTCGAGCGCTCGCAGGGCAGCCTCGGCTTGGAGCACCTTGCGCGCTATGGTGGAGGCGGACAGGGGACGGGACTCGAGCAGCCGGAGGATTTGCATGGCCGGGCTCGGATCGTCGGGGGCGCTCGCCAGCCGCCGCAAGATCTCTCGTCCGGTCTCCGTGAGCGAATAGACCTTTCCGCGGCGGACCTCCCCCGCCAGAGGCGCCATGGCGCGCAAGGTTTCGCCGAGCGGAGCGCAGTAATAAGAGGAGATCCAGCGCCCCAGCTCGATCAGATCCTGCTCGAGCGCAGGCTCCTCGTCCAGCAAGCGCAGCACCTGGCGCGGGACGACTTCCGGCGCTTGGTTGTGGCAACGGAGCACGAAGCCGACGAGCTTCCGCCCCGCGAAGGGCACGAGCAGGCGGCAGCCCGGCCGGACTCGATGCCGCAGGGTTTCCGGCAGCGCGTAGGTGAAGGTCCGCTCGAGGGGGATGGGAAGGCCTACCTCGCAATAAAGCGGCAGAGGTTCTTCGTGCGCTGAGAGCGGTGCGATCTGTTCTTCAGCTTCTGCCATAATCCGGAATGCGGCCTGCGGGCGCTGCATTCCATCCTAGCGGGTCGGGAGGCAGTCACGTGCAATACCGATACATCGAGGACCTGCGAGCTGAGGTGAGCATCCCCAGCAATGGCATACTGAGCCGCACCCTGCACAACGACGAGCAGCTCAAGGTGGTGCTGTTCGCTTTCGCCGCCGGCCAGGAACTTTCCGAACACACGGCTGCGACGCCGGCGATCCTCCATGTGCTCGAGGGCCAGATCGGACTCTTGCTGGGCTCCGAGCCTCGCGAGGCTCGTGCCGGGACCTGGGTCTGGATGGCGCCGCAGTTGCCGCACAGCCTCGTCGCGCGAACCGACGCGGTCGCACTCCTGCTGTTGATCAAGCAATCGCGCTGAGCCGCGACTCGATCTGCCGCGAAAACAGGCGGAAACGAATCGCGCAGAACGTTGCACAGCTTTCCGAACGCAGGATCCCCGCACCCGCGAAACGATGCGCTCCTCGCCACCGACCGGTAGAAGGCCGACGAACGCGGCCGGTGCAGGCGTGGGAAAACGCGCTCGGAGGGCTCCCTTGCTGGTCGGGTTTGCCTCGGGACGTCGGCTTCCCCTGCTCGCGCCGGAACTACGCCACCTTCTTGCCGGAAGCGCTCGTTTCGAGCGCGGCATCGCACGCGCGCCGGTCGCTCAGAACCGGACTTCGAGCTCGGGGTCAATACCACGACAGCGGATCGCCCCCATCAGCCGTTGGCGTCGAGCCTGGCCTGGACTGCCGCCTCGATTCCGGTTCGAGCGGCTTGCCCCTCCCCGAGCCCTCGTGATCGAACAGCGCGAGCGCCCGCGCGGCGCACCGCAAGGACGCGCGTGGGAAAGCGTGACACTCGTGCAGGACGGCGGGATCGCGGAACGGATGCGTGAGGACCTGGTATTTCAAGTCAGGGGGGATGCCCAAGTCGCGCCGACGGGTCAGTTAGGGCTGGAGGCTCTTTTGGGTGTTCTTGTCGGGTTCCAGAACGATCAGCTCCCACTCCGGATTCGACTTGATCACCCCAGAACTCGGGAAGCGAACAATGCCGCGCGATTGACGTCGCGGTGCCAGTCGCGCAGGGCCGGCTGCGTATCGCCGGGCACGATATCGGTTCCCCCATGCCCGGTTCGGGCAAAGCACGGCAAGTGGGCACGATCGGCCATAGCCACCAGCAGGGGCGAGTGCATGGCTCCAACACATGGCCGCCGTAGACAGAGCTCAGCGACTGGAAGACCGCCTCTAGCGCACGTGGGCGCGCGCCGTTCTCGGGCGCTTCGACCAGGTGGATCGCGGAGACCTGTGGAAGATAGGCCCGTAGCGTAAGCGCCAGAAGTTCGGAGGGGCCGTCGGAGAGCCCCCAAGAGGGAATCTCGACCTCCCAGACGAAGTGCGCGGTCAGGCAGGCGTGCCGGTCGTCCTCACCCACCTGGACACGGAGACACACCAGCTCCGGCAGTACGGTGCGCACATGATCCATCCACTGCTCGAAACGAGCAGGGGCACATTCCTGCATTGCCAGCACAACCCCTGGGGGGTTGGATCCGTCCGGCTTGAGCGAACGTCAGTGGCCGGGGCGACTCGATTGCCGCATCGCCGGGCTGCTCACACCGTTGCGTTCCACCCCGTGCTTGAGCAGCGACTTGAGGCAGGTGCCCACGGGGAAACGGCTCCCGTCCTCGAGCGAACTGTCGAACGTCGAACGTTTCGGACCGAGCCGAATGGCCGGAATCCATTCCTTGCCGGGTTCGCTCTGGAGCCCGGAATCGCAGTAGTCGTTGCCCCCCGGTTTCTTGACGAGGATCATGCGCTTGGTATGCACGCTCTTCCTCGTAAGCAGGCTTTCCTGTGCTGGCCGGAACTCGGGGAAGGAGCGCTGCTCTCGCCGGGCCGGAGCAGGGCTGTCAGTCAGCAACGCCCGCTCCTCTTCGATCCCGGCGCTTTGCTCACCGACCTTGATGCGCACCCAAGATCGGATGCGCCCTTAGGCCTCCTTGCCCGGTCTCCTGCGCAACTGCTCCGGTCTTTCGGTTTCGACGACCGGCTCGATGGCGCCCGGGCGACGCGCCCAAATCAGGTCCGGGGTCGCGGATGCGGTCTTCCAGCGCGCTCTCCAGTCGGTTGGTGATCAGAGGCCCCGGAGGACTAGCGGAGCCTCAAAGAGGGTGGTCTTGCCGCTACCTTTCGGCCCGGCCGGAATCCGGAAGTACCCGAGGTCGCAGGAGACATGGCGCAAACACGGGTGATTCGGGAGCTCAACCCGGCTGACCACGAGTCTTTCTCCGGTCGCGGCACAGCCGATTCATCTCTCGGGACTGCGCGACGCTACCCGGAGGTCACGCTTTCGATGCGCCCGGCGAGGGGCTTGACCACCGGTCCGCCGCAGACGCCCACGCCGACGTTCAGCAGAGCGTGCAAGAAATTGTAAACCAGCGCGTAGACCATCTGTTCGGTGACAGGCTGCCGCCCGGGCAGGCGAAAGCTCACCGGCAGTTCCTTCATGACTTGCAGCCGGACTGCGTCGCGCAGGATGCGGCCCGACCGGTCGCGACAATTGGCGATGAGCAGCGGCGTTTGCAAGACGACTCCCGTCTGCCCGTCCACGTAGAACTGGCAGCGCGAGAACCAGCCAAGGTTGCCTGGGTCGGAGGCGTCGAACAGTAGCAGCGGCGCCCTGCGGCCCGGCGTCGAGAGCGTCATGGCCAGGGCGCGCTTGAGGTCCTCCACCTGGCACTGGAATCCCGCCTGCCGCGCGACGTCGGCCAGCACGTTGGGATCGAGCTCGAGCCAGATGTATTTGTGCTGCCCCGCCTGAACGACCTGCATCCACTTGCTATTCTACAGGCGCCCGCTGCCGCAGCGCCTCGGCGTAGGCCTCGAAGGTGGCTTGGTCGAATAGCACGAAGATCACTTCGCGCAGGCGCGTGTCAGGCCGTTGCAAGTGCCGGCAGACCTCCTGCATGGCGATTTCTGCGGCTTGGCGGACCGGGTAGCCGTAGGCGCCGGTGGAAATGGAAGGGAAACTGATCGTGCTCAGTCCGCGTTCTTCGGCCAGGGCCAGACAGGTCCGGTAACAGGAGGCGAGCAGCTCGGCCTCGTTGCGGTCGCCTCCCCGCCAGATGGGTCCCACGGCGTGGAACACGTAACGAGCGGGCAGATTGCCGGCCCCGGTGACGACCGCGCTGCCCGTCGGACAGCCTCCCTGGCGCGCTCGGATCTCGTCGAGCTCGCGCATGATCGAGGGGCCGCCCGCGCGGTGAATCGCGCCGTCCACTCCGCCTCCTCCGCGCAATTGCGCGTTGGCCGCGTTCACGATCGCGTCCGCCGGCACGCGCGTGATGTCCCCGATGACGAGCTTCAGAAGCTTGCCTCCCGGGAACTCCCACTGCATGGCAGTTATATCTTAGTAGATGTGCCGGTCGCGCTGGTGCTGTTCGACATTGACGGGACGCTGCTGCGACGCACCGGTCCGCACCACCGCCTGGCGCTGATCGAAGCCATCCGCCGGGTTACGGGTCTGGAAACCACAACCGACCACATTCCCCTGCACGGGATGCTCGATCCGGATATCATCAGCCGCATGCTGCGACAGGCAGGGGCACCGCAGCGGTTGATCCGCGAGGCGATGCCGGCCATCACCCGGGAGGCCGAGGCGATCTACGAGCGCACCTGCCCCGACCTGCGAAGGAAGACCTGCCCCGGCGTGCGACGTCTGCTGCGGACGCTCGAATCGCGCGGCGCGGCCATGGGACTGGTGACAGGCAACCTGACGCGCATCGGATGGAAGAAGCTCGAGCGGGCGGGGCTGCGACATTACTTCCGTCTCGGCGCCTTCGGCGAGATGCGCCGCAACCGGGCCGGGCTGGTCAGGCTGGCGTTGGCCGAGGCGCGACGACTCGGCCTGTGGCAGCGCGGCCGGCCCGTGAGCCTGATCGGAGACGCCCCGGCCGATGTCGAAGCCGCCAGGGTCAATCGCATCCGCGCGGTGGCTGTGGCCACGGGCATCACGCCTAAGGAAGAACTCGCTGCCCTGCAACCGGATCTGCTGTTCGACGACCTGCGCCAAATGAGCGCCGAGGAGCTGTTGCGATGACGGCCGCTCCACGTCGCCGGGAAGCGCAGAGCCTCGCAGTCAAGCGCGCCGAGGTCGAATTTCACAGCTTCGCTTCGCTCGGCGAGCCCGAGCGCGCATTGCGCGCCTACCGCGAGGAAAACGAGAAGCGGGCGGATTTCCTGCGCCGGTATTGGGACTGGATCGGGCCGGCCTCTCCGTTCTTGGAGATCGGGGCCAACGCCGGGCACACCAGCTACATGCTGGTGAACGAGTTCGGCGCCGAGGGCTTCGCGCTGGACATCTCGGCTGACGCCTTGCGCTGGGGCGCCGTGTTGCAGGAGCGCTGGAACCTGCCGCGGGCGCCCGTGCGCGTGGCGGCGGATGCGCTGCGCCTGCCCTTCCGCGACGGCTCGCTGCGCATGGTCGCGGCCTTCCAGATGCTCAGCCAGTTCATGGACATCGAGTCCGTGGTGCTGGAAGTCAAGCGCGTGCTGGCGCCGGGCGGTGTGTTCGTCTTCGCCGAGGAGCCCCTCAGGCGGCTGCTTTCGCTGGGCCTTTACCGCTGCCCTTATTACGAGAGCATGAAGCCGTGGGAAAGGCGGCTGTACCATTGGGGTCTGCTCGGCTTCCTGGTTCGCGACGTCATCGGAGCCGGACAAGAGGAGAGCTACGGGATCCGCCAAAATCACTCCCTGTACTTGCGCGACTGGCATCGGATGCTCGCCCGGCACTTTCCCGAGCGTCGTTACGAAGTTCTGGTTCGCGAGAATGGCGCCCTGGAGCGCTGGTTGAAACGCATCGCCGTCCGGCTCGACCCCTACCGCTCGCTGTGGCGCGCCGCGCATTTGCTGGGGGGCATCCTTGCCGCCGTTTGCAAGAAAGAGGGGCCAGCAAAAGCGGTGCCTTGGGCCGCGGACCGTTTCGAGCAGGTGCTCCAGTGTCCAGACTGCGGAGGCGAGTTCCATCGCGACGCCCGGGAGGCGTTGCTCTGCCGGCGCTGCGGTTACCAGGCGCCCCTGGAAGGTGGCGTTTACAACCTGCTCGCCTCCGCGGAAAAGAAAGAGCTCTACCCGGGCGATCGTGACGACTTGATCGATTTCTCCCGCCCCGGCCACGAACGCTTGCTCGGCGAGGGGTTCTACCAGTTGGAAGGGGTCTTCGGCAATCGCTACCGCTGGATGGGAGAACGCGCACGGGCCCGCCTGGTCCGGCTCAGTGACCGGCCCCAGCGCTTGCGGATTCGCGGGTACGCCCCTCCGGAAGCCTTCCGCACGGGCAAGCCGGTATGGATCGGGGTGCGCGCCGGCGATCGAGAGCTGCCGCGCAAGGTCCTGGAGCGGCCCGGCCTCTTCCTTTACGAGGCAGACCTCGACGCGGGTCGCGAATACCTGCTGGAGATCCGGGCCGGCCCGCCATGGCGCGCACCCGGAGACGACCGGGTCCTCACGGTCAATCTGAGCATGATCCGGCTGGCCCCGCGGGATTGATGCCAGAACGAGAAACAAAAAGAAATTGCAGGAAGATCCCGTGGTTTCCTGGCCCGGCGCGCCCGCGCTGTAGTAAGCTGGATGCAATTGGGATGCTATCGTGAAGCCCACCCAAGACTCGCCGGTCCTGCACGTCTATCTCATCAAACCATCCAAGTATGACGACGAGGGCTACGTCATCCGGCACTGGCGCGGCATCGTGCCGAGCAACACGCTGGCCTGTCTCTACTCCCTTACCGAAGATGTGCGCGAAACCGGCGCCTTGGCGCCGGTGCAATTGAAAGTTCACGTGGTGGATGAGACGGTGGCGAAGGTCCCGCTGCTCGCCATCGCCCGCTCCCACCGGCCGCCTCGGGAACGCGCCGTGGCTTGCCTGGTCGGCGTGCAGAGCAACCAGTTCGAGCGGGCGGCCGATATCGCACTCGCCCTGCGGCGCGAGGGCGTGCCCGTGATGATGGGCGGCTTCCACCCCAGCGGCATGCTGGCGATGTTCCCGCAGGGATCGCCCGAGATCCGGCGACTGGTGGAGGCGGGCGTCAGCCTGGTGGCCGGCGAGATCGAAGGGCGCTGGGCCGAACTGTTGCGCGATGCCGCCACGGGCCGCCTACAACCGATCTATCGCTTCCTCGACGATCCCCCGGACCTCTGGCAGGCTCCGCCGCCCCGCATCCACCCCGAGCTGCGCGGGCGCTTTCTTTCCGCCGACTACGCGACCATGGATTGCAGCCGCGGGTGCCCCTTCCGTTGCTCTTTTTGCACGGTCATCAACGTACAGGGGCGGAAGATGCGCTGCCGCTCGCCCGAGTGCGTGCTGGCTTCGATCCGCCGGCACTACAAGGAAAGCGGAATCCGCGTGTACTTCTTCACGGACGACAATTTCGCGCGCAACCCGGTCTGGGAGGCGATCTTCGACGGCCTGATCGCCATGCGCGAGGACGAGCGCCTGCGCATAGAGTTCGTGATGCAGGTGGACGTGGCCGCCTACCGTATCCCGCGGTTCCGGGAGAAAGCAGCGCGCGCAGGCTGTTCGACCGTCTTCATCGGGATGGAAAGCCTGAACCCACGCAACCTCGCGGAGGCGAACAAGACGCAGAACCGCGCCGACGACTTTGCGCGCATGATCTCGGCCTGGCGGGAGGCAGGCGTGCGGACCCATGTCGGCTACATCATCGGCTTCCCCAACGACACGGAAGAAAGCGTCCGTCAGGACGTCGAGCGCCTGATCCACGAGGTGCAGCCGGATCAGGCGAGCTTCTTCATGATGGTCCCGCTGCCGGGCTCCGAGGATCACCGCAACCTGGTCCGAAAAGGCGTGCCCCTGGATGCCGATTACAACAACTATGATTCCTGCCACGTCTGCATGCCTCACCCCCACATGAGCGCCACCGCCTGGCAGAAGGCTTACCAAGAGGCTTGGCGCCGGTTTTACAGCCTCGAGAATTTGAAGGCCATCCTGCGCCGGGCGCATCCCCACCAGTACTGGGATCTGTTCCTGAACCTTTTCTGGTACCGACACGCAATCATCAACGAGGGCGCGCATCCGATGCTCACGGGAATCTTCCGGCTCAAGGACCGCAAGAGCCGCCGCCCCTGCTTCCCGCGCGAGAACGTCGTGGCCCACTTGGCACGCCGGATCCGCGAGGTCGGGCGCTACCTGGCTGGCGTCGTGCGCCTGGCCCTGGAAATGGAAGAGGTGTGGCTGGCGACGCGTCCGCGATTGGAGATCGAGAAGCGCGCGCTCGAGGAGCTGGCGCGCATGGGCGAGAACCTGCGCCGTGGCTTGCACGTCGAGGACTTGCAGGCGGCTTGCCGCAGGGCGAGGGCAAACTTGCCTGCGAGGACGGCGTCCCCTGGACTGCAACTCGCCTGGCGGAAGGTCTCGCTTTGGCAGGTCGGTCCCTTGCGCGCGAGCCGCCGCGATCTGACCAAGTTCTGGCTCCGCCTGCGCTGGCGCCTGCGCCATCGCCGTTTCAAGGCCCTGCTCGGCCTGCACGAGGTGGCCTGGTACGCGGCGCGCGAGGCCCGCCTGGCCGCCGGTTTCCTGCTGGCGCTGTCCACCCGGGCGTTGTGAGCCGGTCAACCGGTCGTGGAACCTTGGCGCGAAGGCGGCTGCGCTATACTTCTAACTCGGGCGCTTTCCTGTTTCCCTGGCTGGCTCGAGCGGAAAGCACTCGTGCACCCTGGCATCGCCAGGTTGCAACTGCGGAGCCGTAAAGATGTGGACCGTCGTGGGCGTTCTTCTGTTGCTGGCGATTGCGTTTGCGCTGTTCGAGTTCCGGCTGCGTAAACCCGATCAACTGGTGTTGCGCGAATCGCGGGGCGAGATTCGCCTGCGCAGCGGCGTCTTCTACCCGCGCCACTTCAGCCTGGCCATCCCCGCCGCCACGCACCCCATCGAACTCGACGTGGAAAGCGCCTGCCGGGGCGCGATTCCGGTGCGGGTCCGCTTGGCAGTGACCGTTGCCGCCTCCCGCGCCAACCTCGCCGGGTTGGTGCGTGCAGGCGGCTGGCAGTCCGATGCGATCGCAAAGGCGGCCCAGGCCTTCGAGACCGTCATCCAGGGGGCTGTTGCCGCCTACGCAGAGCCGCGACCGGTGGAAGAGCTTTCCGGAGAAGGCCTCGCCGCGCACCTGGAAGAACGCCTGGGGCGCGAGGCGGCGCGTTTCGGGCTCGAGATCGTGGCCCTCTCGGTCCGAACCATCGAACCGGCCGATCCCGCCATCGCGGAGGCGCTCCGCCAGCGCGAATCGGCCAGGATCCTCGAACAGACCGAGCAGCTCCAGCAACAGGCGCGCGTCTCGGCGGCGCGGGCGCGCGTCGAGGCCGAAGAGCAGATCGCGCTGGCCGAGCATCAACTCGAATTGAAGAAGCTCGAGCTCAAGCGTCAGGAACTGGAGCGAGAAGCGGCGCTGGCCGAGAAGCGGACCGAGGACGAGCTGAAGCGCAGCCGCATGCGGCTGGCGTTCGAAAGGGAAGAGTTGGCCCTGCTCAAGAGCAATCCCGAGCTGCTGCTGCTGACGCCCCAGGCGGCTCGTCTGGCCGAGGCCAGCCAGACGCTGAAGAACGCGCGTACGATCGTTTCCATCGGCTCGTCGGACGCGGAGCTCGGCTCCGCGCTCTCGCGCCTCTTCCAGCGCTTCCTGGACCTGATGGAAAGCGGCAAGAAACAGATCGCCGAGCACGGCGACGCCGACTGAGGGCCGCGCCGGTCAGCGCGCGCTCCTCAGACGCCCGCGAGCCCTGCCTGGATGGTCACGATGCTCAGCGGCGGCATGGTGAGGCGCACCGTGGCCCCGGAAGCCGTGACTGGGTGGTCGCGCGGCACGATCCGGTCGGGCGCGTCGAAGGTGTTGCCGGCGTTGAAGTCCGGGTGGTGCAGGATCCGCGCGCGGGCAGCACGCACACTCCCTTTGGTCACGGCGCACTCCAGCTCCGCGCCTGTGTCGTGGCGCGGGTTCACCAGCGTCACGATCAGTTCGTCCTGCCGCCGGGAAGCCGAAACCGAGAGCGAAGGCGGCGGCGCCTCGGGCGCATGCGCGCGGACGGCGGTAGCGCCTCGGTGCGGCTTCATGAGCTCGAAGGCGTAATAAGTTGTCGTGCGGATGCAACGCGGTCCGTCGGCCAGAAGCAGCGCGTGCAACACATTCACCGTCTGCGCCAGATTGCCCATCACCAGCTTGTCTGCCTGCCGGTGGAAGACGTTCAATCCCAGCGCGGCGGCCAGGGCCGAGCGCATGGTGATCTGCTGGAACAGCCGGCCGTAGCGTTTCTCCTCCTCCGGATCCATGCGGTCCCAGACGCCCCATTCGTCCACCAGCAACCCGATGCGCCGGTCCTTGTCGTACTTGTCGAGCAGGGCGCGCTGTTCGAGCACGGCTTTCTCCAGGTCCCAGAAGGTGGCCAGTTGCGCGCGCAGGTTCTCGACCGTGAACTTGGTGGCCTGGTTCTTGCCCGAGGAGTAGTAATGCATCGCGTAGCCGTGCATGCGCACGCGACGCGGCATGGCCTCCATGAAGCGGCGGGTCCATTCCAGGTTGTTGCCGCCCGGCCCGCAGGCGATCAAAAACAGGCGCGTGTCGCCGAAGTCGCGCAGATAGGTGGCGAAGCGGCGGTAATGCGCAGCGTATTCCTCCGGCGTCATGTTGCCGCCGCACCCCCAGTTCTCGTTGCCCACGCCCCAGTAGCGCACGCGGAAGGGCTCGGGCGAACCATTGGCGGCGCGTTCCTCCGCCAGGGTGCTGCCGGAGGGATAATTGCAGTATTCCACCCAGTCGCGCATCTCCTGCGGCGTGCCACTGCCCACGTTGCCTGCGATGTAGGGCTCGGCGCCGATCAAACGGCACAGCTCGATGAACTCGTGCGTGCCGAAGCTGTTGTCTTCCACGTAGTTGCCCCAGTGGATGTTGACGCGCCTGGGACGTTTCTCCGGCGGCCCGATGCCGTCGCGCCAGTGGTAGTCGTCCGCGAAGCACCCTCCCGGCCATCGCAGCACGGGAATGCCCAACTCGCGCAGCCACTCGACCGCCTGTTTGCGGTGCCCGTTGATGTTCGGGATGGGGGAGTTCCGTCCCACCCACAAGCCGCCGTAGATGCAGGTGCCGAGGTGCTCGGCGAAGTGCCCGTGCAGTTCGGGCCGGATCACTGCGATGGCCTCGCCCGGCTCGATCACCACCTTTTCCGTCGAAGGACCTTGGGCCCGCCCCTGCCGGGTCGCCCACGCGGTCATGGCGACGCTCAAAAACGTACGACGTGTGAACATTTCAGCCTCCCTGGATGCCGCCCTGCGCCTGGGAATGATCGGTGTTGTGGCCGGCATGCTTCCGCCCTTGTGCCCGACGATCGCGCCGGGCCGCCAGACGGCTTCTCAACGCAGGCCGTAATCCAGCCCGTGCCCGGTCCCCGGGCCGGAACCGGGTCAAGCAGATAGTGTACACTCAAAAGTTCAGGAGGTGCGCCTTCTCGAGTCGTCGGTTGGCGGGCTTGGTTCCGCAACGGCTGGCCGGCTTCGCGGACGAGCTTTTCGCGCCTCTGCTGTGGCTGCTTTTCCCGGACGAATGCCGCATTTGCGGCGAGCCCCTCCGTCAGGCCTCGCGGGTTCCCGTCTGCGCGAACTGCTTGCGAACCCCGGAGCCGCTGAGTGCAGAGCATTTCTGCGCACGGTGCCGGACGCCGTTCCTGAACCGGGCTCCGCTCGACCAGCAGGGTTGCTGTGCGCTGTGCCGTCGCGGCCTCCGAGCCTTCGACGCGGCCTACTGTTGGGGGGCTTACGAGGGGCGGCTGCGGGAGCTGATCCACCTTTTCAAGTACGGGGGCGTTCGGCCACTGGGCAAGGTGCTCGGAGAGTGGATGGCACTGGCCATGCCGCGCGAGCTGAACTTTGACCGGATCGTGCCTGCGCCGTTGCATTGGAGGCGCCGCCTGCGTCGGGGCTTCAACCAGGCCGAGTTGTTGGCCGCGGAGGTGGCTCGCCGGTTCGGCCGGAAGCCCGAGAATCTGCTGCGCCGCGTGCGCGCCACGGCGGCCCAGGCCGGGCTGAGCCACTCCGCGCGGCGCGCCAACGTCGCAGGCGCGTTCCGTGTGCGCCGGGGCGTGCGGCTCGAAGGCCAGCGGGTGCTGCTGGTGGACGACGTGATGACCACGGGCGCCACTGCGGCGGCCTGTGCGCAGGCCCTGAAGCAGGCGGGCGCCCGGTACGTTGCCGTACTTACCCTGGCGCGAGCCGACCGCCGCCCGCTGCTTGCCGCGCCGCCGGCGAAGGAGGCAGCCTGAGATGGCGGGGCGCAACGGCGTCGACACCCCGGTGCTGGTGCTCAATGCCAGCTACGAGCCGATCAATATCTGTGCGGCGCGTCGCGCGCTGGTGCTGGTGCTGAAGGGCGTGGCCACTCCGGAGGAGTACTCCTCCCAACTGCTGCGCTCGGCGCGCCAGGCCATACCGCTACCCTCGGTCATCCGGCTGCTCGAGTATCGCCGCATCCCGCAACAGACCCGGGCCCTCTCCCGCAAGAACATTTTGATGCGCGACCGTTATACCTGCCAGTATTGCCTGAGAACGCTGCCTTCCTCGGAGCTGACTCTCGACCATGTCATCCCCAGGTCGCGCTCCGGCGAAACCACTTGGGAGAACCTCGTCACCTGCTGTCACGAGTGCAACAACCGCAAGGGCAACCGCACGCCGGAAGAGGCCGGGATGAAACTGGCCCGTCCGCCGAGGCCTTTCACGTTGCACACGAGCCGTCACATCATGCGCCTGCTGGGTCGTAGCGAAGAGCGCTGGCGCAAGTATCTCTTTTTCTGAGAGCGGCAGAAGGCCAGCAAGCCCCTGCGCGGCGCTCGCACCTTTCCCGGCGTTGCTCGCGCCAGGCCCGCTCCGTGCCTGTGGGAACCGCAAGGCAACCGGCGCAGAGCCTTGAAAGGGGGCATGCCCCCCGCCGTGGAGGCGCCCCCTGATGCGCCGGCAGCCACGAGGGCGGGCACCGTTGCCGGGCTAGCCGCACAACTCGGGCTCCGGCGAAGAATAAGCGTGTCGGCCTGCTCAGGAGCCGGCTGGCGCCAAGGTGGGTTTTGGGTTGGGAAAGCCCGTCCCGGCGCACGGAATCGCCGGGCTCTCGAGCCCCCGCGCCCCTCGTGCTTCTGCGCCTTTCAGCCTTGCGCGGCCTGTTCGCGACCGCCCGACTGTTGTGGCTGCGGGGACGGGGCGGCCTGCTTCTGCTTTTGAATTTTCAAGGGTGCGACGATGATGTGGATGTTGCGCCCCTCGAGTCGAGGCTGGCCTTCGACCGTCCCGTAGGCCGCCAGATCCTGGGCGAACCGCTCCAGCAGGCGTTGACCGAGCTCCACGTGAGCGATCTCGCGCCCCCGGAACTGTACGACCGCCTTCACTCGGTTGCCTTCTTGCAGGAACCGGATAGCGTGATTCTTCTTGAATTGGTAATCGTGCTCGTCCGTGTTGGGGCGGAATTTCAGCTCCTTGACCTGGATAATGTGCTGCTTTTTCTTGGCCTCTTGCTGTTTTTTCTTCTGCTCGTACTGCCACTGGCCCCAATCCATGGCTTTGGCCACGGGCGGCTCGGCAGTCGGCGCCACCAGGATCAGGTCGAGCCCCATCTCCTGAGCCTTGCGAATGGCGGCTGCGGTCGGCATGATTTCGACCGTTCCGTCCGGGAAAACGGCCCGCACTTCGCGGGCCCGGATGCCCTCGTTGACGTTCTCGCGGACCCTAAGCTTGCGCGGTGGTAAGGATGTTCTGCCTGGAAACATGCAATTGCATTCTCATCCTGGCCGGGAACGGCGAAACGCGGTCCAGCAGCGGAGCGCTCGTGCGATTCGACCCCCCGGCCCGGTTCATGACCCCCACGGTTCGTTCATAGGACCGCCGGGAGACGCCTCCCGGCATCGCTGACGCGGCGATCCCCAGGCGGGATCGCGGGACACGGCCCGGGCACCCCTGCCTTCCCGGCGCCGGCCGTTCCGACGATTCGCACGTGGCGATTGTACCAGATTCGGGGGGGGAGTCAACATGGCCTGCCCGCCTGCAGCAACGCGCACGGCCATGCTAGCTCCGCAAGTAGGCGTCCTCGCCACGCAGCCAGTCCTCGCGCCGCGGCGTGAACACGTCGACAGCCACGCTGTCCTCGAGCGCCTCCACTTGGTGGAATGCGTTGGCCGGCACTTGCAGCACGCAGCCAGCTTCGAGTTCCACGCTCTCGCCTTCCACCGTGAAGCGCAAGCGGCCCTTCTCGAGCAGCGTGCATTGCTCGTTCGCGTGTCGGTGCCCGGCGACGATGCCTCCCTTGGCCAGATGCACGCGGGCCACCGTCATCCGTTCGGTGTGAATCACCTGGCGCGCGATTGCGGGACTCATCTGCTCCTTGGCCACCTCGCTCCAGCGGTAGAGTTTCATGGGCGGGATTGTACCATGCCGCGCGGCGCGGCCAGCACGGCGCCCGAGAGCGGATCCCTGCGCAGCACCTCGAGCTTCATTGCCTCCACCAAGGCGACATCCTCGCCGACCAGCAAATAGTAGTCGTAATCGCCGCGCGGCCCGTCGCGCGTGACGTTCTCCAACCACTCCAGACGATACCGCTGGCGGTAGAAGTTCAGGCTCGGCTCGAACACCCAGCTCGCGCCGATCCGCACCCGCGGGCGAGGCGCAGCCGCCTCGCGTCGCCGGATGGTTTCCACCATCTCCCTGGTGCCGGCGTCGTAACGCCACTGCGCGTAATAGCTCGTGTCGAACTGCAGTGCGTACTGCACGCAGGCCAGTGCGAGAAAGGCCGCCAGCGGCGAGGAGGCCAGGCGGGTGAGCCGATTTCGCGCGGCGGCGGCGACCGACAGGCCGAGCACCGTGACCAGCGGGATCCAGTAGATCGCGGTCCGATCCACGGGGTACTTCAGGCCGAAGAGATTCTTGAGCAGGAGCAAGATGCCCAAGCCGAGCCACGAAGTCATGCTCGCCAGCATGAGCAGGCACCGGTCGGGAGGCCAGCCTTCGACGGACCACTTCCCCATGCGCGCGAGACCCCAACCACAGAGGACCGCTGCGATTCCGAGAACTGCGAGCGTCCACCAAGGGGCGACGGTCCAGAAGAAAACCTGAAGCGCGGAGGGCCTCTCCGGGGAGCGATAGCAGAACGAATAAAAGATCAGGCCTTGCAAGGTCTGCCGCAGTTCTTCCACTCCGAAATAAAAGGCCTCCCGTCGCGCCGTGCGCAGCGGCCAGGCCAGCATGGCTGCGGCCAGCAGCAATCCCGGCAGCAGCAGGGAGCGGACCAGCTCGGCGAGGCGCCGGGCGGCCGGGGGCTTCGCGAGCGCCGTCAGTACGCAGAAGGCCCCGGCGAGAGCAGCGCCGGGCACGGCGAAGTTCAGGTTGGCGGCAACGGCGAGGGCCAGGCATACGGCGATCCATCGCCAACGCGCGCGAGAGGGCGCCGCAGCGGCCAGATCCCGCACCGCCCAGTAAAAGGCCCACCCGAAAAACGCGAGTGCCAACCCGTAGCCCCGAGCAGCCGACAGGAAATCGAGCAGGAAGGGATTCAGGCTCAGAGCAGCCACGGTCAGTGTGAACAGCCACGGCCGGGCAATCCAGCGTCGGGCGAACACGAACGCCCAAGCGAGGTACGCCCAGCCAGCAGCCACGCTGGGCAGCCGCAGGCTCAATTCCGAAAGGCCCAAAGTGGCCACCGCGGCCCGCGCCAGCCAGGTGAACAGCACGTGATTGTTGGCGTCGTAAACCCGCACCGGTACGTCGCCGCCCGCGAAGTGGTTGTACGTGAAAGCCTCGTCGGCGGTGATGGATTGGGTGGCGGCACGGTAGAGGTTGACCGCCCCCAGTCCCGCCAGCCAAAGCAGTGCGGCGGTTTCGAGGCCACCGGGCCACCGCGCGCGCCGGTAACGGTCTTGCGTGGGGGCGGCGCCTTCGTGCGCGACCGCTCCCGAAACCGCCTCCGGCTGCCGAGTCCCGTTCACCTTTTCAGGGTTATCATAGAGGGTTCCCGCGGAGCGGTCCATGAAGGGAGTAGTGCTGGCGGGCGGCACGGGGAGCAGGCTTTACCCGCTGACCAAAATTACCAACAAGCACCTGCTGCCGGTCTACGACAGGCCGATGATTTTCTATCCCATCGAGATGCTGGTCGAGGCTGGCATCCGCGACATCCTGATCGTGACCGGCGGGCGCAACGCGGGGGACTTCCTGCGCTTACTGGGTAACGGCAGGGAATTCGGACTGTCGCACTTGAACTACACTTATCAGGAGGGCGAGGGCGGCATCGCGGAGGCGCTCTCGCTGGCGGAACATTTCGCTGACGGCCAGAAGATCTGCGTGGTGCTGGGCGACAACCTGATCGAAGGCTCGATCCGGGGGGCCGTGGAGGAGTTTCGCCGACAGGAGCGTGGTGCGCGCATTCTGCTCAAGGAAGTGCCTGACGCCGAGCGCTTCGGCGTGGCCGAGATCCGCGGGGACCGCATCGTGCGCATCGAAGAGAAGCCCAGGCACCCCAAATCGCGCTACGCGGTCACCGGCATTTACATGTACGACAATACGGTTTTCGACAAGATCCGCCGACTGGTGCCTTCGGCGCGCGGCGAGCTGGAGATCACCGACGTCAACAACATGTACATCGAGGAAGGGACGATGACGTTCTCGTTCCTGGAAGGCTGGTGGACGGACGCGGGCACGTTCGATTCGCTGTTGCGCGCCGCGAACCTGGTGGCGGAGCAGCGGCGCAAGCAACGCGAGCAGGCGGCCGCGCGGCGGGAAGTCGTGCCCCAACAGCCATGAGCGGACCTGCACTGAGCTGGGAAACGATCGCCGCGGACGGAGGATTGGAACTTTGCCGTCCGTCTTGCCAGCGCGGCATCGGCCGCGTGATCTGCCGAACCGATGAAGCCGCCCTGATCGAAGGGGTCCGCGTGGCGCCGCTGGCCCTCTGGCCCGACGATCGCGGCTATTTCCTCGAGGTGGGGCGGGCGGGGCAGGCCCTGCTGGCGGCTTTCGCCCCGTCGCGTATCCAAGTCTCGGCGTCGCTGAGCTATCCCGGGGCGATCAAGGCCTTCCATTACCACCTCAGGCAGACCGACCTGTGGACGGTGGCGGCCGGCATGTTGCAGGTGGCGCTGGCGGACCTGCGCCGCGGCTCGCCTACCTTCGGGATGCGCAACACGTTGTACATCGGCGTCCTCCGACCGTGGCAGGTCCTGATCCCGCCCGGCGTGGCGCACGGCTACAAGGTGATCGGCGAGACGCCCGCTCTGCTGGTCTACGTCACGGATCGCTATTACGATCCCGACGATGAAGGCCGCCTGCCGTACGATGACGGCGGCATCAACTATGACTGGGAGTTGCAGCACAAGTAAACCGGGAGAGGGGACGTGAAGCTGTTGGTCACCGGGGGCGCAGGTTTCATCGGTTCGGCCTTCGTGCGCATGATGATCGGCGCCGGATGTGCGCGCGAACTGCTGGTCCTCGACAAGCTCACTTACGCAGGCAACCTCGAGAATCTGGCGCCGGTGGCCGGCGATCCGCGATACCGTTTCGTGCGTGGCGACATCTGCGACGCCACGCTGGTCGAGCATCTGCTCGAAGAGTTCCGGCCCGACGCCATCGTGCACTTCGCGGCCGAATCCCACGTGGACCGCAGCATTCTCTCGCCGGCTCCCGTCTTTGAGACCAACCTGCGGGGTACCTTCGTGCTGCTCGAGGCGGCGCGCAAGCACGGCCTGGGAGTGTTTCTGCACGTCTCGACCGACGAGGTCTACGGCAGCCTGCCCGAACCGCTGGAGGCGGACGAGAATTTCCCCTTGCGTCCCAGCAGCCCGTATTCGGCCAGCAAGGCCGGGGCCGACCTGCTCGTGCTCTCTTACTTCACGACGTACCGCGTGCCCGTGATCGTCACGCGCGCCTCGAACAACTACGGCCCGTACCAGTTTCCCGAAAAACTGATCCCGCTGATGATCGGGCATGCGATGGAGGACCGGCCGCTGCCGGTCTACGGAGACGGCGGCAACGTCCGCGACTGGCTCTACGTCGAGGATCACTGCCGCGCGCTGGCCCTCCTGCTCGAGAAGGGACGCACGGGCGAGATCTACAACGTGGGCGGCAACTGCGCACTGCCCAACCTGGAAGTCGTCCGCCGCATCCTGCGCATCACCGGGAAGCCCGAGAGCCTGATCCGCTTCGTGGCGGACCGCCCCGGCCACGACCGACGCTATGCGATCTCCAGCCGCAAGATTCAGCAGGAGATCGGCTGGCGGCCCGAGACGGATTTCGAGGAGGGACTTCGCCGCACGGTGGCATGGTATCGGGAGAACGCAGGGTGGGTTGCGCGCGTCCTCTCCGGCGAGTATCGGAGGTACTACGAGCAGAATTATCTCAACCGGGAAGCTGAAATCCGGAGGCTCGTCCGCTCCTGACGTCCATGCGCGTGGCGCTCGATGCCACCCCGCTGACGCTGTCGAGCGGTGGGCTGCGCCGCTACGTGGAGGAGCTGGCGCGCGCCCTGGCGGCGAGCTTCCCGGAAGACCAGTACTGGCTCGTCTCCGACCAGCCGTTCCGTCCCCTTTCCGCCCCCGGCAATCTTCGGTGCGGAAGGCCGCCCTCCGGTGGGATCGCGCGTCGCTGGTGGCTCGCGGGCCTGCCCCGTGAACTCGAACAAGTCGGCGCAGATTTGTTCCATGGGACGAACTTCGAGGTTCCCTGGCGGGGCCGGACGCCGGCCGTGCTCACGGTGCACGATCTCTCTCCTTGGCTGGAGGTTCGCTGGCAGCCTTCAGCCAGCCGCGTGCGCCGCCGGACCCCATGGCTGATCCGCATGGGCCGCGCGGAATTGATTCTCACCCATACCGAAGCGGTGCGCCGCCAGGTGCTGGACCGTTTCCGGCTCCCCCCGTCGCGAGTCATCGCAGTGCCGCTGGCAGCCGCGGCGTTGTTCCGCCCGGTGGAGGTACCGCCCGTCCGGCGGCCGTATTTCCTCTTTGCGGGGACGCTCGAGCCCCGCAAGAACCTGCCCATGCTCATCGAGGCCTTTCGCGAGGTGCGGAGGCGGCACGACGTGGACCTGGTCCTTGCGGGCCGCAAACGGGAGGACTGCCCGCGGTTGCCGCCGTGCGAAGGTCTCCGGTGGGTGGGCGAGGTCACGGACGAAGAATTGCGCACGTTGTACTGCGGGGCGCTGGCGTGCGTGTATCCTTCCCTGTACGAGGGCTTCGGCTTGCCGGCGCTGGAAGCGATGCAGTGCGGTGCCGCGGTGATTGCCTCGCGCGATCCGGCGATCGCGGAAGTGACCGGGGATGCGGCGTGGCTGTTGGACCCGACCGACGCGCGAGCCTGGGCGGAAGCCATGCTCGCGCTCCTCGAGCGCCCGGACCGGCGCGCGGCCTGGCGCGAGCGGGCGCTGCGCCGTGCGGCTGGGTTCAACTGGGAAACTACGGCGCGCCTGACGCGCGAAGCCTATGTCGAGGCCTTGCGGAGACGCGCGGGGTAGGCCGCGTGCCCTGGTGCTCAGCCCGGAGGCTCCTTATCCCCCGGTGGGCGGCGGCGCGCTGCGAACGGCCTCCGTGCTGGAGCACCTGAGAAGCCGCTACGAGGTGGATCTTCTCCTCTTCCGCGAACCGGGCCAGCCGGATCCGCGCGCGGCGCTCCCGAGAGCGGGCTTCCGGCGCGTCCTGGTGCTCGATCTGCCCCCGCACGCGCATCATTGGGCGGCGCGTCTCGTCCGCAACCTGCGGCGCATGCTGCGCGGGCGGCCCCCGCTGAACGACCGCTTCGACGGCTTCGCCGGCACGATCGCCCGTTGGGTGCAAGGCCACCACTACGAGCTGGCGCTCATCGAGCACTTCTGGTGTGCGCGCTACGCGGAAACCTTGCGCGCCGTCGCGCGGCGGCTGGTGCTGGACATGCACAACGTGGAATCGGAGCTGTACCGCCGACTGGCCGAGAGCGAGCGGCCGCCGCTGCGTCCTGTTTTCCGCCGCTTCCAACGCTGCCTGTTGCGTTTGGAACAACGCTGGTTGCCTGCCTTCGACCTTGTCCTTGCGGCCTCGCCCGAAGACGCGGCGCGGGTGCGCGTGCTCGCGCCCTCGGTTGGGGTTCAGGTTTACCCGAACGCAATCCCCGTCTCGCCCATGCCCACGCTGCCCGAGCAGGAGATGGTGGCCTTCTCGGGCAACCTCGAATACCAGCCCAATCTGGGTGCTGTGCGCTTCTTCCGCCGCAAGATTTGGCCGGTGTTGCGCAAGAAGCGCCCGCGACTGGTCTGGAGGGTGATCGGCAAGAACCCCCACGCCGTGGCCGGGGAGCTGCGCGGCGACCCGCGCATCGAGCTGGTCGGACCGGTGGAGGATGCCATCCTGGCGCTCGCTCCGGCGCGGGTGGTGGTCGTGCCGTTGCTCGCAGCCAGCGGCACGCGCTTCAAGATCCTCGAGGCATGGGCGGCCGGACGTGCGGTCGTCTCGACGACCTTGGGAGCGGAAGGACTTGGCGCCCGCGACGGCGAGCACTTGGTTCTGGCCGACGATCCGGAAACCTTTGCCCAAGCGGTCCTGGACCTGCTCGATTCGGCAGAACGTCGCACCGCACTGGGGCGTGCAGGGCGGGATCTCTACCTTCGCTGCTTCAGTTGGCCCGCTGCCTGGCGCTACCTGACAGAGGCCGGTTTCTGAGCGGACCGCGCGTTGCTTCAGCCACGACCCCACCCGGCCCCGACGGGCCTCAGCCGCGCAGCGGACGCTTGCAAGAGACCGGCAGGCGCCGAGAGTCCGCTTCTTGCGTCCCGCCAGGCGCGCGGATCCGCATGGGTTCCCGAGAGTGTACCGCCTGCGGGCCGGGCATGCGCACGGGATCCGCGCAGCCCGCAAGGAGCGGTGACCGCCAACGAGTGCCGTCGCGCGAGCCGGGGCAGTGCCTAGGCGACGAGGCGTGCCGTGGGGACGGCCTTTGGCGCGGACCCAGGTCGGGCGCAAGCGGGGCCGGATACCGGCATTGACGGCGGGCATTGCATGCAACTATGATCATTCTTCGATGGATCGCGCGCGGCTGGCACGGCGTTTCCGGGCACTCGCGGATCCGAACCGCCTGCGCATCCTCGAACTGCTCTTGCGAGGCGAACGCTGCGGTTGCGAGATCCAGGTGGCGCTCGGCTTGACGCAATCGAACGTCTCCCGCCATCTGAGCTGTCTCAGGAACGCAGGCCTGATCGCCGAGGAGCGGCGCGGCCGCCGCGTGTTCTACCGCCTGGCGGCGGAGGGGCCCGGCTGCGATCCGCTGGTCGAATTCGTGCGCGCGGTGCTACGCGCCAAGCGGCCCCGCCGTGCAGCACAACCGGGCGCGGCCGTCCGTTTGCGCCGGTTGCGTCTTCGCCGGGGCTCGTAATGACGGAAAGGCTTCTTTTCAGGTTCGGCCCCCGGCCTTAGACCCGGTCGCGGGCCAAAAGAACCTGGCGCGGGCCGGGTTGCGGGAGGGCGCATCGTGATCGGCGAACTCGCATTGGCTGGCCTGAAAGCTCTCGAGGACTACGTCGCGACGCACGTGCTGACTTGCCTGGTGCCAGCCTTTTTGCTCGCGGGCGGGATCGTGGCCTTCGTGCGTCGCGAAATGATTCTCGAGCATCTCGGCGAGCAGGCCAGCAAGTGGAAGAGCTTCCCGCTGGCGGCAGGCGCCAGTTTCTTCGTCGCCGCTTGTTCCTGTACGGTGATCCCGGTGGCCAGCGGGCTCTATTACGGCGGCGCCGGGATCGGTGCTGCGTTCATCGTGCTTTGGGTGGCGCCAGCGACGAACGTTCTCGCGCTGGTGTACACGGGCAGCGTGCTCGGTGCGGCGATGGTCGTCTCACGCATTGCGGCGGCCCTGCTGGTGGCCCTCGCGGTGGGTGCGGTGATGTCGGCCGCGTTCCGGCAGGAGGCTTCGCAACCGGGAGCTGCCGCTGCGCAGTCGGCGGGCGGCCCCGTCATTGCGCGCGAACGGATGGTGCTGCTGGGCCTGGTGCTGGTTTCGCTGCTAGCGCCCAATTACGTGGTGCGCACGGGCGCCTACCTTTACAAGGTTCTGGTCTGGGCCGCGCTGATGGCGGTGGTCGCGGTGTATGCGCTGCGCACGACGCCGCGTGCGGAAATCGGCGCCTGGCTGCGCGAGACCTGGTGGTTCGTGCGCATCATCTTTCCCCTGCTTCTGGCCGGCGTGTTCGTGGTGGGGGTGATCGGCAGGCTGCTCCCCGCAGAGTGGATCCGTGTCTGGCTGGGCGGGGGAAGCCTGCGGGCCTCGTTCCTTGCCACCCTGATCGGCGCCGTCAGCTACTTCGCCACCATGACAGAGGCGCCGTTCGTGGACACGCTCATGAAGCTGGGGATGGGACCGGGCCCGGCGCTGGCGCTGCTGCTGACCGGCCCCGGCCTGAGCCTGCCCAACTGGCTCGCCATCGCGCGCGTCTTCGGCATGCGCAAGGCTGCGGTCTACGTGGGAACGATCCTTGTGCTGGGCACGGTGGTGGGTTGGTTTTTCGGAAACTTCGTCCTGACGAGGTGAGGCGATGAAGATTCAGGTGGCAGGGCCTGGCTGCGCGCGCTGCCAGGCGACCGAGCGCAATGTGATCAACGCCTGCGCGGAGCTGGATCTTGCCGCGGACATTTCTCACCTCCGCGACCCGCGGGAATACGCTGCCCTGGGCGTGCGGGTGACGCCTGCGGTCATCGTGGATGGCAAGATTCTGGTCTCGGGCAAGGTGCCCACGGTCGAAGAACTGAAGACGATGCTGGCGGCGCTCCGGCAGGCCGGAACATAATCAAGCAGAAACGTTCGACCACTGGATGCCCAGCTTGGCCAGCGCGTACCCGACCTCTTTCAGATAGTCCCCGTAGCAGCTCATCCAGTGGAAACCGGGCATCTCGCGCACCAGCCGGGCAAGATCGCCCTCGACGGAGACGTCCACCTGGCTGCGGCAGATGTCGAGGAAGGGAACGTCCACGATCTGGCCCCGGAAGCCGAGCCAGCGGCGAAAGTTGAAATCGGGAATCAGGTTGCTCATGACGGCGCCCTTGCGCATCTCGACCTTGGGCGCCGCTCCATAGTCCGATTCGAAGTGCGTGAGGATGCGCACCGGTTCGAGCGTCTTGCCGTCCATCTTGCGCGGCGCGGTGCAATGTGCGATGGTAACGACGCCATCGTGCGGCCAGGTGGGGTCGTTCAGGAACACGGGCTTGCCCGAGATGTAGCGCAGCAGGATACCGGCGGGGATGACCACGAAATCCGATTCGCAGAAGGCCATGTACCCGGCGTCGTTGAGCACCGACAGCGGCATGCAGGCGGTCGTCTCCGCCAGCGGCATGATCGTGCTCATGCATTCGTTGATGGTGATGGCGTCAGTACGGGCCTCGTCCAGCAGATCGTGGAAGATCTCGTTGAGCACGAAGGCGTTGAGCACGAACTTCCTGTCGGTTTCCAACCGCGTGCCGTCCTGCCGGAGGTACTCTTCGGCTGCGCTGTGGGCCCGCCGCAGAAACGCCTGGTTCGAGCGCGCCCGCTGGATCCGCTCGCCGAGAACCCGGTAGGGAACCGTGACGATGTCGAGCTGGAAGATCTCGCGCGAGCGTTGCGGCGCAAGCATGCCGCCGGCGCCCCAGCCGCCGGGGCCGCCCACGGCCACAATGCGCTTGCCCAGCGTGTTCTTCAGCGCAGCGAGCGCACGCAGGCGCCAGAGCAGCTCGCCGTAGCTGTCCACGACCACGTCGTCCACGTCCATGTTGGGCTGGCCGTAATGGTCCACGGTCTTGCGCAGGAAGCGTGGGTGCGCGATCTCGTACCACAGGTAGACGGGCCCCGAGCGGTGCCGCACGAACATGAGGTTCCAACGGCGGGCCCTGGCCAGGGCCTCGAGCGCGCCCAGCGGGCCGCTGGCGGCGAACATGATGGTCGCGTCGTAGCTGCCGCGCGCGAGTGCCTCCGCCTCGGCCGCGCTGCGCGCCTCGGCCAGAGGCAGCAGCTCGAGCGGGAACTCCGCCTGGTTCGCCATGGCGGCCAGTTCCCGTCCGATCCGTTCCTTTTCCGCAGCCACGTCGGCCTCGGTGTGCAAGCCTCCCCATGGGCGCCAGCTCGAGGCTTCGCGGCGCTGGGAAAGCGAGTAGATCAGAACGGGTTGCACCTTCAGCGCCAGGCGGACGGGCTGCTGGCGCGCGGGCTCGGCGCCTCGCGCGCCGCGGCTCCCCGCGGTAGAGAGGGCGAATGGGACGGCTGCCAGAGTGCCCAAGAACTGACGCCGATTGGTTGCTGCGCATCCGCGACAGCCGGCGGAAACCAGCGGGCAGGACATGGCGGATCCTCCTCGGTTGGACTCCCGGACCCGGATTATCGCACGTGCGTGGCCTTCAAAGCTTCAGACGCGCCTCGAGTTTCTCGCCCGAGCGCATCATCTCCTCCCAGGTGACCACACGCTCCTGGTAGGCCGCCATGCGCCCCAGGATCGAAGTGAGATTGCTTTCGACGCTCTCCTCGACATTGTTCAGGTAGTTGCCCGAGCGCAGGCTCTCGACGAAGCGCTTCACGTTGGCGATGGCGCCCTCGCGGAAGGTGTCGTCCTTTTCGACTCCCGGCCAGGGGTTGTCGCCCGTGATTCGCACATGGCCGCCATAGTGGGAGTCCACGGTGCCCGCCGTGCCGTAGAAGCGAATGCACATGTCGTGGAACCCTTTCAGGAACTGGTTCGAGCTGAAGTCCACCTTGACGTCGTCGGGATACCAATACTGCACCAGGAAGTGGTCCCAGCAATCGCCGACATCGGTGCGCGCTTTGCGTCCGCCGGTTCCGAAGGCGCGCAGCGGGTGGGCGCGGGTGTACCAGTTGGCCACGTCGAGGACGTGGATGTGTTGCTCGACGATGATGTCGCCCGAGAGGACCTTGTCGAAGACCCAGTCGCGCAGGCGGGCTTCCGCCGGAGGCATGCCCGGCTTGGACTGCTGGCGGAGACGTCCAGTGTGGTAGTAGACGTGGCCCATGACCAGCGTGCCGATGGCGCCCTCGTGCACGCGGCGGGCGGCCTCCTGAAATGCGGGCTGGGCGCGGGTCTGGAAATCCACCAGGAAGCTGAGCTTGCCGCGGGCGCGGCGACCGGCCTCGAGGATGCGCAGGCAACCGCTGACGTCCACGGCCACGGGCTTGGCCAGGAAGACGTGCTTGCCGGCCGCCACTGCGGCTTCGGCCTGCTCGGGATGGAAGTAGGGTGGGCTTTCGATGACGACGGCGTCCAGTCGTGAGGCCACCAGATCGCGGTATCCTTCCAGGCCACGGTACAACCGGGGCCCGCTGAGCTTGAGTTTCTGCTGGATGTTTTCCAGGCGATCGGCAAATGGATCGTGCAACGCGACGATGCGCGCGCCCGTGTATTCCTGGAAGAAGCCACCGATGTAGACGCCGCGGCCGCCGCAGCCGACGATGCCGATCTCGATGGCCGAGTTGGCCTGGGTGCCGAAAGCCGTCTCCGGCTTGAGGATCAGCAGCCCGGCCGCTCCGAGAAATTCACGACGAGCCTGATGGTTCACGTCGTTCCTCCGCCGGATGATTCTAACCTAGGCTACAGTGAATTTCGGGGCTGGCAGGAAGCTCGGCGGCCTTGCGAGCGTTGTCTCACAACTTGAAGAAGATCCCTCGCCGGTAGAGCCAGTAACAGAGGCCCCACATCGCCAGCAGTACGGTGCACGACTGCGCCACAGGGGCGAACTCCCCCAGCCATTCGTAGCGGAACGTGAAGACGCCAATGGCGCGATCCAGCCAGCCCCTGAGGACCATATCCACCGAATAAATGAAAATGGGGTTCGCGCCTACCACGATCAGCGGGAAGGTCCAAGTGCGATAACCCTTCGACTCCACCGCCCAATAGAAGAACAACAGCATCAGAAGAACCCATCCCGCGCTGTAGAGCGTGAAGGAGGTCGTGCAGATGCGCTTGACGATGGGATTCCAGGGGTGGATCGCCCAGCCCGACAGCAGGCAGGCCACGGCCCAGCCGCCCAGAATCCGGATGGTTTCGCCCGGCGGGCGCCGCGCACGGAGCAACTGGCCTGCCCACACGCCGAACAGCGTGGTCACCGTGCTGGTGATGAAATTGATCGTCGCCCAGTAGCCGGGGTTGATGCGGCCGAACAAGAAGATGTCCACCCGCGCACCGATGTTCGTGGTCTTGGAAAGGAACGGGCCCTCGCTCCCGGGGAAGGCCACGAACAGCGCCCAATGTCCGATCAGGATCAGAGCGGCGATGACCGCTTGCCAGCGGAACCGCAACTGCATGATGAGGTAGCACAGGAAATACGTGATGCCGATCTGCGCCAGCACGTTGATGAGCTGGAAATGCAACCTTCCCCGTGCGATGGACATCAGGATCTGGCTCATCAGGATCAGCCGCAGGCTGCGCGCGGCCACGTGCCGAAAAATCTGGCCGCTCGTCGCGCCTTGCTCGATGCGGCGCGCCAGAGCAAAGGGCATCGCCGCGCCCACGATGAACATGAAGGCCGGCTGAATCAGATCCCAGAACGTGATCCACTCCCAGGGCATGTGCTCGAACTGAGCGGCCAGAGGAGCGTAGAACGGGTCGCGCTTGGCCAGCTCGGCCAGGCCGAAGCCGCCGGAAACCAACATGATCATGATGAAGCCGCGGAATGCATCCAGCGCCAGGTTGCGGTGGGCCACCGGGGACAGGTCAGCGACTGGTCTCGTCGTCGCCACGGCATTCGGGACAGAAGCCATGGAGTCAGGGTACAGCATGCTCGGCGGAAGGCGCATTCCTGCTTCCGCGGGAGAACGCCCGAGATCAACCGGCGGACGAGCCGACGGTTCTCCTGCCTCTCACCATGCAGCGGAAAGTTCCTGCGGCGGTCCTCGAACGGCACGGGTGCGCGGGCAGGCCCACGCGGTCGCGAGCCAATCGCTTGGACCCGTGCCTGCGGCGCCGGACGCTTTCGAGCTCTCGGCGGATCGCGCTGTGGGGCTCGTCGCCCGTCGCGGCAGCCTCTTTGAGCAGGACTCCGGCGGCGAAGAAAGCCTCGTAGAGATCCCCGTTGAACGCCTGGATCCCTGAACCCTCACGCAAGGGAGTCCAGCCGGCCCCGTCGGAAAGGTAAGCAGCTCTCGGGAAGGAAGTCCCCGATGCGCCGGGCGATTTCGAGTCGTGTGGGGCGCGCCCTAGATGGTCCCAAGAGCGGTTCCCTTTCCACCTCGGACACCTCAGACGACCCGGGAACCGGGGTGTTCACGTCGCCGACAGGGAGCCTGCGCGGCGAGGCCGAAGGAAAACGGGGCCTCGGCCGCGATCGCAACCGTGGTCTTCCCCGTCAGTGCGGGGCCCAATTGGCAAGCTCTTGCACCAGTCTCAGGCCGGCGCGAGCCGATGGCGCAGGCTCAAATTCAAGGCTGCGGCGCTGTGAGCGGAGGCTGCCTGCCGGTCAGGCCTGCGAGCCGCTCGATTTCGGCAAGTTGCTTGCGCACCAGCTCGGATTCCTCCGGGTTGGCTGCGTGCGGCAAGTACGTGCGGAGCAGTTCGGCCGCTGCGGCGTAATCCTGCTTGTTGGCGAGGATGACGCCGAGCAGGTGTCTCATCTTGGGAATCTGGTTGCGCTCGTCCAGCTTGATGCCTTCGCGCGCGCTGCGTTCGGCAGCGTCCAGTTTGCGCAGGTTAAAGTTCGCGACGGAATTGAAGAAGTACGCGAGCGGGTAATCGAAGGGGTCGAGCCTGAGGAGTCTGTCGGTGGTGTCGGCGACCTCTTGCCAGTTGCGGTCCTGCGCCGAAAGCAGCGCCAGTTGCAGGTAAGGCTTCATGAACTTCGCGTCGGCTTCGAGCGCCTTGCCATAGGCCTCGCGGGCTTTCTCGCGGTTGTTCTGCTCCTGGTGGATGCGGCCGAGTTCGTACCAGGCCACGGCGTATTGCGGATACAGCGCCACGGCACGTTCCAGTTGCTTGCGCGCCTCGTCGAGCTTTTTCCTCTTGAGCGCTTCGAGCCCTTTTTCGTAGGCCTTCCGCGCGTCCTTGGGCGCGGCCAGGGTGGTGGCGCTGATCACGGTGCCTTCGACCTTCGCCAGCCGGCGCAGGACGATCGTGCCTACGTCCGGATTGTCCATCAGGCGCCTTCCGGCCAGTGGCACCGGGTCCGAGCGATAGCCGGGCAACACGGCACGCAGCTCGCAGCCGATGAGATCGCGCTCGCTGATGGTGCGGGGTTGACCGAATCCCGCGCCCGGTGATCGCCGCGTCGGGTCGGCGAGGGGGTCGGCCGTGTTGACGCTGGCGTCGGCCATCAGGTGCATGTTCTGGCCGAGCTGGAAGCTGAAGCGCCCGCGCGAGTCCGTGTAGGCCTCAGGCCGCGGCTGGCCGTGGCAGATCCGCTCGATGACCACCGGCTCGGGAGGCGGCGTTCCGTCCTCGAGGACCACCCTGCCCGAAAGGAAGATCGGGCGCTGGATTTCGGGGAAGGGCTGCTGTCGCCAGTCCGGTTCTTGCTGCGGCTGCCGTGGCGTGGGCAGGGGTGTGGGCGTGGGAATCGTAGGCGTGCGGCCGCCTGGGTCCGGCGAGGGCGTGGGCGCGGGCGCCGGTTGAGGGGCCGGCTGCGGTTGCGAGGGTTGCTGTTGCTCCTGCGCAAAAGCTGGAATGAAGGCGACCAGCCCAGCGAGCAGGAGGAAACCACGGAGAGAACGAAGCGCCATGGCGCCCCTCCGAACCTGAAAATGTCTACCCCATTATGGCATAGTGCAGCACGGCGCTCTTCGAAAGCGACCGCGGGAGTCAGCGGCCGCCAACCAGGCCGTGCACAAGATCCAGGAACCTGCCCGCCACCCGCGGTGCGTCGTACTGCTCGACCAGTTCGAGGCCCTGCTCCACTAGCTGGCGCCGCAGATGGGTGTCACGGCAGACTCGTTCGAGCGCGTCGGACAGCGCTTCCGGATCTTCCGGTTCGACCAGCAAACCCTGGGGCACTACCTCCGGGACGGCGGCGGCGCGGGCCGCAACGATCGGTTTGCCCGCGGCCATCGCCTCGAGGAAGACGATGCCAAAGCCTTCCTGCACGCTGGGCAGGCAAAAGACGTCGGCGCGGTTGTACTCTCGCGCCAACTGCTCCTGCGATACGTTGCCCAGCCACCGGACGGAGCCTTCCAGACCGAGCTGACGCGCCAGTCTCCGCAGCCTTCGCTCCTCCGGGCCTCCGCCGACGATGCGCAACCGGAAGCCGGGGATGCGTTCGCGGAGCAAGCCGGCGGCTTGGAGCAGCACCGAGAGGCGCTTCCGAGGGTAGAAGCGGCCCACGGCCAGCACGGTGAAACGCGATTCATCCCGCGGCACCTGCTGGCGCGCGAGCAACGAACGCCATTCCTCCAGATCAATCAACTCCGGCACCACGGCGGGTTCGCTTTCCAGTCCGTAGAGCGCGCGGATGCGTGAAGCTGCGTAACGGCTGGTCGTAACGACGAGATCGGCCCGGCGCACGTGGAGCGACTCGCAGGCTGCCTGGAGCGCCATGCTGGCCCGCGTCCAGCCCCGCTCGAAACGCATTTCATCTGCGATCACCCCCTTGATGGAGGCCACGTGAGGAGAGCGCCCACGCCCGGCAATCCGGTAACCATCCATGTCGAAGCCCACGACCACGTCGGCCTCGGGCGCTCCCAGCCAGCGCAGCCGCTCGTTGAAGAGGAGGCGACGAAGGGTGAAGATGGGCAAGGGGAGCCGCGGAGTGGCCCACCTCACCCCGACGCCCAGCCGCCCGAGCGCCCGCGCCAGCGTGTGGATACCGCGGAACGTGCCACTGCCGCGCGTGACTTCGAGCGGCGTGGCTGTGACGAAGGCGAGCGTCACTTACGGTACGCGCAGCAACATCACGCCCGCCTGCCGACCCGAGGCGTCGTAGGCCACCGCGCTGATGGCGTTCGCCAGCCTGCTCGACTGCTGCAACACCGCTGTGGTTGCCAACTGGGTCGGAATGTCGCCGGAAGCCGGTTGCGCGGCGCCTGTCTGGCCGGACTGAGTGGGTTGGCCGGGCGAGAGTTGACCCTGGCTTGGTTGCGTGGGCTGTCCAGCCGATGGCTGGCCTTGACCGGGTGGAACGGGCTGCTGGGGAGATGGCTGACCCTGCCCTGGCAGCGTAGGCTGGCCGGGCGGTGTCTGACCTTGGCCGGGCTGCTGCGTAACCTGGCCAGCCGCCCGCACGACGTTGCCGACCCAGGCAACAGCTTCGGGATGCGAGGGAACGGTGACCTCGCCGGTGCTCAGGTCATAGACGAGATACTGCGAACCGGCGCCACCGCTCTTGATCCCGCGGGCGACCAGCTTGCGCGTGGCCTCGAAGACCCCGATCAGGCTCACCTGGGCGAAGCCCTCGGGAGCAGGCATCAGCCTTGCTTCGGAGTTGTCGAGATCGAAGTACACAAACCCGGCGTCGCCGGCGGTGCGCTGCACGGCCAGCGCCAGGATGGCGTTCAGGGAGTGCACTGGGGTAAGGCCCGTGAATCCTGGCGCCCCGGGCGGCAAATCCATGCGGAAGACGGATCCGGTTACACCGTCGAGCACGAACAAGGTGTCTGCGATGTTGCGGCGCGAGGGGTCCGTGTTGACCCCATAAATAAAATCGTTCACGTCACCGCTGGTCGCGCTGACGTCGAACTGCCCCTGACCGGGCAGCGGCACGGCCTCGATCCGACGTGTCTCGAGGTCCACGAGAACGAACCCCGTGGCCGGACATGGGCTCCGGATCTCGTGCTCGGGCGCCCCCGCGCCAGGCAGAACAAGTTTTCGGGCCAGCTCGAGCGTAAACAAGGGGAAGTTCGAGACGCAGCTTGCGGTGAACCAGCCGTCCGGAAAACCTGAGACGGTCGGTTCGCGGTCGTCCAGCGAGAAGACGATCATGCCTTGGCGGGAGTCATCCCTCCGCCTGGAGAGAACGTAGAGGACCTGTTTCACTCCGTCGAGGTACGCCACGACCCGGCGCGCCAGCTGAAGTTGGCCCGTCTGGCCGGGTTGCGGACGCGAAGGCGCGACCAGCGGCGCCCATCCATCGGGAAAGTCGCGGCTCGCCTGCGCTTGACCCTCGCGGTCCAAAATGACGAGGCGCGCGCGAGTCGGCCGATCCGGATCGTCCGCCAGCAGAGCGGCGAAGTATTGCTGAGGCAAGCCGACGACCGCCAGCACGTGGGGAAGATCTGCCGAGGCGGGCGATGGTAGGCGGATGGCCGCGATGCCGCTGGCGGCGGGGGGCGCCTCACGCACCTCGCCCGTCCTTCCGTCCACCAGCAGGGTGCGCTGGGGCACGCCACCCAGCAAGGCCGCAAAGGATCCGCCGCTCAGTGCCACCAGTCCGGAGGCAGCTTCGGGAAGCTCGACGATGAGAGGCTGTTCGCGGGTGGCGTCGAAGACGATCACCCGGGAGCTGATTCCCCCCGACGGGTCGCCGGCCGGCGGTCCTAGCAGCGCGGCAAGGCGCGGGCTGTCAGTGGAAGGAACGACTGGGGTGCGCGCGTTGGGCGCCGCTGTCAGGCAAGCCTCGATCCTGCTTGCCCGATTTCGGAGGAAATCGAAAAGATAGCTCGGGTAACAGCCGTCCGCTCCGCGGGAAGCGCTTGCGATCGCGTAGGATGGGGTCAAGCCGGGCGAGACGAAGCTCTGAAACGGTGGGGCATCCTGGGCCGCCAACCAGCGCACTTCGGGCCCCAGGGCCTTACCTATCGTCACCGGCTCTGCCGTGGCCGACCCGGCCAGCACGGTCAAGACGTCACCCGGTCGG
>JANXAE010000030.1 GCA_025062235.1 Bryobacteraceae bacterium
CACTCGTAAGGCGTGGCGGCGATGGCGAGCGCCACCGGCGCGGCGTTGCCGCGGAACCGGGTGTAATGCTCAAGGCCGGTCATGACATAGGCGAAGAGCACGTAGAGGACCGTACAGATGGCCAGCGATCCGATGATGCCAATCGGCATGTTGCGCTGCGGGTTCCGCGCCTCCTGCGCCGCCGTGGAGACGGCGTCGAAGCCGATGTAGGCGAAGAAGATGATGCCCGCGGCGCGCAAAATGCCGCTCCAGCCGAACTCGCCGAAGTGCCCCGTGTTGGGCGGGATGAACGGAACGTGGTTCTCCGGACGGATGAAAGCCCAGCCGGCGAGAATGAAAACCACGACGACGCTCACCTTGATCACCACCATGACTGTAGTGGCGCGAGCCGATTCGCGGATTCCGGTCATCAACAGGAGCGAAATGAGCACCACGATGAACACTGCGGGCAAGTTCACGACGCCGTGAACGAGTTGCCCGTTGGGAAGCATCACCGGCTGCCAGGGGGAGGCGATCAACTGGTAGGGCAGGTCCAGTCCCCAATCGTGCAGCAGCGAGACCATGTAGCTGGACCAGGAAATGGAGACCGTGGCGGCGCCGATGGCGTACTCGAGCACGAGGCTCCAGCCGATGGTCCAGGCCAGGAACTCGCCCATGGTGGCGTAAGCGTAAGTATAGGCGGACCCGGCCACCGGGATCATGGTTGCGAACTCGCTGTAACAGAGGCCGGCGAAGGCACACCCGATGGCGGCGAACACGAACGAGAGCACGACGGCGGGCCCGGCGTACTCGGCGGCGGCGATCCCGGTGAGAGAAAACAGGCCGGCGCCGATGATGGCGCCGATGCCCAGCGAGATGAGGCTCCAGGGTCCCAGCGCCCGCCGGAGCGTCGGCGCCTCGGCTTCCCGCTGCAAGTCAGCCAGCGGCTTGGTGGCGAACAGGCTCATGGGGTCTCCTCGTGCCGGCAGCTCAGTGCGCCTGGGAAGGTCCCGGCGCGCGCCGCTTCCACAGCCAGAAGAATGGCACCCCGAGCAGGACGATCAGCAAACCGGGCCAGGTGTAGCGCGGCTTGTAGGCGAGCAGCAGGGCTTCGATCAGCCCGGCCAGGGCGATGTACAGCGCAGGCAGCACGGGGTAGCCAACGGCGCGATAGGGCCTGTGCATCTCGGGACGCTTCCAGCGCAGCACAAAGACGCCGGCAATGGTCAGGATATAGAAGAGCAGAACCGCGAATATAACATAATCCAGCAGATCGCTGTAGGTTCCCGACAGCGTGAGTCCGCAGGCCCACAGGCACTGCGCCACGAGCGAAACGTTCGGCGTGCGGTGGCGCGGGTCCAACCGGGCGAGCGAGCGGAACAACAGCCCGTCCCGGGCCATGGCGTAGTAGACCCGCGCACCTGCCAGGATCATGCCGTTCGCGCAACCGAAAGTCGAAATCATGATGGCTGCCGCCATGGCGTACACTGCCGCAGGTCCCAGGATGCTCTGCGCCGCGGCGGTGGCGACGCGGTCTTCGGGCGCCTGCTGGATCGCCTCGAGCGGGAGCACGCTGAGATAGACGAAGTTGCACGCAAGGTACAGCGCAGATACGATCGAGACACCCAGCGCCAAGGCCAGCGGGACGTTGCGCCGCGGGTTGCGGATCTCAGCCGCCGCGAACGTCACGTTGTTCCAGGCGTCGGAGGAGAAAAGCGCGCCCACCATGGCCACGCCCACCAGTCGCACCGCCGTGAAGTCCCACTCCGCGCCATCCCAGAAGCGGCCGAAGTTGCGCTCGATCGCCGCGGGGTCGCGTCCCAGCAAGAGCCCCAGCCCGATCAGTCCTAGCAGCGCGGCGGTTTTCGTGAAAGTGAACACGTTCTGTACGAGGGCGCCGGCGCGTACGCCCCGCGTGTTGATCCAGGTGAGGCCGGCCAGCACAGCAATGGCCACCAGTTGTTGGCTGTTGACGGCCAGCGGGCCGAGGCGCACCAGCCACCGATCGGTCGTAACCCAGGGGAAGAACACGCCGGCGAACTTGGCGAACGCCACGGCCACGGCTGCGATCGTGCCCGTCTGGATCACCAGCAGCAGCGTCCATCCGTAAAGGAATCCACAAAGCGGCCCGAAGGCTTCCCGCAAGTAAACGTACTGGCCACCCGCCTGCGGCATGGCGGCGGCAAGCTCCCCGTAGCTCAGCGCGGCGATCAAAGTCAGCAAAGCCGTCACGAGCCAGGTCGCGATGAGCAGGGCGGGAGAATGGACTTGCCGTGCGATATCGGCCGAGACGATGAAAATGCCCGAGCCGATCATCGAGCCGATGACGAGCGTGGTGGCGTCGAGTAGCCCGAGGCCCTGGATCAGTCCCGTGTCGGCGGCAGCAGGTCGAGCCATTCCCGCACTCTCTGGCGAAGGGATTCCGCGTCGCAGGGTTCCGGATACAGATCGGCGATGACAGCCACCGAGTCTGCGCCCGCAGCCAGCACCTCGAGCGCCCGGGCCCGGGTGATTCCCCCGATGGCGACGAGCGGCCGGCCGGCGGCGTGGGCCTGCGCGGCGAGCTGCGGCAGCGCGGCGAGGCCGACGACGGGATCGTGGTCCAGCTTGGAGCCGGTCGCGAAAATGGGGCCGAACGCAACGTAGTCCACGGGCTCCCCCAAGGCTGCCGCCAGTTGCTCGGCGTTGTGCGTCGAAAAGCCCAGCAGGCGCCCTGCGCCGAGCAGCCTGCGTGCGTAGGCAGGCGGCAAGTCGTCCTGGCCGACGTGCAAGCCGGCGTCCGTGAGCAAGGCGATGTCGGCGCGGTCATTGACGATGAAGCTGGCGCCGCGGCCGCGGCACAGGGCGCTGATCTGGAGGGCAGCCTCGAGCAGCCGTCGCGTGAAAGGCCCCTTGTGCCGCAGTTGCAGGATCCTCGCCCCGGCCTCCAGCATCGCCCGTGCAGCCTCTTCCGGTTCCAGGCCGCACCGCGCCAGCGTAGCCGTATCGAGGATGGGGTACAATCGCGGGAGCCGGAGCATCCAGCGGTTTATGATAGCGTGAGAGATGATGAAGCTGCACATCAAGTCACCGGGAGAGGCGCCGGGCGTCTACGAAATTGCGCGCCGCGGCAGGGATTTGAAATATCTCTCGTTTGCCGTGATCCAGCTCGGCGACAGTCTGCCCAGCGTGGAGCTGGAGAGCGGCGAAGAAGAGTGGGCGCTGGATTTTTTTCGCGGACCGGCCCGAGTCGAGGTCCAGTTCGAGGGAGGGCAATGGACGGCGGAGATCGGGCGCCGTCCCAGCCTCAAGGACCCCTGGCCCATGATCTACGTGCCTCAGGCGTCCAAGGTCAGGCTGGCGGCGGCCGACGGCCCGTGCCGCATCATAGTCGCTGGGGCCTTGGGCAAGCCTGGAGGGCGTCCGGTGCTGATCGGCCTGGACCGGATCGTCACCAAGGAAGTGGGCCGGGACAACTGGACCCGCACCGTCCATACCCACATCGCCGACAACGTGGACGCGGCACGGCTGATTGCGGGTGAGACCGTGAACCGCCCCGGAGGGTGGTCAAGCTGCCCGCCGCACAAACATGACCGGCTGGCCGCGGGTGAAGTGCCGATGGAAGAGGTTTACTACTTCCAGCTCGAACCGCCGCAAGGTTTCGGCTTCATCCGCGTGTACACGGATCCGGACGACCCCGAGCCGTTCGATTACGCTTTCGCGGTCGAGGATGGCGACACGGTGCTCATCCCTCGCGGGTACCATCCAGTGAGCTGCTGTCCCGGCTACACGCTGAACTATGCTTGGTTCCTGGCGGGCGAGGGCCGCACCTACGGCGCTTGGCGCGACGACCCGCGCCACGCTTGGATCAAAGGCTGAGCTCGGAAACCGGGCCCGACATGGGCAGGTCGCTTCGGAGGGCGTCATGGAGCAGCAATGGAAGATCAGTCGTCGCGACCTCCTGAAAGTCTCGGGGACTTCCGCAGCGAGTCGGGCGGCTGCGAAAGCCAAAGGTGCCGCTCCCCGTGGAAGGACCAAAGTGGCCGTGGTCCGCACCGCTGACCGTGCAAAGGGCGTCTCCGAGGTCTTCCGCTTGCTGGAATTCCCCTCGCCTAGAGGCAGGGACGTCTTGCTGAAGCCGAATTTCAACACGGCGGACCCGGCTCCGGGTTCCACGCACAACGACACGCTGCGCGAGCTGGTCGCCCAACTGCGCCAGCGCGGAGCGCGCGGCATCACGATCGGGGAGCGCAGCGGACCCCCGCCCACGCGCAAGGTAATGGAGGAAAAAGGCATCTTCGATCTGGCCAGGGAATTGGACCTGCGGGTCATCAACTTCGAAGAGTTGCAGGATGCCGACTGGGTCCACCTCAACCCGGCTGGCAATCACTGGCAGAACGGGTTCTGGGTGCCGAAAGTCGTAGCGGAAGCCGACTACGTCGTCTCCACCTGCTGCCTGAAGACGCACGGCTACGGCGGCGTCTTTACCATGGCGTTGAAGCTGGCGGTCGGAATGACGCCCAAGCGACTGATGCGCGAGCTGCACGGCAATCGCGAGCACATGCGGCGCATGATCGCCGAGATCAACTTGGGCTACAGGCCCCAGCTCATCGTGCTGGACGGGGTAGAGGCTTTCGTCGACGGCGGTCCTGCGCAAGGCAAGCGCGTCACGGCCAACGTCTTCCTAGGGGGTACGGATCGCATCGCGGTGGATGCCGTCGGATTGGCGATGTTGAAAGAGCTGGGCTCGAACGAGGCGATCATGGGTCGCAAGATCTTCGAGCAGGAGCAAATCCAGCGCGCCGTCGAGCTGGGCTTGGGGATCCGCGGTCCAGAGCAGATCGAGTTGGTGGCCTCGGATCCGGCTAGCCAGGAGCTCGCGAATCGGTTGCGCGAGCGCCTGCTCGCTGGTTGATTCCCCCGACCCGTCTGCGGTCGCCGCCCGGGAAACGGAAACCCGCGGCTGCGATGGGCTTGCCTCAGTAGTGAGGAAGAGCCGAAGCGCAGGTTTGCGTGATTTCGGGCGCGGTCCCCACCCGCACAGGTGCAGCGAGGACCGGGCTTGCTGGCATGTCGCCGAGTCTGCGCGCTGCGAGCCGGATGCGAAGGATGCTCACAGGAGGCTTCGAAGCATCGTGCTGCTGCGACGCCGGCGAGGCGCAGCATGGTCGGTTGCATCCGCAGCGGAATTGTGATAGAGCATTGCTGCGGAGGCATCCTCATGACCGCTCGCGAGACACAAGCTCTCCTGACCTCGGCCTTGCTCGCTCTGTCTGGCTGGATGATGTCCTGCACGGGCGGCGCCCCGCCGCCTCCAGCCAAAGGCACGCCCGCGTTCTACTGGACCGCCGCCAGGGAGACCTTCAGCGCGGGTGATTACGTCAAGGCCAGCGACCACCTGGAGCAGCTCGCCAAGACCGACAACGAGTACATCGCCCGCGCCCAGCCGTGGAAGCTCGTCTTGGACACGGGCATGGCGAAGGGGTACATGGAGCTCGCCGACCGCTTCGAACGCGGTAGCTTCGCCAACCGAACCAATCCTACCCCGTTCCGTCGCCACATGTCCGAGTTCCGCATCCAGGCCGGCCAGTACGCCATGCAGGCCGCCGAGACGATGTTTCGCTTCCGCGAGAAGAACAAAGATCCCCAAATTGTTCTGGAGTTCACCTATCCAACCGGCAGCGCGGCGGAGATCCCGCAGCTCAACAAGATCGCCCAGGGAATCCTGATCCAGGAAGCCGAGCTGGAAGCGGTCGAGCGCAGAACGACGCAGCGTGAAGTTCTTCTGATGACTTGCCGGGCGGCGGGCGCCCCCGACGATACCGCCAAGACGCAGGAACTCTTCAAGTCCCCTCCCGTTCGGGTGCCTCGGGAGACGTTCCTGCTGGCTTTCGCCGAAGCCTTCTACGACCTGTCCACATTGTTCGGCCCGAAGAAGCTCGATCAGCCACAGCGTTTGGGAGTGCTGTGCAAGGAGGCGCTAGCCGTCTTGAAGGAGGTGCCCGAGAGCAAGAAGACCAAAGACTTGAGGGCTAGGATCGAGAAGGCGCTCAAGGAGGCTAAGATCACCTAAGGTCACGCTCGCAGCTCAACGTTCTACCTGTTCGAGTCGGCCGTCGCGCGCAACGCGAACGCGGCAAACCGGGGAGGCCGCCTCGAGACAGGGGGGAAGCGCCCGCCCGGAATAATAGTTGAGGCCGTACCGGCGGTCGCGGTCCACCTCGCTTTCCACACAACACGACGCCACGGTCCCGCCCGTGTGGCGCCAGAAGGAGCGCACCGAGACCACCCTGTCCAGCACGGGTAGCGTGCGCCACATCATCCAGATCAAGGCGACGGCGGTGGCCGCCGCGATCGCTGCCACCGTTGCGTGCCGCCGTTGCGGAGCTTGCCACCAGCAGACGATGGCCAGAGGGATCACCGCCGCCACGGCTCCCCAGGACCACTCCGGCCACGAGGCTTTGCGGATTCCGACCAGCAGGGCCGAGGGAAGCACCGCCGCAGCCGCGGGAACGAGCGCGAGCAAAGCGGCGCACGCGCTCAACGCCCAGCGCGCCTGTTGCGCCCGCTCCAGGCCGAGCGCCAGGAGGGCGCACACGGCCGGCAGCAGAGGCAGCAGGTACCCTGGCAGCTTGTTGCGGGCCAGCGAGAAAAACACGAGCCCCCATAGCACCCACGCGAGCAGGAACCGCATCCGCGCGTCCTCGTACAGCCTGCGGCCAGCGGCCAGCGCAGCCAACGGGGTCCACGGAAGCAGGCCCACGGCGAGCACCGGAACGTAAAACCAGAATGGCTGCACGTGCTGGAGGCGGTCTGCGTAGAGCCGTTGCAGGTGGTGCTCCAGAAAGAATTCCTCGAGGAATGTGCGGCCGTGCAGCAGCGAGACAGCCAAATACCAGGGCGCCGCGATCAGCAGGAAGGCCACTAGCGGGCCAGGGCGGAGCCAGTCACCGAGGCGCCTGCGGCCCATCCAGAACAATGGCAGGGCCAGCGCCGCGGCCACCAAGCCCTTGGCGAGCACGGCCAGGCCGAACAGCGCAGCCGCTTGCGACAGCCCGCGCGTCTCACCGCGGACGAGCCAAGGTAGCGCCAGCAGCATCGCCGCTGAAAAGGCGGCAGCCAGCGGCAGGTCGGTGACGCCTACACGGCTATAAGCGACCCAGCCAGCGCAAGTTGCGAGCATCAGGCTCGCAAGCACTGCTGCGCGCCGGCCGAATTCCTTTGTCAGTGCGTGGAGATACCAAGCCAGAAAGAGCAGGCTGCACAGAGCGAGGGGCAGCCGTGGCGCGAGGTCCTCGCCGAGTCCGAGCAGGAAGGCCGCTCCGATCAGCCAATAGGTCAGCGGCGGCTTCTCGAACCAGGGCTCGTTCCACAGGCGCGGGGTGATCCAGTCGCCTGAGCTCGCCATTTCGCGGGCAATGGATGCATAGCGGGGTTCATCCGGCCCGAGCAGGCCACAAGCGTCCAGCCCGCCCAGATAGAGTGTTCCGATCAGCGCCCACAGCCCGGCCGCAGCCGCACTGCGCCGCCATGCGCCCGACACTCCTCAAGTATAATGGGCGCAAATGATCAGGCTGTTCCTTCTCGCGCCGCTGCTGTCCTTTCAGGCCCAGCGGATCGCCGAGGTGGGATGCCCCTGCGATCCGGCCAAGCCCGAAACCATGGAACTGCGCCAGTGCAGCCTTTGCGCCGAGGCCGAGAGGCAGCCTACGGATGTCGAGATCTTTTTCCTGCGGGATGCGAGCCCGCGCAAGCCGAATCGCTGGCTAGCCCTCGTACGCACGCACGACTACGATGGCGCCCTGGGTCTGGCCCGCATGCCGCATCGGCTGAGGACTCGGCTCTGGGAAGCGGCCATCCGCAAGGCGCGCGATCTGTGGGGAGAGGAATGGGGTCTGGCCTACAATGGGGATCAGGTGCGGACCCAGTGTCATCTGCACGTCCACATCGGGAAATTGCTCAAGGGTGTGGAGACGGATCGCGCGGTGCGCGTGGTCAACGGCCCGGCGGAGATTCCGGTCCTCAAGGATGGCAGTGGCCTCTGGATCCATCCCCACGGGCGCAAGCTCCACGTCCATCTGAAGGAGCAGATCTGCGAGACGGTGCTGATGCGCTGAGGGCGGAGCCTCGCCTGAGATGAACCTGGTGACGATCCGGCAGGCGGCGCGTCCCGAGAATGCAGCTCTGCTGCTGAACCCCGCCGACAATGTGGCCGTTGCGCGCGTGCCGCTGCCCGCGGGGTTCAAGCTGCGCATGCCCGTGGGCGAGCTCGAAGTCCGCGAGCCGGTGCCCGCGGGCCACAAGATCGCCATCCGACCGATTCCTGCCGGCGCCCCCGTCATCCGATACGGAGAGAACATCGGGCCTGCCACGCGGGCCATCGAAGCGGGCGAACACGTGCACACGCACAACCTCGGCTTGGCCTGTCAGCAGGCGGACTACTGTTTTCCGGAGAAGGACCTTCCGCTGCCGGAGCGGGGTCCGGACGCTCCGCAGTTTCTCGGGTACCCCCGGGCCGACGGCCGCGTGGGAACGCGCAACTACATCGCAGTGGCGGCGGCCAGCAATTGCGCGGCGCACGTAGTGGAACTCGTTGTACGCAGTTTCGAGAGCGAGCCGCTGCCGCCGACCGTGGACGGAGTGGTGGCGTTCGCCCACAGCGAGGGTTGCGGTCAGGCGGGAGGGCCTCACGTGGAGATCCTGCGGCGCACGCTGACTGGCGTGCTCGATCATCCCAATGTTTCCGGCGCCGTGCTGATCGGGTTGGGATGCGAGGTCAACCAGATCGGCGATTACTTTCCGGCTGAGGCCTGGCGCACCGAGCGGCTGGTGGGACTAACGATCCAGATGAATGGCGGAACGCGCGCGACGGTCGAGGCGGCGCGCAGGGAAGTTCGGAGCCTGATCGAGCGCGCTGCCGAGGAGCGCCGAACGCAGCAACCCGCCTGGAAGCTGGTCCTGGGGTTGAACTGCGGCGGCTCGGACTCCTTTTCCGGTATCACCGCCAACCCCGCGCTGGGCGCCTGTGCGGATCGCCTGGCGCGGCTCGGTGGCACCCCGGTGCTGGCGGAAACGACCGAAATCTTCGGCGCCGAGCACCTGCTGGTGCGCCGCGTCCGCAACCGCCGTGTGGCCGAGAAACTGCTAGGCTACGTCGAAGCCTACAAACGCTACCTTGCGGCCTTCGGTACGACTTTCGACGACAACCCGTCGCCCGGCAACAAGTACGGCGGCTTGAGCAACATCGTGGAGAAATCGCTGGGCGCCGTGGCCAAGGGTGGTACGACGCCGCTGATGGACGCCGTGGACTACGCCGAACGCATCGCCACGCCCGGACTGGTTTTCATGAACACGCCCGGCTACGATCCGGTTTCGCTGGCTGGTCTGGCGGCGGGCGGCTGCAACGTGTTCGCTTTCACCACGGGCCGCGGCAGCGCCATCGGCTTTCCCACCGTACCCGTCATCAAGATCGCCAGCAACAGCGGCACCTTCAACGCCATGCGCGAGAACATGGACATCAACGCCGGGCGCATCGCCGATGGCGAAGCCACGCCGGACGAAATCGGTCAGGAGATCTTCGAGTTCTTGCTCCGCGTAGCCTCCGGCGAGCGGACGGCTGCGGAGCGCTTCGGGCATCGAGAATTCGTCCCTTGGCGCACCGGGCCTGTCATGTGAGGTGCCGCCCCTGGGCATACAATGAGGCCGATGACACCTCGTGAACGCGTCCTTGCCGCCTTGGAGCACCGTGAACCCGACCGCCTCCCCATGGATCTGGGCAGCGCACGGTTCACGGGGATGACCGCCCCCGCCTACGAACGGCTGCGCGAGCTGCTGGGATTCGGGCGCCCGGGCGCGGTCATTGACCGGATGCAGCAACTGGTGGAGATGGACGAGGCCGTGCTGGAGCATCTCGGTGTGGATGTGCGCGGTTTCAGCCTGGGCGCGCCCGACGGTGGCGGCGATGTCGAGCTGGGCGAAGACCGCTATCGCGACGAGTGGGGCGTTGTGCGCCGGCGGCCTGCGGGCTGCCACTACTACGAGCTAGAGATCTCGCCCCTGGCTGGTGAGCTCGACCCAGGCGCGATTGCGCGTTACCCGTGGCCGGATCCGACGGACCCCGGGCGCGTCCGCGGGCTTCGGGAACAGGCTCTGCGCCTCCGGGAGACCGGCTACGCCGTGGTGTTCAACGCGCGGTTCAATCCGGTGCACACCACGCAATACCTGCGCGGCTTCCAAGACTGGTTTCTCGACCTGGCGGGCAACCACGAGCGCTTCCAGGCCCTCATGCACGCGGTGCTCGAAATCTTGATCGAGATGAACCGGAGGGCGCTTGCCGAAGTCGGGGACTTGGTGGACATCGTGGCCTTCGGCGACGATGTCGGCATGCAGGATCGCACGATCTGCTCCCTGTCGCTGTACCGCAAGCTGATCCGTCCCTGCCAGGAACGCATCCTGGCGACCATTCGCGCATACACGAAGGCGAAAGTCCTCTACCACACCTGCGGTTCGGTCTATCCCTTCATCCCCGATTTCATCGAGATGGGCATTGACGCGCTCAATCCCGTGCAGGTACGAGCGCGCCACATGGATCCGGCGCGACTCAAACGCGAGTTCGGGGACCGCATTTCCTTCTGGGGCGGCCTTGACACGCAGCTTGTGCTGCCGCACGGAACGCCCGCGGAGGTGCGGGCCGAAGTCCGGCGCATGTTCGGGATCCTGGGCCCTGGCGGCGGGTGGGTGCTGGCGGCGGTGCACAACGTCCAGCCCGACGTCCCGCCGGAGAACGTGCTGGCCATGTTCGAAGAGGGCCTCCGCTGTTCGTACGCCCGGGCCGCAACCGGCTGAGCGGGTGGGAGCAGTGATGAGCGTGAGCGGAGGGGCGGTTGCGGGGTCGCGTGTCGTCATAGTCGGCGGGGGCGTCATCGGCGTCTGCTGCGCTTATTTCCTCGCCAAGCGCGGAGCGCATGTGCTGCTGCTGGATAGAGAGCGGATCGCGGCGGGCGCCAGTTCCGGCAACGCCGGGGTCATCGCACCGGGCCATCTGCCGCTGGTCAAGCCTGGTGGCTTGTGGTCCCTCTTGAAGACGGTCGTGCGGCCCTCGAGCCCGCTCTACGTCGCGCCCCGACTCGATTTCGAGCTGTGGAAATGGCTGCTCATGCTTGCGCGGCGATTCCACGAACAAACAGCGGAGGCTGCCATGCGGGCGCTCGCCCCCCTTGCCCGGGAGAGCCTGCGGCTCTACGGAGAATTGGTCGCGGGGGAGGGAATCGAATGCGGCTTCCGCGCGAGCGGCTATTACGAGGTGTGGCGCGGATCGAGCGGAGCGAGAGAGGCCGAACAGCAGGTCGCCTTTGCCCGCCGCCACGGTTTCTCCGCGGAAGTGCTGGAGCCGGCGGAAATGCTGCGCCGCGCGCCGCGCCTGCGGGGAGGTCTGACTTGCGCCGTCCACCACCGGGATGCCGCCACGCTCGATCCCTACGCGTTCGTGACCGGCCTTGCCGAAAGGGCGGGGGCGGCGCGTGCAAAGTTTCAGGTGGCCAAGGTGACCGAGCTGCTGCTTGCCGGTGACCGTGTTCGCGGCGTACGGACCGAGCAAGGGGACGAAATCGGCGCCGACGCCGTGGTCGTTGCGGCAGGAGCATGGAGCGCGGACCTGCTGCGGCCCTTGGGATTTTCGCTTCCGCTTCAACCCGCCAAAGGCTACCACTCCGACCTGGTGGACGAAAGATCGCCCCATCCCTTCATCCCGGAAGCACTCCTGCTCGCCGAGCGCCTCGTGTTCGTCACGCCGATGGGTGACCGCGTGCGACTGGCCGGAACGCTGGAATTTTCCGGACTGGACCTGCGGATCCGCGAAGGTCGCTGGCGACAGCTCGCACGCGCCGCAGCCGAATACTGCCAGGGAGTGGAAGGCACGCGGAGCATTTCGCGCTGGTGCGGCCTGCGGCCGTGCTTGCCCGACGGGTTGCCTGCGATCGGGCCCGTTGCCGAAATCGCCGGCCTGTACCTGGCCACCGGCCATGCTATGGCGGGAATGACCCTGGGGCCGGTGACGGGCAGGTTGATCGCGGACTGGTGTCTCGCGGGAAGTCGGCCCTCTCAACCTCCTGCCCTGGACCCGGCACGTTTCGGCCGGAAAGCGGAGGATCAATACTTCGGCACGGAAGGGTCCACCTGATCGCTCCAGGCCAGAATCCCTCCCCGCAAGTTGCGAACCTTGCGGAAGCCGGCCTGGCGCAACAGCTCCACCGCCTTCGCACTGCGCTGGCCGCTTCGGCAATGCACGACGATTTCCTCGCTGGAATCGAGCTCGTGCAGGCGGCGGGGCAGCTCGTTGAGCGGGATGAGCTTGGCTCCCGGAAGATGGCAGATCCGGTATTCGTGCGGCTCGCGCACGTCCACCACCACGATCCTTTCGCGGCTCTCCAGCAGTTGCTTGAGTTGACGCGGCTCGATGTCCCATTGCGAAGCGCCCTGCTGCTCGGAATGACGGGGCGCGCCGCAGAGCTCGTAGTAATCTACCAGTTCTCGAATGCTGGGACGGTCCCCACAGACGGGACACTCCGGATTGCGGCGGATCTTCAGCTCGCGAAAAGTCATGTTCAACGCGTCATAGAGAAGCAGGCGCCCTACCAGCGGACGCCCGGCGCCCAAGATCAGCTTGATCGTTTCCGTCGCCTGGATGACACCGATCAACCCGGGCAGGATGCCGAGCACGCCGCCCTCTGCGCAGCTGGGGACCAAGCCGGGCGGAGGCGGCTCTGGGTACAGACACCGGTAGCACGGACCGCCCGGCATGGCGAAGACCGTTGCCTGCCCCTCGAAACGGAAGATGGAGCCGTAGACATTGGGTTTGCCCAGCAGCACGCAAGCGTCGTTGACCAAGTACCGCGTGGGGAAGTTGTCCGTACCGTCCACTACGATGTCGTAGTCGCGCAGGATCTCGAGGGCATTCTCGCTGGTGAGCGCCGTTTCGTAACGTTCCAGCCGCACGCCTGGGTTCAGCGCCTGGAGGCGCTCCGCCGCAGCCTCCAGCTTCTTGCGACCCACGTCCGGAGTGCCATAGAGGATTTGGCGCTGCAAGTTGGTCAAATCCACCGCATCCGGGTCCACCAGCCCGATGCGCCCTACCCCCGCAGCCGCAAGATACAAGGCCAGGGGCGATCCCAGCCCGCCTGCTCCTACCAGGAGCACGCTCGCCTGCCTGAGCTTGAGCTGGCCCTCCAGGGCTACCTCCGGCATGATCAGATGACGGCTGTAGCGGAGAATTTCCTCGCGGCTCAGGCTAGGGGGTGTGGCCGCAACCGTAGCGTTGCCACCGGCCACGCTGGGCACGATCGAGATCGTGTCGGCCTCGCCGACCGGCGTGGCTTCGCGTTGGAGGTAACGGATGTCCTCCTCGTTGATATACACGTTGACGAAACTGCGCAACTTGCCCTCGGCAGTGAACAAGTGGCGCCGCAGCTCGGGATACCGCGTCGCCAGCGCTTCGAGCAGCTCGCCGACGGTGGCGCCGGAAACCTCCACCACGTCCTGGCGGTCCACGTACTGCCTGAGGGCGCTCGGAATCAGTATTCTTGGCATGTTTCCTCCTGCTCGTCGCCAAAGGGGAGGCAGATGGCCTGCTCGATGACCGAGGTCAGCTCGTCGTTCGGTTGCCAGCATCGGGCCGCGGCGAAGGCGCCGTCCCGAACCGAAACGACCAGGTAGCAGTACCACGGACAGGCCTGCTCGAGATCGGTGCGGGAAAAGTAGGGCGCTGCGTCCGGGTGGGAATGATAGATGCCGAGCACATCCCAGCCACGCTGCCGCGCATGACGCTCGGCCCGCAGCAATTCCAAGGGATCCACCCGGTACCGGTTGCGCTTGGAACCGGGCCATACGTTCGACAGCGCGACAGCCTCGTAAACCCGCCTTTCCTCCTGCTCGCGAAGACCCAACAGTGCGCCGCAGGCCTCGTCTGGATAGCTGCGGCAAGCGTGGCTGAGGATCTCGCGCCAGGCTTCCAGCTCAACTCGCAGCATCCCAGAGCCTCTCGCTCAAATACCGTTGCCCGTCATCGCACAGCAGCGTGACGATTACCGCACTGCGGCCCTCGGCCTGGAGCCTGCGCCCGAGTTCCAGGGCTGCGGCAACGTTGGCCCCCGAGGAAATCCCCACCAGCAGCCCCTCTTCGCGCGCCAGCCTTCGCGTCATCTCGTAGGCCTGCTCGGTCTCGACCCACAGCGTGCCGTTGGCCAGGCTGGGGTCCCAGATGCCCGGCACGATGGCCGAAGCCAGATGCTTTGCGCCCTCGATGCCATGGAAAGGCGAGTCGGGCTGAACCGCCCAGCACTCCACTCCCGGAACCTCCTGGCGGAGTCGCCGGCTCACGCCGACGAACGATCCCGTCGTTCCCAGAACGGCCACGAAGTGGGTGACCCTGCCGCGGGTCTGGCGAACGATCTCCAACCCAGTCGTCCGAAAGTGAGCTCTCCAGTTCGCTGGGTTGTTGTATTGGTCCGGGTAGAAGTACCGCTCCGGATCCGACTGGAAAATCCGCCGGCATTCGCGGATCGCGCCGTCGGAACCTTCCGCTGGATCGGTCAAGACCACCTCCGCGCCGTGTGCCCGCAAAATTCGCTGTCGTTCGAGCGAACTGTTGCGCGGCATGCAGATCATTACGCGGTAGCCTCGCGCCGCCCCGAACATGGCGTAGGCGATGGCCGTGTTCCCGCTGCTGGCGTCGAGGAGGATGCGGTCCGGCGTCAACAGGCCCCGTCTCTCACCGTCCTCGATCATGGCTAGCGCCGCACGATCCTTGACCGAGCCGCTGGGGTTGAGAAACTCTGCCTTGGCGTAAATCTCGATGCCCTTCAGGCCCCCTCCCACCCGGCACAGGCGCAGCAGAGGGGTGTTCCCCACCCGAAGCTTCGCTGACGGACGACTCATCGTCACCTGCTTTCCGTACGCCATGTCAAAGCGATTCGTAACTGCCGGCCCCCGAACTCTTCGATGAACGGTGTCGCCGAGCAGATTCGCAAACCCGGAACCCAGCAAACCCGGATCCCCTCCGTCCCATTTCCTACGCGGATTCAGCCCCGAGCCAACTGCGCTGGTGGTCCGAGGCAGCACCCTCAGCCATCCTCTCCCCCTCAAAACAGGTGGCTGCTGGGAGGATCCGCTGAGCCGATTAATCCACTATCTCCATCAATTATGTAGCCTTATCCGCCGGCACGTCAAGTCCGTCACCCCGTTCCAAACCACGCTGAGCGCAGTTTGCCGATGAGAGACCTCCCGCTCGACCGCGTCCCAACGGCGCTGCCTCGCACAGGATCAATCGGGCCTGGTCCAGGCGCACGGAAGCGTGGACGGAACCGCAGCAGGTCCTTCGGGGCAGGTGCATTGGCCCGACGGCGGCAGGCCGGGACTCGCCGTTCCGTTCCCAAGACTTCTCGGGTTGCGGTCCGAGCCTAGGGCCGTGCGTCCGAGGCGTTACCGTATCCAGCCGAGATGCTGCGCGGGTACGTTGGTTCGGATGACCGGGCTTCTCGCCCGAGGGGCGATCGCCTCGATGGGGTGATCCCATCCCCTGTCGCAGACCCTCGGGCCCTCAGGCCTGCACGCGGCTGCAAAAGACCGAGGGCGCTCCGCAGGTTGTCCGGTTCCCGCTGGCAAGAGCACCGCAGACCGGAAATCCACTGGCGGCCGGAAATGTAGGGCTCGCGGGAACCGTCTGGCGGGAAAGGCTCGGGAGCCGAATCCGAGCGATAGCGGTCGTGGCGTTGACTTTGTTGTCATTCCACATGTAGATTAGGGTTAATGCTTCGTTCTCGCTCAGAGGAGGTCATCCATGTCGGGCTACGCGCATCCGGAAACGTTGGTCTCTACCGATTGGGTTGCACAGCACCTCGATGATCCGAACGTGCGCATCGTGGAAGTGGACGTGGACACTTCGGCCTACGAACAGGGCCATATCCGCGGCGCGATCGCATGGTCTTGGAAGACAGACCTGTGCGACGTCGTCAGGCGGGATATCCTCTCGAAAGAGCAGTTCGAAGAACTGATGCGGCGTTCGGGCATTCGCAACGACACGACCATCGTGCTCTACGGCGACAACAACAACTGGTTCGCGGCCTGGGCCTTCTGGCAGGCAAAGATTTACGGACACAAGGACGTTCGGCTGATGAACGGAGGCCGAAAGAAATGGATCGCCGAAGGCCGCGAACTGACCTTGCAGACACCACAGGTGGAGCGGTCCGATTACGAAGCTTCCGAACCGGATCTTTCCCTGCGCGCGTTCCTGCCGGAAGTCCGGGCTGCCGTGGAGCGCGGTTCGGCGACGCTCGTGGACGTCCGGAGTCCGGCCGAGTTCACGGGAGAAATCCTCGCGCCACCGGGACTTCCGGAGACCTGCCAGCGCGGAGGGCACATTCCCGGCGCGCGCAACATCCCGTGGGCAGAGGCTTGCAACGAAGACGGCACTTTCAAGACCGCCGAGGAACTCCGCAAGATCTACGGCGCCCGCGGGGTGGACGGCGCCAAGCCGGTGATCACCTACTGCCGGATCGGCGAGCGCTCCAGCCACACGTGGTTCGTGCTCAGATACCTGCTGGGCTTCGGGGAGGTGAAGAACTACGACGGCTCCTGGACGGAGTGGGGCAACTTGGTCGGAGTCCCCATCGAGCGTGGCCCCGCAAGCTGAGGGGCGGTCGCCGGGCACTGTCCCGCTCCGCCCGCAGCCGAGCGCCCAAATGCAGTGCTGCCGGCTGCGGGCTGCACATAGTAGCCTGAGGTACCGGATCGTGCGCAGTACGGATTGGCAAGCTTCGCAAGACGCTGCCCACCGTTGTGGCGCGAGGCTCGTTTAGCGTGCAGTGCGGCTACCCGGTCCGAAGCTTGCGCGGCCAGTCGCTTGGGCTGCCCGCCTCCGCTCGCGAGCTCCCGTAGCCGGAGCAGGGCAGCGTCAATTGGCGGGCGGCAGGTGCGGGGTGATCATGCGGACCAGTTCTGACTTGGGCACCGCTCCGACCCGCATATCCACGACCCGCCCATCTTTGAACAGTAGGAGAGTAGGGATGCCGCGGATCTGGTACCGCATCGCCGAGCTGCCGTTGGCGTCCACATCGAGCTTCGCTACCTTGAGCCTTCCGGCGTACTCCGCCGCGATCGCTTCGACGGTCGGTGCGATCATGCGGCAGGGACCGCACCACTCCGCCCAGAAGTCCACCAGCACGGGCAGATCCGACTGCAAGACTTCCTTGTCGAAGGTCGAATCCGTTACGTGAATTACGTTGGCTGCCACTTTCTTGACTCTCCATTGCCCATGATGCAAAATTGGCGCGGGGAGATTCAGGCGGCCAGCTCCCGGAACAACTCCGAATAGCGGGCTGCCGAGATTTTCCAGGAGAAGTCCTTCGCCATCCCGGCGCGCATCAGGGCTTCCCAGCGAGGCCGGTCACGCCAGGCGGCCAGCGCGGCGCGCACAGCTTCCATCATGGCCCAGGCGCTGTACTCCCGGAACTTGAAGCCGGTGCTTTCATCCACGGTGTCCTCCAGACCGCCCGTCGAGCGTACCACCGGCACCGTGCCGTAGCGCAGGCTGTAGAGCTGGTTCAGCCCGCAAGGCTCGTATCGGCTCGGCATCAGGAAAATGTCCGCGCCCGCTACGATCTTGTGGGCCAGGCGGATGTCGAAGCCGATGCGCAAGCCGACGCGGTCCGGGCGCGCGGCGACCAGCTCCCGCAGGAAGCCCTCGTATTCCTGGTTGCCTGTGCCCAGCACAACGAGGGTCAGGTCTTCCGCGATCAACTCGCCCGCCGCCTCGCGCAACAGATCGAAACCCTTCTGGGAATCCAACCGCGAAACCATGCCGATCAGCGGTCGCTCGGGCTGGGCCGGCAAGCCGAACTCGTCCAGAAGGTCCCGCTTGCATGCCGCCTTACCGCTCAGGTCGTCCCGAGAGTAATGGGCGGCGATGTAGGGATCGGTTTCCGGGTTCCACTCCGAATAATCCGCTCCGTTGAGAATTCCCGTGATCGCGTGGCTGCGCTGCCGCAGCAGGTCATCGAGCCCGAAGCCAAGTTCGGGCGTCTGGATCTCGCGTGCGTAGGTAGGGCTGACCACCGTGATGCGGTCGCTCGAGGAGATCGCTCCCTTCAGCAAGTTGTAGCGGCCGAAGAACTCCATGCCCGCCTCGCTGGCTGCCTGCTCGTTCAGCCCCATTTCGGGAAGCGCCGATGGCGGGTAAATGCCCTGGTAACCGAGATTGTGGATCGTCAAGACGGTACGTGCCGCGATGAAAGTAGGTTCGTAACGCAAGATGGTGCGCAGGTAGATAGGCACGAGAGAGGCCTGCCAGTCGTGGCAATGGAAGATGCGCGGACGGAAGACGTGGCGCGCCAGCGCGAACGCGGCACGGGCCAGGACCGCATAACGGACGTGATTGTCCTCGTAATCCCGGCCCGGGGGACCGTAGATCCCGGGACGGTCGTACAGCTCGGGGCAGTCCACCAGCAGATACCGCGCACGTTCCTCGCGCAGGTACACGTTGACGCGGTAGCATGCCGGCCCGAACCAGAGATCCAGGTTGCCGTAGACCCGCTGGGCCCCGTCGAGCGCAATGCCGCGATACCGAGGCATGACCACGGCCACCTCGTGCCCCAGCTCCCGGAGCGCAGCGGAAAGAGCCCCGACAACGTCCGCCAACCCTCCCACTTTGGCCAACGGAGCGGCCTCGGAAGCCACCATGAGGACGGGGATCACTATGCCTCCACGCACGCAGCTTGCGAGTTTAGTCGGCGGGGATCCTTGGTGTCCCCAGCGGGATTCGAACCCGCGTTGCCGCCTTGAAAGAGCGGTGTCCTAGGCCGTGCTAGACGATGGGGACCGAGCAACGGTTCACTTTTTACTGTAACGGGCGTTGCAGCGTTCCGTCAACTCTCGCCGCTCGAACGGCCTCTCCGCAAGGCTGTTTCCTCGCACGGCCCGAAACCGCGAATGCGCGCATCCCCGGAGCTGTATCGCATCACAGGCTCTGCGGCCCCCGGCGAGGGCATGCAAGGCACGCCGATCGCGCGCAATTCGCCGCCGGCGAAGGTCGAGTGCGACGTGCGGACCAGAGAACATACGAACCCGGCCAGCCCTCGATCGAGACGAACCGGGGGAACAAAGCCGCATCCCATGGCTTCGGCTCGAACCCGAAAGGCGCGGGAAGCTGCGATTCCCCTCGTCTGTGGAGCATCGCGCAGCGGTCTTGCCAGGACGGCTAGCGAACGATTCGACTCGGCTCGTCGGAGGGGCGTCGAGCTTCCGTCCTCCCAGTTTCAGTCGTGCCGCCGCCGCGCGCCCTGCACGTCCACCGGCGAGGGCTCGGTCCTGGGCAGCAAGCCCGCGAGGAGGGTACCCGCCACGCAAGAGATCGCGTTCCCGACCGCTGCCGTTCCCGACCGCTGCGTCCAGCAGGCCCGGAGCATCCTGCCCGGCCTGCGGGCGTCGCCACGCCGGTGTTGCCCGCCTTGTCCGCTCGCCACGCTGAGCAGATCGGGAAACCGTGGGCGTTTCCCGTGGCGCGAGCCGCCCCCAACGGAGCCCTGCTGTTCACGGCCTGCCGGCTTTCAACGGTCCCGGACGAAGCGGCGCTCGTCGGGCCTTGGCTCGCATGCGTGCACTCGAGCCCAAGCGTAAGGAAGGCACGGCTCCCGAGCCTTGCGGCTGGCAGGTGCTCCCCGAGTGCGTCTCCGACCGGACGCGCCGTTCCCTGGAGGCGCTCACGCCGATCCAACGCAGGCTGTAGGCGATGGCTGCGAATGCAGCGCAGCCGAAACGGGCATGGTGCTGGCCGCATCCGCGCAACGGCATGGTGCGTCCGCCGGGTTCTCCTGCGGGATCGCGCGGGCGGGAAGCGGGGTACGCATCTTCAATCCGGCTCGGGCTCGGCTGCCGGCTCCCTGCCCGGGCGGGGCTTCAATCCGTACTTCTCCATGCGGTAAATGAGGGTCTTGCGGCTGATGTCGAGGTACCGGGCTGCCTGGGATTGGTTTCCGTCGAATTTCTCCAGTGCGCGCCGGATCAGTTCGCGCTCGACCGCTTCCAGGCTGATGCCTTCGGGCGGGAGCTCGAGGTGAATGGCGTCGAGCGGCTCGCGTTCCCGACGCAGGAAGTCGGGCAAGTCGTGAAGCGTCACTTCGTCGCCCCGGGCGAGCAGGACGACGCGCTCGATGACGTTTTCGAGCTCGCGGACGTTACCCGGCCAGCGCCAGGCGCTGAAGTAGGGCAGCAAAGCCTGCGGCAGAACCAACCGGGGACGGCCGTATCGTCGCTTGCTCGCCTCGAAGAAATGGGCGACGAGCTCCGGGATGTCTTCGGCCCGTTCCCGCAGGGGCGGCAGGTGGAGCGGGATCACGGCCAGCCGGTAGTAAAGGTCTTCGCGAAAGGCGCCATCCTCCACCATCGCCTCCAGGTTGCGATGCGTCGCGGCGATGATGCGAACGTTGACGCGCAGCACGCCTGGCGCGCCCAGTTTCTCGATCTCCCGTTCTTGGATGAGGCGCAGCAGCTTGACCTGCAAGGGCAGTGGCAACTCGCCAATCTCGTCGAGGAAGAGGGTGCCGCCGTCGGCCAGCTCGATGCGGCCCTTCTTGTGGGCTACGGCGCCTGTGAATGCGCCTTTGACGTGCCCGAAAAGCTCCGATTCGAGCAGCTCGGGCGGGATCGCGCCGCAGTTGATGGTCACGAAGGGACCCTCCCGGCGCGCGCTGTTGAAGTGGATGGCCTTGGCCAGAAGCTCCTTGCCCGTGCCCGTCTCCCCGCGGATCAGCACGGTGGCGTCGGTCGGCGCCACGCGGGCGGCGGCCTCGAGGGTCTCCAGCAGCGCAGGCGAGCGCCCGAGGATGTTCTCGAAACCGTACTTGCGATCGAGGCTGCGCCGCAGGTGCTCGACCTCGCGGCGGAGGCGCAAGTGCTCCAGCGCGCGGGCGACCACCAGACGTAGCGCATCGGCATGCACGGGCTTGGTGATGTAGTCGTAAGCGCCCAGTTTCATCGCCTCCACGGCGGACTCGATCGTCCCGAAAGCGGTGACCACGAGGACCACGATCTCCGGGTAATCGGCCTTGATCCGGCGCAGCAGATCCATGCCGCTCATGCCGGGCATCCGCAGGTCGGTGACGACCAGGTCCTGGGGACACTTCTCGAGCAGGGCGAGCGCCTCGCGAGCGTCGGAAGCGGTCGTGACTTCGTAACCCGATTGCTCGAGTTGCACCTGCGTGACCCGGCGGAGGCTTTCGTCGTCCTCGACGAGCAGAATGCGCGGACGCATCAGCGGGACTCCAGCGGTAGCCAGATCGCGAAGGTCATGCCGCGGTCGGCGTTGCGCCGTGCCTCGATCCTTCCGCCGTGCTGCGTCACGATCTGCTGGGCGACAGCCAGCCCCAGTCCCGTGCCGTCGGCTTTGGTGGTGAAGAAAGGATCGAAGATCTTGTCCATGTGCTCCGGCGGGACGCCTTCGCCCTGGTCGCGCACCTGGATGATCACGCCCCCGTCGTGCCGGCTCGCAGAGAGCAGCAATTCGCCGCCCTGAGGCATCGCCTGCACGGCGTTGATGGCCAGGTTCAGCACCACCTGCGTGAGTTGTTCGGCGTCAGCGACCAGGGGGGGCAGCCCGGGTGCCACGGCCGTGCGGAGACGCACCCCGTTCTTCTCGGCGGAATGGCGGCTCAATCCCACCACGTTCTCGAGGATCTGTCCGATCTCGACCGGCCGCCGCTCGGGCGGCCTTGGCCTGGCGAAGTCCAGCAACTGACCCAGCAGGCGGTTCAATCGCTGGCATTCCTTGCGCACGATGGCGAGAAACTCCTCGCGCATTTCCGGCGGCGTCGCCGGCTGGGCCAGGATTCCTGCCGCTCCCTCGATGGCCGCCAAGGGGTTGCGGATCTCGTGCGCCAGCGCCGCTGAAAGCTGCCCGATGGCCGAGAAACGGTCGGCCCGGCGGAGTTGCTCGACGCTGTTCTCCAGCTCCTGGTAGACGCGCCGCAGTTCGCGCTCGCGTCGGCGGCTGCGCTCGGCCAGCACGCCGGTCACTGCCGCGACGAGGAAGAACAGTACGATTTCGGCGTACTGGTGCGCGGAATAGTGCTGCCAGCCGCGCCAGGTAAACACGATGTGCGGGATATAGGAGACCGCCGAGACTGCTGCCGCGATGAGCCCGCCCGGGGTGCCGAACTGGATGGCGGCGTACACAATGGGCAGGTAGTAGAGGCGCTGGAAGACGTTGTGCCAGAGCAGGTGCTCGGGCGGAGTCAGGTAGTGCCCGGCGCTGGTGCCGGCAATGCCGATGAACACCAGGGCCGCCCGCAGGCGCACACGCGATTCGGCGTTCACGAACCTCCCGCTCTCATTATCCCTTCAGTGGTTATCCCTTCAGTGCTTGTGCCCGGTGCCTTCGGGCTGCCGAGGGGAGCCTGAGGACTTCGCGCCGGGCTTGGAAGGCCCGGCAGGCTCGATGCGCTCCACCTTGATGATGCCCGTCTTCGCGTATAGCACGCCGGTGACGCGAACGCGCTGCGCCGCGAACTTTTCCGGGGTCTGCTGGTCGCTCAGCCGGTAGAGGTTCCTGCCATCAAAGAGGGCGTACTTGGCGCCGTGTTTGATGCATTCGCGCACGCAAAGATCGTCCGGTGAAATCCCCATCTTGCGGTGATCGTTCTTGCACATCGTGCAGGTGATCACGCCTGTGAAAACCCGGGTCTGCTGGGCCGCGCAAGACAGCGCCAGCGCGGCCAGGGTCAACATCGCTCGCATCATGGCTCCGTGCTCCTTTCCATGGTCGTAAGGTACGTTTGAAGGCCGTGGCGACGATTCACGCGCAGCCACAGTCGCCGGAAGTCTTCTTCGCCCAGGGGCCGCTTCAACTGGAAGGCGAAACTCTTCAGCCCGCCATAATCGGCGAGTGCGCGCTCGTAGGTAGCGAAAATGAGCTGGAAGGGCCCTGTGCGGCTGACGCTGTCCAGATCCTTCCAGCGCCAGGTGCGCGAGGCTTCGGCTGACCGGCTGCGGAAAACCACGCCGGCCTCGGTCACCAGCAGCTCGCCATGATCGCCGCCAAGCCGCCGGAGGCGTTTGGCGGGCATGCTCCACCAAAGCTCGCCTTCCGGGCGGGCCAGGGCCGCCACCAGGCGTTGGTCGAGCCGGTCCTTGAGCAGAGTCCAGACCGCTTCGAATGAACCCGCACCCGCCAGCTCATAGCGGTGGCTGCGGTCCCGTCCCAGGCGCCACCTGCTGTCCTCGTAAGTCAGCAAGCGCAGGGTGCGCTCCGCCACCAAGAGCTGCTGCACGTCGTCCCAGCTCCAGTCCCGGCTATGGGCGGGCTTGCCGTGTTCGCGATATCGCACCCCGTCTACAGAGATGCTGAGCGTGCCCCGGCCGCTGCCCGGGAAATGGTCGTGACGGACCTCGTAGCGCAGTTCGCCGGCGGCAAGCCAGCAGCTCAAGGACGCCAGCGCGAGCGTTTCAACTCGAAGTGCCATTTCCAGACCTCGTAGATCGCCGGATAGACGACCAGCTCGAGCACGAACGACGTCACGATTCCCCCGATCATGGGGGCTGCGATGCGCTTCATGACGTCGGATCCGGCGCCGGTGGACCACATGATGGGCGCCAGCCCAAGCAGCATGGTGGCGACGGTCATGAACTTGGGTCGGATCCGCTTGACGGCGCCATGCAGGATCGCGCTCCGCAACTCGCCCAGGCTGCGCAGGCGGCCAGCGCGGCGCGCCTCTTCGTAGGCCAGATCCAGATAGAGCAGCATGAACACGCCGGTCTCCGCATCCACCCCGAGCAGTGCGATGAGGCCTACCCAGGTGGCCGTCGAGAGGTTGTAGCCCAGCGCGTAGAGCAACCAGACGGCTCCCACCGCCGAGAAGGGCACGGCCAGCAGGACGATCGCGGTCTTGGTCAGCGAGCGCGTGTTGGCGTAAAGCAGCACGAACACCAGGAACAGGGTCAGCGGCAACACCAGCTTGAGCCGCTCTCGCACCCGGGCCATGGCTTCGTACTGGCCGCTCCACTCGAGCGCATAGCCGGGCGGCAGCGGTAGCTTCTCGCGGACGGCCCGCCTGGCTTGTTCGACCCAACCGCCCAGGTCGGGGGCGGAAACGTCCACGTACACGTAGCCCGCGAGCATCCCGTTCTCGTTGCGCAACATGGATGGGCCGCTGGCGATCCGGATGTCGGCGAGCTGTCCCAGGGGCACTTGCAGGGCGCCCCCGCCTGCCGGAACCAGCACATTGCGCAGGCGCTCGGGATCGCTGCGGAAATCCCGCTGGTAGCGAACCTGAACCGGGTACCGCGCGCGCCCTTCCACCGTCACCGTGAGGTTCTCGCCGCCGATGGCGGAAACCACTGCTTTCTGGGCCTGCTCGACGGTGAGCCCGTAGCGCGCCAAAAGCTCGCGCCGCCAGACGATGTCGAGGAAATAGCCGCCTCCGGTGCGTTCGGCAAACACGCTCCGCGTACCCGGAAGCCCGGCCAGGATCTGCTCGAGCTGCTGTCCGATGCGTTGGATCTCTTGCAAGCTGGCCCCGGAAATCTTCACGCCCACCGGAGTCCGGATGCCTGTGGTGAGCATGTCGATGCGCGCTTTGATGGGCATCGTCCAGGCGTTGCTCACGCCCGGAAGCTTCAGGGCCTGATCGAGTTCTTCGATGAGCTGCTCGATGGGAATATGGTCCGGCGTGATGCGCCGCAGCAGGGGCTTGGACCACTCCGGCGCCCACGACGTGTACCAGGTGCTCCGCTTGCGCCACTGATCCTTGGGCTTGAGGACGATGACGGTCTCCATCATCGAGAGCGGCGCGGGATCGGTCGAGGTCTCCGCCCGCCCCGCCTTGCCCAGCACCGCTTCCACTTCGGGGAAGCTCATGATGATGCGGTCTTGCAGTTGCAAGAGGCGCTCGGCTTCGGCGATCGAAATGCCCGGCAGCGTGCTCGGCATGTAAAACAGCGTGCCCTCGTCCAGCGGCGGCATGAATTCCGAGCCGAGCCGCCGGAAGACCGGGATGGTGAGCAGCACCGTCACCAGCGCACCGGTGATCACGAACCACTTCCAACGCAGCGCCCACGCGCAGACCGGCTCGTAGAGGCGGATGAGCAGGCGGCTGAGGGGATGCTTCTCCTCGGAGTGGATGCGGCCGGCGAGCACTGCGGTGGCCACGCGGGCTAGCCAGAGCGGGCGGAACCGAAAGACGCGGGCGTGCGTGAACATCAGCCGCAGCGCGGGGTCCAGCGTGATGGCGAGGACCGCGGCCACGATCATCGAGAGATTCTTCGTGTAAGCGAGCGGCCTGAAAAGCCGTCCCTCCTGTTCCTCCAGCGTGAGCACGGGCAGGAAGGACACGGCGATCACGAGCAGGGCGAAAAAGCTGGTCCCGCCGACCTCCTTCACCGCGGCGATGACCACCTCCCGGAACTCGCCGCGGCGGCCGGATTGCTCCCACTGCTCGAGTTTCTTGTGCGTCTGCTCGACCACCACGATCGCCGCGTCCACCATGGCGCCGATGGCGATGGCGATGCCGCCCAGCGACATGATGTTGGCGGTCACCCCGCCGAGCTGCATCGGAATGAAGGAAATGATCACCGCCGCGGGAATGGTCAGGATGGGAATCAGCGCGCTGGGAACGTGCCAGAGGAAGATCAGGATCACGAGCGAGACGATGGCCAGTTCCTCGATGAGCGTGTTCTTCAGGGTTGCGATGGAGCGCAGGATGAGATCCGAGCGGTCATAGACGGGGACGATCTTGACGCCCTCCGGGAGTCCGGGTTCGAGCTCAGCCAGCTTGCGCTTGACCCGCTCGATCACTCGGAGCGCGTTCTCGCCCTGGCGCATCACCACGATGCCGGAGACCGCGTCTCCTTGGCCGTTCCAGTCCGTCACGCCCCGCCGCAAGTCCGGGCCCAGGGTGACCACGCCCACATCCGCAATGCGCACAGGCACGCCCGCCGTGTTCCGCGCCACTACCAAGGCGGCGATGTCCTGCTTCGAACCGAAGTAGCCGCGTCCCCGGATCATGTACTCGGCGCCGCTCAGCTCCAGAAGGCGTCCGCCCGTTTCCTCGTTGCCCGCGCGCACGGCTTCGAGCACGCGATCGAGCGGGATTCCGTAGGCGCGCAGGCGATCCGGATCGAGTTGAATCTGATACTGGCGGACGAAGCCTCCCACGCTGGCGACCTCGGCTACGCCCGGCAGCGCGGTCAGGTGGTATCGCAAGTACCAGTCCTGAAGCGAGCGGATTTGTTCCAGGCTGTGACGCCCCGAAGGATCCACCAGAACGTACTGGAACACCCATCCCAGGCCCGTCGCGTCCGGGCCCAGCTCGGTGCGCACGCCTGCCGGCAGTCTGGGCAGCACCGCCGAGAGATACTCGAGCGTGCGCGAACGAGCCCAGTAAAGATCCGTCCCGTCCTCGAAGACCACGTAGACGAACGATGAGCCGAAGTCGGACAGTCCCCGCACGGCTTTCACGCGTGGCGCACCCAGCATGGCCGCGACGATGGGGTAGGTGACCTGGTCCTCGACGATGTCCGGGCTGCGGTCCCAGCGCGAGTGGATGATGACTTGCGTGTCGCTCAAATCGGGCAGGGCATCGAGCGGCGTGCGCTCCAGCGCGGCCAGGCCGGCCAGTATCGCCCCTGCTACGAGCGTGAGCACGATCCAGCGGTTCCGGCCCGAGAACTCGATGATGCGCTCAATCATGCCGGTGTGCGCCATGGTCCGCGGCGGACGGTCCCTGGCCGGAGGCGCCCAGTTTCAATTGGCTCTCGGAGTCGAGCAGGAAGACGCCCGAGACGGCGATTCTTTCGCCAGGGCGAAGGCCGCGGCGGATCACGATGCGGTCCTCCGCGCGCTCCCCGATTTCCACAACGCGCCGTTCCACATGGCCGTCGCCTCTGTCCACGAACACCACTTGCCGCTCGCCCGTGTCGAGCACGGCGTCTGCGGGGACCGTCAATTGCGGAGGCAACTGCCTGACCAGCTCCACCTCTGCGAACATCTCCGGCTTCAGGCGCAGATCCGGGTTGTCCGCCTCCAGGCGCACCCTGAGCGTGCGTGTGACCGGGTCGAGCTCCGGCTGGATGTAGCTGACGCGCGCAGCGAAGACGCCGGAAGCTCCGTAGGCGGGTCGAACCACCGCGCTTTGGCCTGCGTGGACCAGGGGCGCGTCGGCCTCGAAGACTTCGGCCAGGATCCAGACGCGTCGCAGGTCGGCCAGGGCGTAGAGCTCCGTTTCCGGGACGACCCGCATGCCGGCATAGGCGTTGCGCCGCAGAACGAAGCCGTCGGCCGGCGCGTACAGGGTGATCTCGCTCAGGGGCTGACCCGAACGCAGGACTTGCTCGATCTGCTGCTCGGAGACCTCCCACCGCCGGAGACGTTGCCGCGCAGCCTCGAGCAACCTCTCGCTGTGCTCCCGGACGGCGTCGGGCGCGGCTTCGAGCAGGCGCCGGGCGCGCGCGGCCAGCAGCAACTCCTGCTGCGTCGCGAGCAGCTCGGGGCTGTAAACCGTCAACAGTGGCTCGCCTCGAGGGACGTGGCGACCGACGAAGTCCGCGTAGACGTTCCGGATCCAGCCGCTGATCCTGGCATGCACCGTCACCAGCCTGGTCTCGTCATAGGCCACCCGTGCCGGCGCACGGATGCGTTGCACCAGTGCCTGTACGCGAGCTTCCTCGTAGCGCACGCCGATCAGTTGTCGTTTCTCGGCCGGCAAGCTGAACAGTCCAGGCGGCTGGCCCTCGTAGACCGGTTCCAGTTCGTTGCCGGTCTCCGGGTTCAAACCAGGCTTGTCGGAGCGGTAGTCGGGCTGTTGCGGATCCCGCCAGTAAAGCACGCGTGCCTTCGGCTTGGCGGTCTGCTCGGGCTCCGCGTAAACCGGCTCGAGCTTCATGCCACAGTCGGGCGCGATCCCGGGCCGGTCCGATTTGTAGGCGGGATGCATCGGGTCCACCCAGTAGAGAATCTTGCGACCGCGTGCGTCGGTCTGGTACGTGGCGCCGCGCTTGCCCTGGAACAGGTATCCGGCTGAGAAGCCGGCAACCAAGGCGACCACCAGCAACAGGATGCGCCCAGTCACGGGAGCACCGCCTTTCCCGTCAGTTCCTCGAGGCGACTGACGGAGGTATGGTAGTTGGCAATTTCCTCGAGGCGGCCAAGCTCGTAACGGAGGAGCTTCTCGAAATCGCTGAGCACGCCGGCCAGGTCCCCAGCTCCGCTCTGATAAGAAGCCAGCGAGGCTTCCAGCGCCAGCTGCGCTTGCGGCACCAACGTCGTGGCGTAAAGCCGTGCCAGTCGGGCGGCGACGCTCGCCGCAGTGTACTCCTCCTCGATGCGGTAGCGCAGATCCAACGCCGCGCTCTCGAGCTCGCGCCTCTGCGCTTCGAGTTCATCGAGAAACCCCGCGACCGCGGCACGTTGCTTGCGGGCGTAGAAGAGCGGCAGCTTCAGGTCCAGGCGGACCATGTACATCGAACCCATGGCGCCCATGCTGAAGTAGCCGCCGCTCAGGGCGAGGTCTGGCCAGGCGTCCCGTCGCGCCAGATTCAGCGCGATCTCGGCGCCCGCGATCCTGCTTTCGCGCTCGGCCAGCGCAGGTGAGCCTTGCGCGGCCGCCTCCAGGAACTGCGCAAGGGGAGGCAGTTCCCCTGGCGAAACCAGCTTTGCCGGGCGTCCCAGCGGGGTGTGCGCGGGACGAGCGAGCAGGCGCCTGATTTGGGCTTCGAGCAACTTCGCCTGTCCGGTCAGCCGATCTCGTTCGGCGCCGAGGTTGGCGAGTTCGAGCTGGGCGCGCAGCACGTCTTGCTGGGACGCGAGGCCCGCTGCATAACGCGCCTCGGCGACCTTCAGGAAGGCTTCGAGCAGCTCGGCGCGCTCGCGAAGGTTCTCTTCCGCATGCACCGAGTAGGCCAGTCGGTAATAGGCTTGCTTCAGACGTGAAACCACCTCGAGTCGAACCTGCTCGAGCGCGCGCAAACCGGCCCTGGCTTGCTCCAGAGCGCCGGCGGCCCGCAACCGCCGCTTGCCCGGGGCCGGGAACTCCTGCGTGTACATCACGCCGGCATTGGCCATGGGCTGATGGCCGAGGCCCGCGAAAGGATAGGGCCGCCCTACGCTGGTGTATCCGATCGAGAGCGTTGGTTCCGGCAGGGCGGCTTCTTGCGACGCCTTGCTTCGCAGCGCTTGGTAGCGGTGCATGGCTGCTTGGATCTCGGGGTTGCGCTCCAGCGCCTCGGCGATGAGTTGCTCGAGGGTCGTGGTGGCCTGCGTTTGCGCGTGGCAGACCCAGGAGCTGGCCGTGAGGATTAACGACAGGACGACAGCGAAGAACGGCATCCGGACCCGTATGGGAGGACAGCAGGCGGGTCTCCATAACTAGGTCTTTTGTTTTCAGTCGAATGTCGCTTGTGCCGGGGCGCCCGGTTGGTCCTTTCCGGGCGCCGGGTGGCCGTTTTGGGGCAAACGTACCGCGGGGATGCTCAGGCAGGCTCGTCCGCCCAAGCGCCCCGAACCCGGGGATCGCAGAGGATTTCGATCGCCGCGGGAGCACGTCGGCAGCAGGCTCGGACGTAGAGGTTTTCTGTTGACTTCGCAGCCGTTTCCGGTTACGATGCGGTTCTAACTTGGCTTCGGCTGTTGCGCGGGAAGACAAAGGATGTTGCGTAAGGGGTCAGGGCATGCCCACCTTCCAGGTTGGTGAGAAGGTCGTTTACCCGAACCAAGGAATCGGAATTATAGAAAACATCAGCGTCCGCTACTTCGGCAACCGCCCGGAGAAGTTTTACCTGCTCCGGCTCGTCTGCAATCACATGACCATTATGGTTCCCTTTTCCCATGCGGACGAGGTGGGGCTCCGCCGGCTATGCCGCAATGGCGAGTTGGAGCGGGTTCTGGCCTTTCTTTCCTCGGGTTCTTGCAAGTCCCGTGGCGACTGGAAGCACCGCTTCAAGGAGAATTGCGAAAAGATGCGGCTTGGCGGGTTGCTACAGATCGCGGAGGTTCTGAAGAGCCTGCTGCTGTTGCAACTGCAAAAGCCGCTTTCGTTCCGCGAAAAGCGCATGCTCGAGCGTGCTCGCCAGATGCTGGTTTCCGAGATCGCGATTTCGCGTGGCATGAGCGAGCAGGAGGCCTTCGAGCTGGTCCGCCGAGCCTTGGCCAAGGCCTCTCTGACGCTTCCGGCCCCCGAGTAAGGCTCAAACGAACAGAGCCAGGATCAGCCTCGCGCCTTGCCGCGTTCCCGAGGCCAGCCACTCGCCTAAGTTCCCCAAGGACATAGCCAGGATCAGCACCAGCAATCCGTAGCGCGCCATGTGGATGTAGGCCGCTGGGGGCAGGCGCAGCGCGAGCAGCAGCTTGGATCCGTCGAGCGGCGGGACCGGAAGCAGGTTGAAGAGGGCAAGGTACAGGCTCAGGAACATCGCCCGGATGGCGAGTCCGGCGGCGAAGGGATGGCTGTCGCCGAGCAGGGCGTGGGCGGCGCCGAGCAGGAAAGCCAGACCCACGTTGGTGAGCGGCCCAGCCAATGCCACCACAGCCAGACCGCTCCAGCCTCCGCGCAACACGCCAGGATTCACGTTGACAGGGCGGCCCCAGCCGAGGAACCCGTAGCCGGTCAACGAGGTGAGCGCCGGCAAGATCACCGTTCCCAACCAATCCACATGAGCCAGGGGATTCAGCGTGAGCCGGCCCTCGTTCCGAGGGGTCTGGT
>JANXAE010000031.1:0-8172 GCA_025062235.1 Bryobacteraceae bacterium
TTTTATTCTCCGCGTCGAGGTGCGTGCGCCGCCGCGCGTCTCAGGGCTCGGTGATTTTCCCGCGCGGTCGGCCCCAGACGGCTTGCGGGGCCCAGTTCCGACCCGTTTCGCTTGCCTTGCGGCGCAAGGGCACCCACCGCTTGCGCGGCAGCCCCGCTTCGAACGCGCCCACGGCGGGGGGATCGGACCAGCACCGCCCGTCATAATCGGGCAGGGGTTCCACGATCCCGCTCCGCCCGGCGCCCCGTGCCGGACTGCTCAGCGGGATGTGGAAATCGCCTCCCTCGAAGTCGGCAAAGCCAGGGTCCCGCTGATGCACCGATCCAGATTCGGGCGGCACACCGCCGCCGAGCGATGGGCCGGGCCAGTCCGGGCCTTGGTCCAGGGCGTACCATAGATTCCAGCCGAACAGGAAAGTCTCTGGCGCAGTGCCGGGCCCCACATTGACGACGGTGCGCAGGTCCGCCGTGCGGAAGACCACGATGTTGTTCACGAAAAAGCCGTTGCGCGAGGGAACGAAACGCGGACCCGCGCTTTCTTGCAGGATCCGCGCCACCCAGGTGCGCGGCTCGACGACCGTGTTGTGCGCGAACACGCACCCGTCGCAACCCACATAGGCGATTGCGGCGCCGGCCGCAGCGCCGGTCCTCAAAAAGATGTTACCGATCACCCTGATTCGCGCCGCTTCGTAAGGCGCATCCAGCGGCCGGAAGAACTCCAGTCCCGTCGAGCCGCCCGCGTTGACCGCGCGACCGGGGATGTCGGCGAAAAGGTTGCCGTGAATCAAGATGTCGGCGCTTCCTCCCTTGGCCTGCACGCCGTTGGAGACCGGCTCGTGGAAGTAGTTGCCGGCGATCAAACCGTGGTGGCAGCCAACCATGTCAATCAGCTCGCCACGGTCGCATCCCCATACCTCGCTGTCCAGCACAAAAAAGCGGTCCACCCCCGAAAGCTTGATGCAATCGTGATTTCCTCCGGAGCCGGCGCCTGCGATGGTGAGATTGCGCAGGACCAGGTGTTCCGTGGGCGTTTCGTAGGATCCGCCGTCGTCAATGTTGATCGCGTGCTCGCGCGAGCCCCGGAGGAGGAAGCCGTCAATGACCACGTAGCGCAGATCGCTGCCAGCCAGAATCGTGGAGGCCCCTGCGGCGTCCAGAACCACCTCGCCCGCGGCGACGATGGCGATGGGTCTGCCGGGCTCACCGCGCAGTCCCGTCAGCGACGTGCGGCCTTTGTAGGTACCGGCATGGACGAGGATGCGCGTGCCCGGTGTGGCTCGTCGCACCGCGGCCTGAATCGAATCGAGAGGAGCCTCGGCCGTTCCGTCTCCGCTCGCGGACCCCCTCGTGCTTACGTGCAGCGTGCGTTCGAAGACTGCACCCGCATCGAAGGGCTCGGGCAGATGCTGGCCCGCGCCCGGAGCCGACGTCCAGAGCAAGGGGAGCACGGCCGCCACCCAGGCGGCCCGACTTCTTGCGGTCATCAGCGTTGCATCAACGGATCAATCATACTCCGGGCGGGGGTGGCGCTCCTGCCGCGATCGTTCGACGATGGCCCGGCGCACTGGGGACGCGGACCGGCTCTTCTGCCCGTTCTCCCCCCGCGTTGCGGCTCGATGCCCGCCGGGGCAGGCAGGCTACGCCCCGGGGGCTCCACGAATCGAGCTCCCCGGCAGCAGTGGCCCGACGGGTCCGTCGTCCGCGCGGGCTAGAGTCCGAGCTCGGGAGCGCGGTGGCGATAGCGGCGTTCCCACTCGCTGCGGGTGGCCAGGCTCGTGCGATCGAGCGCGCGATCCACCGCGAGGATGCCCTCCAGGTGATCCATTTCGTGCTGGAGGAGCTCGGCCAGCGCCTCCTCGGCCTGGAGCCTGCACGGCTGGCCGGCCTCGTCGGTGTAGCGCAACCCCACCCGGCGCGAGCGCTCGAGAAGGACGACCAAGTCGGGGAAGGAAAAACAGTCGTCCCAGAGCCTGATTTTTTCCTCGCTGAGGTACTCCCACTCGGGGTTGATCAACGAGTAAGGCTTGCCTTCGAACTCGAGGTAGATGACGCGCAGGGGCTCGCCGATCTGCACCGCGCTGATGCCGCGGCCGAATCCGTGGGTCCGCCGGAACTCGTGCAGCGTCGCGCGGAGGTCTCGCAGGATGAGGCGGACCTGGGCAGGGGATTCGACAGGCCGGGAAACCTCGCGCAGCATCGGGTCGCCGAGCTGGAGAATCCTTCTCGCTGGCATCGCCACCATCCTACAACCGCGGGCGGCTTCGCTATAGTAGTCGCTTCCCATGCGTGGGCGCGAACGGGCGCTGCGGGTTGCCATCCGCCTGGCGGTTTTCGTCGTCCTGAGCCTTGCGGGCCTGAACCTCAGCGGCACGGCGCTGTACTGGCTGACGGGCAACCTGCTGCTGACGAGCGCGCTCGCCGTGTTCCTGGCGGCGACCGTCGCCAATGCGGTGCTCATGCGGATTTACGAGGGAGCTCCGCTCGTCGAAGTGGGCTTCGCCTGGACCGGGGCCGGCAGGCGCAATTTGCTGCTGGGACTCGTCGCTGGGATGGGCGCGGCGCTCGTGCTGGTGGCTGGAGCGGTGGCATCCCCCGCGGCCGAATGGGAGGCCATCGGGGCCGAGACCGCCGGCTGGCCATCGGTCCTGTTCGTCGTCGTCTTGCTGGCCCTCGGCGCCGCCGGCGAAGAAATGCTCTTCCACGGCTATGGCTTCCAAGTCCTGATGGCCACGCTCGGCCCGTGGGGCGCGATCCTGCCCGTGAGCCTGTTGTTCGCGCTGGCGCACACCGGCAACCTGAACGTCAATGCGCTCGGGCTGGCCAACACCTTCGGCTGGGGTCTGCTGCTCGGCTACGCCTTCTGGCGCAGCGGCGATCTCTGGTTGCCCATCGGCTTGCACGCCGGTTGGAACTGGGCGCTTCCGCTGGCGGGCATCCCGCTGAGCGGGTTTACAATGAATCTGACGGGCTACGCAGTGCGCTGGAAGGCCGGGCCGCTGTGGAGCGGGGGCGAGTACGGACTGGAAGGTAGCATCCTGACGAGCGCGATCCTGCTGGTCTTGTTCCCCGTGCTCCGCAGCCTCCCCATCGAGCGCCAACCGGCGTTCCTGCTCGCTGCCCGCGGGGAGGCAAGATGCTGAGGCGGACCTGGTGGCTGCTGGCGGCGGCGACGATCCTCGCCGCGCAAGAGAAACCCCGACCCCTCACCCCCGAGGAACGAATCGAATTGATCCGCGGCCTTACGGCGGAATACGCCACGGCCAAGGTCGCGCTGCCCCGGTCCAAGAAGGCCCTGGTGGTGGACTCGAACGGATCCTACGACAAGAACGAGTGGCAGGCGCTTGCGCGCGAGCACGGGCCCGCAGCCCGCGCCGGCGACCTGGTGCAGATCACCAAGGTTTCCCTCCACGACGACCGCATCGTTTTCGAGATCAACGGCGGTTTCCGGGGCGGGCGGAAGTGGTATGAGCGCATCCAGATCACCGGAGGCATGGGGACCAGAACCGTGCCGCTCGGCGGCAGCCAGCACACGGCAGCCCCGGGGGGAACCTCGATCGCGCTGGTCTTCAACCGCCGCCTGCCTCCGGTGAAAGTCGCCGAGGTGAAGAAGCTGCTTGCGCCCCTCCTCGACTTTGAACAGCGTTCGGCCACCGAGCAATACCTGGAGACGCTCCCCCCGCCGATCCGGCAGGCGATCCAGGAAAAGCGTGCCGTCGAGGGCATGGACCGTGACCAGGTGTTGCTGGCGCTCGGCCGCCCCGTGCGCAAGGTGCGCGAGACGGTGGAAGGCCGGGAGCTGGAGGATTGGATCTACGGCCAGGCGCCGGGCCGCATCGTGTTCGTGACCTTCGAAGGCAACAAGGTCATCCGCGTCAAGGAGACTTACGCCGGATTGGCCTCGCAGGGGCCTTCGCTGGCAGTGCCGCGCTGAGGCTCCGCGGCGAAGAGCCGGTATCCCGCGTTGGGCGGAAACCAGCGACGCAGCAATTCCAACCGCGCGCGCAGGCAAGGCGCGGGCAGATGTTCGGGACCGCTCCGGACGGTTACGTCGTGCCACAGGCAGTGAACGTACTCGGCCGCGGTGGAGGCGAACGAAGCGCGGGCATATTCCTCAAGGCGGCGCAGGCTCCGTGCCGAGGCAGCCGAGGCCAGCAGGCGGGCCTTGGCTTGCAGAGCGATCTCGTCAATCTCCCCTTCGACACCCGCTTCGATCTCCCCGCGTAACAGCCCGAGCCAGCGGCGTCGCTCCTCGTCCGTGGTCTCCTCCCACAGGATCTGGCCCACGCAGAGCAGCAGCTCCATGGCCACCTCGTGCGGGTCCCCCTCGGCCGCCAGCCAGATTTCGGCGCCCTCGCTGCTGCGCCGCCAGCGCGAGGCTGCGGCCGGGTCATCGAGCGCAGGCGCCATGGAAACGCGCCGGATTCTCGTGCGGGCGGCCATCGCAGCCGGCACCGCACGCACCGCCGGCCTGACGTACTCTGCGATCAGCGAGCTGGGAACCTCGCCGGAAACCTCGAGGCGCCAGCCGTGTGCCAGCCGGAGGGACCGCGACACGATGCTATCATCGCGCCTGGGATGGGCCCCACGCTATTCGGGATGCTCGCTCTGGCTGCGCTCGCCGCGCACCTGGCTTTCATCGTCTGGGTCGCGCTGGGCGGCGCGATCGTGGCGCGTTGCGGCGGCTGGCCGGCTCGCCTGCACCTGGCCTCGCTGGCCTACGCGCTCGTCATCCAGATAGGACCCTGGCCCTGCCCGCTCACCCTCGCCGAGCAGTACTTCCAGGAGCTCGCCGGGCGCGAACCCTACCGCACGGGGTTTCTCGCACATTATCTCGAAAGACTCGTCTACCCTGACTTGCCCGTATCGTGGCTGATCGGCGCTACGATCGCAGTCTGCGGCGTCAACCTGTGGCTGCACGTGCGCTCCTGGCGCCACGCGCGTCCGCGATGAGCGCTCAGCGCCATGCCTCGACGCGCACCGGACCGAGCAACCCGGAGGTGAGCTTGTCCGCCTCGCGGAGAATGTTGCCGTCGTGCCACCAGCGGCTGGTGCGGTTCGAAATCACGGAATCGAAGATGTTCCAGCGCATCTGATTGGCGAGCAGGTTCGCCGCCACGACCACCAGTTCGTTCTCGCCCTCGCGCACTGCCTCAGTGATCTCGGTGCGATACGGCGGCCAGGCGAACGTCTCCACCAGGCGGCCGTTCACCCAGACCTCGCCGGTGTACCGCAGATCACCCAGATCGAGCACGAGCCGCGCGCCGCGAAACTCATGCGGCACCCGGAAGCGCGCGCGGTAGATCATGCGCCCGGAATACCAATCCAAGCCGATCCGGGACCAGTCGCCGAGGCTCCCTGGGGCAGGACCGGTGTGGAAGACCAGCGGCGCCAGCAAACCGTCGGTGGGATCCTTCAAGCGGACGCGCAGGCGCAATTCGCGACCCGCTGGAAGCGGCATCGGGCCGGAGCCCGCACGGCGAAGCGCCCGGCCGTTTATGAAAACTTCCCAGTCGCCTTTCGCCTCGGGCGGCTCCAGGCTGCGGGCGCCGGGCGGGATCGCGACGCGATACCAGACCGCTCGCGGCAGGGCGGCGCTCGCCCCCGGCATCGCGGGCTCGCCCCACTTGCCGAAGGGCGGCAAGGCGTATTCGTAGGCCTCGCGCGGCTCCTCGCCAGGGGCCCGCACCCGCCAGTCGCGCCCGGTATGGATCGCAACGCACTCTCCGCTGGCCGGGCAAACCTCTCCCTGCGCCAGCAGGAAACCGTCGCCGCGCACTTCCACCGCGATCGAGTTGCGCCCGCGCTTGAGTGGCAAGTCAGTGAAGGCTTCTGGCGACAGGGGCGCGCCCGCGCCGACTCGCGAGCCATTGACCTGGAGTTCGAACTTGCCGTCCGCAACGACGGCGAGCCGCGAACGAACGGGCTCGAAGGGAACATCCAGCTCTTTGAGGAACCACAGGCGCGGGCCGCCCGCATCACCGAAGTGGCGCCGGTAGACGTAACGCGTGATCCACCAGCCATCCCATGCGGAAAGGTAACGGGCCACGCCCTGCTTCGGGTTCAGCGGATCGCGGATCTTCAACCGCCGCCAGGGCGGCTCCGGGCCGGAGCGCTCGAAGCGGAAATCCGCCACCGGAACTTCGACGCGGGTCGGGCCGGGATCGGCTCTCCAGACATGATCGAGCTCGGTCTGGCACAGCTGAATCGTCCAGGGCCCGGCGATCTCGATGGCTCCTGCGGCGCGGCGCACGGGCTCGGGTCTGGCTACGCCCCCTGCGCCGAGGACGACGAAGTAAGCCTGCCAAGGCAGAAAGTCGAGCTCGAGCACGCCGTCGCCGTATTGCAAAGCCGTCGCCCGGCCGGTCTCCGGATCCCATTTCTCCGCTGGACCGCGCGCCCGCAATCGCAAGCGCCAGCGGGCGGCCCGCCGCTCGGAATTGACGAGAAAATACACCTCGCGACCGTTCACGGTGCGGTGGAGGTAACGCAGCACGCCGGCCGGCCCTTCGAGGATTTCCATGTCGGCAGGGAACTGCCTGCGCAGCCAGCGCACGAGTTCGTCGGCGCGGGCGAAGACGCGCGCGCCCTTCGGAAACAGTTCCTCGGAAATGCGAATCACCTCGGGATCATCGCCGCCGTTCTCCGCGGAATGCCGCGGAGGGGCGCCGAGCGCCACCACGAGGAGGCCCTCCCGGGCCAGCTCCGCGATGCGGCGGTAAGCGGCCAGGGACACCGTTTCAGCCCGCGGGAGAATCAGCACGCGGTAGGATTCGGTGCCGATGCGCGCGCCGCCGGATCCCTGCGGTTCGGCCTTGACGATGCTGTCGGTATCCACCAGATCGCAGTCGAGCGGCTCGCGCACCAGCCGGTCCACCAATTCGACCACGGGCGGTTCGCCCGGCGGCGGATTCTTCATGCCGTGACTCCAGACCTCCTCGACCGGATAGAGAACGGCTACGTCCGCTACGTGCTTTCCCTGGGCGGTGAGGAAGGATATGCGGCGGATGTAGTCGGCGAGTTTCTTGAAATATTTCCAGTAGGGATTCTCATAGAACCAGGAATTCGGCCAGTCGTCCATGCTGAGGGGGGTATCCATGGCGTAGTGGAACAGGTGGAAGATGAAGTAATTGATGCCATAAACCGCCAGCATGTTCACGCCGTAGCGGGCCTCATCGAGCGTGATGGCCCAGCCCGCGCCGCCCAGAGCCTCGGCCATGGCGCGCGGCCTGCCGTAAACGTGCGCGACCGAGCTGAGTTGCTTGGGCTTCCAGGAGCCGATCACGCGCGGGAAGCTGTAGCGGAAGTCTTCGTTGTCGGTTCCGGGAATGTGAGGGTGGCGCCAGGTGCGGAAATAATCGCCCTGGTCCTGGATGTTGTAAAGACCCTCGTTGGTGTGGCCGGTGAGTTTCAGACCATTCCGCTCGCACCAGGAGGAAAGCTGACGGAACCAGGCATCCTCGTAGAGACGGGTGAATTCCTCGAAGTAGTCGCAGCGCACCTTGATCGTTTCGCGATCCCCGTCGAGAAACATCAGGGGCAAGACCTTGCGCAGTTCGTAGCCTTTGCGGGCCCGGAAACGTTCCTCGAGCAGCGGATCCCACGCCAGCCTGAGATTGAAGATCTCGTCGAAAAACGAGCCGGGGATGGTCTTGCCGAAATGCTCCCGGAAGCGTTCGGCGTACTGCTCGTAGGTGTTGCGGATGAACTCAGCGACGGTCTCGGGGTTCAAATAGTTGGGCAGCTCCTCGCGGCCGCGCACCGGCTCGAAGATCGAGATCAGCCAGGCGCCCTGCGGGGCCTCCCAGATCCCTCCGCTGCGGTTGGTCTCGGTCAGATCGGTGAGGCTTGCGGAATGAATGCGGCCCGGAGAGGCCTCGCGCGCCGCCACCACGAACATCGCCTCGGGGAAATGGATCCGCACGCGCGCCGGGCCTTGCACGCGCTCGGTGCGATGCTGGAGGCCCGTGGCGCGGAATCGCACCGGGTTGGCGGCGATGGTTCGCCCGCCGGCCGCGCCGCTCGGCCACTTGTCCTCGTCGTAGATCCAGGTGCGGAAGCCGCGCCGTGCGCCATGCTCGACGCTCGCCCGAACGGCTTCCCAGAAGCCCTCGGAGAAGTACGGCGTGGAGCTCAGCTCCAGCCCGGCGCGCGCGTGCATGTAAGCGCCGAAGAT
>JANXAE010000031.1:8182-30305 GCA_025062235.1 Bryobacteraceae bacterium
CCTTGTCGAGCATCTGGTCAATCTGCCAGCGCAGCCGGTCCGGAACCAACGTGCTGTTCCACGACCAGAAGGGCTCCATCGAGTACTCCCGCGGAGGATCGCGGAAGGCCTCGTACAGCGGGTCGGCGGAGAAGCTCGCCAGCGATAGCAGCGACAGCAGCGTTGCGACTCGCATCTCGCTGCCAGCATATCAGGAGCGGGTGCCCGGGGCGGTTTGCGGCCCGCCCCTGTGGGATGCTAAATAACGTTATTGAATTCGCCTCATCCGGAACGTTCTTCCGCCGCTCCGTAGCTTGCCATGAGCGACAAAGGCGCCCCCGCGATGATCGAGGCCATCGGCCTGAGCAAGTTCTACGGCGATTTCGCTGCGATCCGCGACGTCACCTTCTCGGTGCCGCAGGGACAGGTGGCGGCCTTCCTCGGACCCAACGGTGCGGGCAAGTCCACAACGATGAAGATCCTCACCGGGTACATCGCTCCCAGCGCCGGACAGGCGCGCATTGCGGGGCTGGACGTCAACGGCAATCGCATCGCGGCGGCCGAGCGCCTCGGGTACCTGCCCGAGAACGGGCCACTGTACCCGGAGATGACGCCGCTTGAACTGCTCAAATTCTTCGGGCGGGCCCGGGGCCTGACGGGAGCGCGCCTGCGCGAACGCATCGAAGCCGTCACCGCGCTCTGCGGCCTCGCGCCGGTGCTGGAGAAGACCATACGCAAGCTTTCCAGAGGCTACCGCCAGCGGGTGGGCATGGCCCAAGTGCTGCTGCACGAGCCCGACGTGTTGATCATGGACGAGCCCACCAGCGGGCTGGATCCCAACCAGGTGCGCGAGGTTCGCCAGACCATTCGCGAGCTGGGCCGCACCAAGACCATCCTGCTTTCGACGCACATCCTGCAGGAGGTCGAAGCGATGGCCGACCGCATCATCTTCATTGACCGCGGCCGCATCGTCTTCGACGGCACGCCGGAGCAGATGAAGGGCGGCTGCTCTTCGCTCGAGGAAGCCTTCCACACCCTGACCCAGGCGGATCGGGAGAACAAGCTGCCATGCGCAAACCGGGTCGAGTGATCCTGGCCGTTTTCTTGCGCGAGGTCACCAGTTACTTCGGCACGCCGACAGGCTACGTCTTCATCACGCTGTTCGTGTTCCTGAGCGCCATGGCGGCCTTTTGGCAGGAGCGCTTCTTCGCCGCCAACCTGGCCAATCTGGACCAGCTCAACCGCGTCATTCCCTACCTGCTGGTGTTCCTGGTGCCCGCCATCGGCATGGGCTTGTGGGCGGAGGAAAAGAAGCAGGGCACCGACGAATTGCTGCTCACCTTGCCGGCGACCGATCTGGAGATCGTCGCGGGAAAGTACCTGGCGGGACTGGCGATCTACAGCGTGGCCCTGGTCTTCTCGCTCAGCCACGTGGTGGTGCTCTGCTGGCTCGGCGATCCCGACCCCGGGCTGATGGCGGCCACGTACCTGGGCTACTGGTTGATGGGCGCGGCGCTGCTCGGACTGGCCATGCTCGCCTCCCAGTGCACCGACAACCTCACGGTGGCCTTCATCCTGGGCGCAGTCTTCTGCGCCGCGCCCGTGTTCGCCGAGCGGGCGGGTGCAATCCTCAGCGGCGCCCCCGAAAGGCTGGCCCAGCGGCTCTCGGTAATCGAACAATTCCGGGATCTGGCCCGCGGCGTGGTCACGCTCGGCTCGATCGTTTATTTCGCGGGCATCGCCCTGGCGGCGTTCTACCTCAACGTGGCGTTGCTCGGGCGCAGGCGCTGGCCCGGAGGACCCAGGGCGCCGCGGCTGGGCTGGCACGTCGCGCTGCGCGGCCTGGCGGCGACCGTCATCGTGGGCAGTGCAACCCTGCTCGCCGCCCACAGCCGCCTGCGACTCGACGTCACCGCGGAGAAGCTTCACTCGCTGGCGCCGGACACGCGGGCCCTGCTGACCAGCCTTTCGCCGCGCCAGCCCGTGTTCATCCACGCCTACCTCAGCCCCGAGGTCCCTCGCGCCTACATGGACGTGCGCACCAACCTCGTCAACATGCTGCGCGAGTTCGACGCCGTCGGCGGCGAGGCAGTGCACGTCCGGATCGTCGAGACGCTGAAGTACTCCCCGGAAGCGCGCGAGGCGCAGCAGCGCTGGGGCATCCGTCCGTACCGCGTGCCGGCGGGGGAGGAAAGCGCCCGCGCCTCGAACGAGATCTTCCTGGGCCTGGCCTTCGCCTGCGGCAGCGAGGAGTTCGTCATTCCCTTCTTCGACCGCGGCCTGCCAGTGGAATACGAGCTGATGCGTTCGGTCCGCGTGGTCTCGCGTGCGCGGCGCAAGAAGGTGGGCGTGCTCGACACCCGCGCGCGGCTGTTCGGCGGCTTCGACTTCCAGAACCGCGTTCAAACCAACGAATGGTCCATCGTGGCCGAGCTGCGCAAGCAGTACGAGGTGGTGCGCGTGGCACCCGAGTCCGAGTACCCGCCGGATCTGGATGCGCTGGTCGCCGCCCTGCCCTCGACGCTGGCGCAGGCCGAAGCCGACCGACTGACGGCATACGTGCGGCAGGGCCGGCCCGTGCTGCTGCTGGTGGATCCCATGCCCGCCTTCGATCTGAACCTGGCGCCGCACGACATCCCCCAGACGGGAATGTTGCTCGCCACCCCCCCGCCCGCCTCCAGCGCGCCACGGGCCGACCTGCGTGGCCTGATGGAAGCGCTCGGCATCGCCTGGCCCACGAACCGCATTGCCTGGGACAGCTACAACCCCCACCCGCAGCTCAAAACGCTGCCGAAAGAATTCGTTTTCGTGGGCCGCGAAGGTTTCAACCCGCGCGACCCCGTGACGGCGGGCTTGCAGGAGGTGGTCCTCCTCTACCCAGGCTTGTTGCGGCCGCGCGGCGGCACGCGCTTCACGCCGCTGATCGAGACCACGACCGACTCGGGCGCCGTGCGCTGGGAGGATCTGGTCAGCCGCACGCTGTTCGGCGTGGCGATCAACCAGAACCTTCCCCATCTGCCCGGGGGCGCCAAACAGGTGCTGGCCGCGCGGGTGCGGGGCGAGGGAGCCGGCGGCGTCAACGCCATCGTGGTGGCCGACGTGGATCTGATGGGCGAGCAGTTCTTCGAACTGCGGCGCCGAGGCCTCGAGCAACTTCAGTTCGATAACGTGACCTTCCTGCTCAATGCGGTGGACGATCTGGCCGGTGACCCCGCTTTCATCGCCCTGCGCAAGCGCCGCCCGCGTCACCGAACACTGGAAGCGGTCGAGGCGCGGACCCGCATCTACGAGGCCCAGCGCTTGCGCGAAGCGCAGGCGGCGGAAGCGATCGCGGAGCAGCGGCTCAAGGAAGCCCAGGCGCGCCTGGACCGCGCGGTGCGCGAGATCGAGCAACGCACCGACCTGGACGAGCAGACGCGGCGCATCATGATCGCGAACGTGCAGTCGGTCGAGAACCGGCGCTTGCAGGTGGCGCGGGCCAACATCGAGGAGGAAAAGCAGCGCCAGATCGAGAACAGCCGGGCCGAGATGGAGAATTCGATCCGGCGCATTCAGAACACCATCAAACTGCTGGCGGTCGCGCTGCCGCCGGTGCCGGCTTTCCTGCTGTTCGTTCTCATCTCCGTGCGCAAGCTCAGGCGCGAGCGACTCGGGATCCCTACCGACCGTCTCGCCCCGTCCGCTACGGCGGGAGGCGCCGATGCGTGAGACCGCGAAGACCGCAATCTGGCTGGGCGTTGCCGCCCTGCTGGCGACCCTGGCCGCCGTCACCGAGCCCGAGCGCGTTACCCCGGAGATTCTCAGCGATCAGGGAGAGCCCTTCTACCCCGGCTTCCGCGATCCCGAACAGGCGCGCGTCATCGAGGTGATTGATTACGACGAGGCGACGGCCACCGCGCGACCGCTGAAGATCGAGTTCCGCCGCGGTCGGTGGGTGGTCGCATCGCATCACAACTACCCCGTCGAACTGGGCGACCGTCTGGCGCGCCACGCCGCGGGCTTGGTGGATTTGCGCAAGGACATGGTGCGCTCGGACTCGGCCGACGACCATGCCCAGTTCGGCGTCATTGACCCGCTGGAGACGCGCGTGACATCACTCGCCGGGCGCGGCAAGCGCATCACGCTGCGCGACGCACGCGGCGACGTGCTGGCCGACTACATCTTCGGAAAGCCCGTCGAGGGCAAGCCAGGCTACCGCTATGTGCGCGTGCCCGGCCGCAAGCGCACCTACATGGTCCGCACCGAGGCCGATCCGTCGGCTCGGCTGGCCGACTGGGTGGAGCCGAACTTGCTTCGGCTTTCGGCGTCCGCTCTGCGCCGCATCGTCTTGCAGATGTACGCGATTGACGAGACCTTCGGCCGCGTGACCCGCTCGGAGACCTTGCCGCTGGTGCGCGAGGGCGGCGGCTGGAGCGGCGCCGAAAAGCTGCCCCCCGGCAGCCTGCAACCCTTGCTCGACACCCTGGAGCGCCTGCGTATCGTGGACGTGCGGCCCAAGCCTCCTTCGGTAGCCCAGGACCTCCGCCAGGGACAGGTCCGGCTTTCCCTCGAAAGCGCCCTTTCCTTCCGGCAGTACGGCTTCTTCCTGACGCCGCAGGGACGGCTGCTCGCCAAGGAGGGCGAACTGAGCGTGGAGACCGACGACGGCCTGGTGTATGTCCTGCGTTTTGGCGAAGTGGCCACCAGCGGCGGGGAGATCAAGTCCGCGGGCGGGCGGGGGGAAAACCGCTTCCTGATGGTGACGGTGAGTCACGACCCCGCACGGGCCTCCAAGTACGGTGGCGACGGCGCCTCCGGCGAGCGCCGGGCCAAAGAGCTGAACCAACGGTTCGCCGACTGGTACTACGTCATCAGCGGGGCCGACTTCGAAAGGCTGCGTCCCGGCCGCAAGGAATCCGCTCCTGCTGGCGGCGCCGTGCCTGGCCCAGCCCAGCCACCCGCAAGCCCCAAGCCGCCTTCGGCCGGCGAATCGGCAGCGCCCCCGCCTGCGCCTTCACAGCAGCAGTCGCAGCCCTAGTTGGAGCACGCGACCGTAGTTGAGCGTGTTCGTGATCCGCCCGAAAGAAGGCGAGCTCAGGTTGCGCTGCGGCTCGTCGAACTGCGGATGGTTGCAGAGATTGTAGGCCTCCGCCCGGAACACCAAGAGCCGCTCGCCATTGCTGCCCAGGGACCACTGCTTGCTCAGGGCCGCATTGACATTGGCAATGCCGTCCTTGCGGAAGGTGTTGCGGCCCAGGTTGCCCCTTCTCTCGCCGGGACGGATGAAAGCGAAACGATCACGCCGGAGGATGCTCGTCGAGGTGTTGGGATCGTCTACGGTGCGGCCGAGAATCGAGGGATCCAGGATATGAGGACGGTCACCCGGCCCGCCATCCACGTTGCCATAGCCTGGTGCATCCGAACCCACGTAGAGCGTGAAAGGCGTGCCCGATTTGACCAGCAGCGCTGTCGAAACCTGCCATCCTCTCAACAGCCGGCCCCGAAAGCTGCTGCGGGAGGCCCCGGAAGGCAACTCCCAGACCGCGTGCAGCTCGAGGGCGTGCGGCGCATCGAAATTGCTTAGCCCCTTGCGGTCGCGCAGTTGATCGTATTGCCACTGACTGCGACCGCGCAGAATGTCGGTGTTCGCGGCGGTCGAGGCGTAATCGGCGCCCTCGTCAATCGCCTTGCTGAAGGTGTAGCGCACACCAGCGAGCAGCCCGCGGCGCGCGGGCAGGTCGAGTCCGAACTGGGCGGCATCGAGGTACGCGATGCCGGCGTTCACGATGCGCTTCAGCTCGTAGTAGCGGGGGTCAGGCCGGCGCTCATCCACGGTCGCGGTGGTCAGGGGGATCCCCGGCACGGGTTCGGCGCGGTTCTGGATGAAGCTATTGAGCAACTTGAAGGTGCGGCTCCCCACGTAACCGGCGCGCGCCACGATCCCGCCCACCAGCGGCCGCTCCAGCGTGAGGCTGTACTGATGTGCGTAAGGGGAGACCAGATCGGGCGAAAGCCACGTGGGCGAGGATCGGTCTGCGCCGCTCTCCCATCGGAGGCCCCGCAAGGGATCGAGCACGTCGGGATTTTGCACCTGAACGTAGCGGACGTGGGGCAGATTGTTGCGCACTTGCTGAAAGGTGACCGGCAAGATCTCACCGAAAGAGACCGAATAGGCCGCCCGCAGCGTCCAGCCCCCGAAACCCCAAGCGATCCCGAGCCGCGGGCTGAAATTGTTGCAGTCGCAGCCGTATGGGATGATGTCCAGCCGGCGCACTTCCACGGGCGTCGTCTGCGCGTTGTAACGCAGACCGAGGTGGACCTGGAACCGGGGCGTGACGCTCCAGCGGTCGCCGAAGAACCCGTTGAATTTCCACTGGCGGAACCCGCGGGCCAGCTCGCCGATGGTGACCTCGTAGGTCGTGGGCGCGCCCAGGCGAAAGTTCTCCACCGCCGTGCGCCCGAAGTTGTTCGTGAACTGGAAATAGCCCCGCTGGTTGTTGCTTTCGACGCCGTTCAGCTGGAGGCGGGTCAGGTCACCGCCCCAGCTCAGCCGGTGCCGGCCGCCGCGCGCCTGGCGGCTCACCAGCAAGGCGGCACGCCAGTTGTTTTCGGCCCGGTCAATGGGGAACATGCTGTCGGGGCCCAGCTCCTCGATCTGGAACCCGATGCGGACGCGGGGGCCCACGGCACGCGGCTCCGGCCGCAGCCAGGACCGTACGCGATCGAAGCCCAAACCCGCCGCCAGTTCGGTCGTCTCCGAAAAGCTCCGGCGCCAGGTGAGACGACTGCGGTGCGAGTGGATGTCGGTGTCCGGGTTCTGCCCAGCCACGAGCTGGAAGGCCCGTTCGCGCTGGCGGCTGAGGGCGTGCGAGATCGCGAGGCGCGACCGCGCGCCCAGGTCCCGATCCAGGCGGGCTTCCAAATCGGTCTCGTCCACCTGTTGCGGCGCGTTCGTATTCAGGGCGCGGGGATCGAAATCCGGACGATTGGGCGCGATGGGCGGGTATGCGTCGAGCCAGCGGCTGATGAGTGCGCGCACAGCGGGGTCCGTGGCCAGCGGCGTCCGCTCCTCCGGCAGCGGCACCAGCACGTTGCCGTTCACCATGCCCCGGATCTTCCGCTGCGAGGCCGCGAGGCTCAGGTTGCCTGCTCTGCCCGCGCCGCCCGTGGCGCGGAGACCGTAGTGATTGCGGAGCGACGGCTGAACCGGCCCCACCTGAAAAAAGGTGCGGGCGTTGAAAACGCTGTTCTGGTGCCACTCGAACAGCTCGCCGCGCCAGCGATTCAGGAGGACGCGCGAGCCAAGCAACGGCGGGCGCACCGGAGGGCGCCCGTGCTCCGCAGCAAAGTAACTGGACTCCGATGGCGCTTCCGTGACGGGAGTGACGTTGGTGCCCAACCGGATGTTGGCTTCCTTGATCGCGTCGTTGTCAATGCGATGGACCTGGATGTTCTCGTTTCGCTGCGCTGCCGCACCCAGGCGTTCCGCGGGTGCGACCGGCTTCGGGGCAGCGGGGCGAGTCGCGGGCCGCTGAGCCGGAAGCAACAGGCTCGCCACCAGCAGGGCGGGCAAGCGAAACATCGCAGGTACTGGTGAGAACTTTATGATATCAGTCGCTCGCGCCGCCCCGAGTCCCCCTTCCGATTGGTCAGGAAAGCCGCTTGAAGCAGAGGAACCAGTCCACGCAGCGGACGTCCGGACCAGCCTGCGAGACGCGTTCCTCGGCGGCGCCGCAAGATCCCGGCGGCGGCAGGATAACCTCCTCGCCGGGTTGCCAGTTCGCGGGAGTCGCCACCCCGTGAGCGTCGGAGGTCTGAAGCGCGATCAGCAGCCGCTTGATCTCCTCCATGTTCCGCCCCGCCGAAAGCGGGTAATAGAGGATCGCGCGCACCTTCCCCTTGGGGTCAATGATGAAAACCGCACGCACGGCGTGCACGTTGCTGGCCCCGGGCTGGAGCATACCGTACTTGCGCGCGATCTCCATCGTCAGATCGGAGATCACCGGGAACCGCACCTCGATGCCCTTCATCCCACGGAACTCGATCTTTTCCTTGATGGTGCGCAGCCAGGCGATGTGGCTGTACGTGCTGTCAATGGAGAGGCCGAGGAGCTCGCAGTTCAGGGCCCTGAAATCCTCTTGCATCGCTGCGAATGTCATGAACTCGGTCGTGCAGACCGGTGTGAAATCGGCGGGATGGCTGAAAAAGATGACCCACTTGCCGCGATAATCCTCGGGAAAACGGATGCGTCCCTGGGTCGTTTCCGCTTCGAAGGCAGGGGCGTCTTCGCCAATCAGCGGCAGACGGTTTTCGGACTCCTGCATGTGGTTCCTACCTCCTCTGGGATTGCGGCCGCACAGCGAGCCTCCCTCATCCTATCACGTGCATCGCACGGGACCGGGCGCTTGTCCGGTGCACCTGACCGGGCCGACCTGCCCGAGGGGATTGCCACAGCGTCCAGGGCCACGGGCTTCCGCGCGGCCGATCGCCCCCGCCCGGCTGCGCAGTGCCGCGCGCCGGATCGGCAGGAAGAAGACCCGCTTCCGCGGGCCTGCTCGCCCGGGATCGCATCCTCGCCCAAGGCGGCCCGAAGGACTGCGGGCGCACCCTTGCCGGAGCAGCGAGCGCCGAACTATGATTGAACATTCACTGCCCGGAGAGAGCGGATCCGGAAAAGCAGAGGAGGAACGCTTTGCGAGTGCTACCCAACCCGGCCTGCGTAGTTTGCGGTCCTGACAATCCCCGGGGATTGCAGTTGCGATTCCGCCGCCTCCAGGATGGCGCCGTCGCGGCCCAATGGACGCCCACCAGCGACTGGGAAGGATTCAAGGGGATCATTCACGGCGGGATCGTCTCGACCGTGCTCGACGAAGCCATGTCGCAGGCCGTGAGCGCGCAGGGTTGGCCTGCGCTGACGTGCGAGTTGCGGGTACGCCTGCGCCGTCATGTTGCGCCGGGGCAGACGCTGGAGGTCCGCGCCTGGGTCGTCGAGCGTCAGCGCCGCAAGATCCTCACCGAAGCGGCCCTCAGCAATGCCCGCGGCGAGGAACATGCCCACGCCTGGGCTACGTTTCTCGCCGTGCCGGACAGCGAATGAGGAAGCGCGCGGGTGGCCTCAGCACCCGCGCGCTGCGCGTCACTTGCGGAAATAATTGGCGTTGATCTCTGCGAAGTGCGCCTTGTCCGGAGGCAGTTCTTCGAGGATGAAGATCGAGTTGGAGGGGCAGACGGGGATGCAAGCGCCGCAGTCTATGCATTCCTCCGGGTTGATGTAAAGCTGGGGTACCGAGTCAATGTCCGGCTCGTCCTGCTTGGGATGAATGCAATCCACCGGACAGGCGTCCACACAAGCCATGTCTTTGGTACAAGTGTCAATGATCACGTAGGCCATAAGGTTCGGTGCTCTCCTTCCCGAAAGCTGGGGCTTCCAGCGGCTGCTGCGGCCAAGTCGCCTGCGGCGAACCGCGCCGCTGCCGCCCCTTAACTCACCAGTTTCGCGCAAAACCATGCTCTCGGGGTAGTGCGCGCGAGGCTCAACGCAGGGTCTTGAGAAGGTCCTCCGCCAGCACGGCCGCCCGTTCGGCCAGAGCGCGCGCTGTGAGCAGATCCGTGGCCCGACACTGGCGGGCCTGCTCGAGAAAGGCCCGAATCCTGGTGATCGAGGTCTGCTGCTCGGCGGTGAGCCGCCGCTTCCGGACGACAGCCAGGACCTGTTCGACACGCGCCTCGGCGCGTTCGAAGGCTTGCATCGCTTCGCGCTGCTCCTCGGGCGTGAGGATCTGTTGGAGCTTGGGCAACGGAGCGGTGGGCCGGGAGGGCTCGGGCGCGGCCTCTTGGACCGGCGCGGCGGCCGGCGAGGCCTTGCGGACGGGGCGGGTGCGGCGCGGCGCGCGCGGGATCGGAAGCTTGGGAGGGACCGCGGGCGGCGGCGCCACCGCCGGCGGCTCTCCCGCAGGCAGCTGCGGAGGCTCCGGCATCTCCGGTTCGGCGCGCGGTTTCGGTTCGGGCGGCGGGGCGGGCCTGGTCACCACCGGCCCTGGCGCGGGAGCGGGAGCTGTTCTGGGAGCACGGCGGAACCAGCGGCAGCCGGGGCCGGCCAGCAGGAGCACCAGCGCCCACGCCAGCGCTGCTCGGCTCGCTCTCGTGCCCACCGGCGACCTTCCCTTCACGACGGCGCCCCTTCCGGCGCCGCACTGCGGGCGGGAAATCCCAGGCGGAACGTGGTGCCCCGCCCCACTTCCGTGGTGAAGTCAATCGTACCATTGTGCAACTGCACGACCCGGAAGGTGACCGCCAACCCGATGCCGGAGCCTTTCCCCTTGGTGCTGAAGTACAGCTGGAAGATGCGGTCGCGGATGTCCTCAGGAATCCCCGGACCCTGGTCGGTCACCTCGAGCACGCACTCGGCGCCGGCCAGCCGCGCACTCAGGCGGACGCAGCCCCCGTCCTTCATGGCTTCGACCGCGTTGACGACGACATTGAGGATGGCTTGCTTGAGCAGATCGCGATCCCCTTGCACGAAGATTTCCTCCGGCTCGGCGGCGAGTGCGATCCCGACGTTCTGTTGGGCGGCCGCGGGCTCGACCAGCGCGACGATCTCGCGCAACAGGCCGACCATCTCGACGGTTGCCATCCGTGGCTCGACCGGGCGCGTGAAGTCGAGGAACGTCTTCACCACGCGGTCCAGGCGCGTGATCTCCCGCTGAATGGTTTCGATTTCAGGCGGGACGTCTTGCCCCTGGCCGGCAAGCTTCGAGCGCAGCACTTCCAGATGGAGAGCGATGGCGTTGAGCGGGTTCTTGATCTCGTGCGCCACGCCCCCGGTGAGCCGGCTGATGGCAGCCAGCCGCGCCGAAACGTCCAGTTGCGACCGGATCTGCTGTCGCGTCTCGGCGTCGCGCAGCGTCACCAGCAATCCCATGGGTTCGCGATCGGGAAAAGCCTCGAGGGGATCCACGTTCACCAGCAACTGCGCGGGCGGCTGGCCCTCGCGCTCGAGCGTGGCCGCCTGATCGCGGAGCACGCGGCCCTCCTCGACCGCGATGCGCAACGCGGACCCCAGGGGCGTCTGCGGCGGGAACAGCTCGCGCCATGTGCGCCCCAGAAGTTCCCAGCGCGTGCGCCCCAGCAGTTCCTCGGCCGCGCGGCCGGCCAGCACCAGTCGCCCGTGTCGGTCGAAAAGCAGCACCACCTCGCGAAGCTGTTCGAGCAAGCGCTCGATGTTGGAGCGCAGTTGCACCGCGTCCTCGCGCGCCCCGCGGAACTGTTCGCCCAGCAGGTTCAGCTTGCTCCGCACTGCTCGGACTTCGGCCGCTTCCGGCGCGCCGTTGTCGGCCGCAGGCGTGTACTCGCCGCGCGTGATCCTCTCGATGGCCTCACTGATGCGGGCCAGCGGGCGCAGGCTCCAGTTGGAAACCATTACGGCCAAAGCCAGGGAGAGGCCGAGCGAGGCGGCGAAGATCAGGCCGAGGCGCGTCAGCAGCGGCAACAGCTCATCGCGCAACAGGACGGAGGAGACCACGACGTGAATGGAAAAGACCGGCTCCTGGCGTCCCGGCAAGCCCAGGGCCACCGTCGTCTGGTAATCCTCGCGGCTCCACAGCACCTGCCGCAGCTTCTGCCAGGGGCTGCGCCCTCCCCATGCCTCCAGCTCGGGTAGCGCGGTGTGCGCGCTGCCTACTCGGGTGCGGTTCGAAGATGCCAGTACGCGGCCGGAGCGATCGGCGATCAGGATCTCGACCACGACGCGCGCACTGGCCACCGTGGAATCCAGCATCGCGGCCAGGTCGGCGTCCTCGCGCACCATCTGCTCCCAGAGAGCGATGGCCTCTTCGAGGGTGGCAGGGCCGGGCTCCTGCCGGGCGGCGAGATCGCGCACTCGATAGATCAGGAACGTCTTGATCTGCTGAGCCGCCATCTGGGCGCGCTGGCTGAAGTCCTCAAAGCGCGCCTCGGCAAGCCGGTGAAGGTTGAGCAGCGAGACCGCGCTCACCACCAACACCGCCAGGGCTACGATGGCCAGCCGCAGGCGGGCCTTCAGGGAAAAGGATGCCCCCCGGAGCTGCGGCGCGCCGCTGCCGGCGTCTGGCTCAGCATTCATCTTGCGCTCCGGAGCCTTCCTGACGGCCTTGGCCCTGCCGGGCGGCGTACTCCTTGAGCTTGTTGTGCAGGGTCTTCAGGCTGATGCCCAGGATCTCGGCCGCGCGTGTCTTGTTGTTGCGGGTGTACTCGAGAGTGCGCAGGATCAACGCCCGCTCGGCCTCCTCCAGCGTCGTACCGAGCGGCACGCGCACCGCTCCGGGTTCTTCGACAGCAGGTCCGCCCACGGCGGCGCTTCCCGGAGGAAAATTCCAGGGCAGGTGTTCTCGCCGGATGACTCCTTCCCCGGCCAGAATCACCGCGCGCTCAAGGACGTTGCGCAGCTCGCGCACGTTCCCCGGCCAGCCGTAGCAGCGAAAGATCTCCATCACTTCGGGCGCCGTCTCGGCGACCCTCGTTCCGTGCTTGCGGTTGAGATCGGCCAGCAGCGCCTCGACGAGCAGGGGCAGGTCTTCCATCCGCTCGCGCAGCGGAGGCAGATGGATGTGGATGACGTTGAGCCGGAAATACAGATCTTCGCGCAGCGCGCCCTTGCGCAAGGCATCTTCGAGCGACCGGTTGGTGGAGGCGATCACGCGCACGTCCACAAGGATCTCGTGGCGGCCGCCCAGCCGGCGCACCCGCGAGTCCTCCAGCACGCGCAGCAGCTTGGCCTGCGTCGTCACCGGCATGTCGCCGATCTCATCGAGCAGCAAGGTGCCGTTGTGCGCCAGCTCGAAGCAGCCGACGCGACGCTCGAAAGCTCCCGTGAAGGCGCCTTTCTCATGCCCGAACAGCTCGCTCTCCATCAGCGTTTCGGGCATGGCGGCGCAGTTGACCGCCACGAACGGGCCCTCTCGGCGGGGGCTGAGGGCATGGATGGCGCGCGCCACCAGTTCCTTGCCCGTGCCACTTTCTCCCGTGACGAGCACCGCGGCCCGCGTGGGCGCGACCTGACGGATCAGCCAGAAGACCCGTTGCATGGCGGGCGAACGGCCCGTCAGCTCGCCCAGCACGCCCTGGTAGCTCAACTGGCGCTGGAGTCGCTCGGTCTCCTGCGCCAGGCGGCTCTGCGAGGCGGCGCGTTCGAGCAGCAGGCGCAGCGCCTGCGGCTGGATTGGCTTCTCCAGAAACCAAAACGCGCCCAGGTCGTGGATGGTGGCGACCGCGGTTTCGATGCTGCCGAACGCGGTGATGACGATGGCCGGCGGACCGCCGCCCTGCGCCTGAAGCCTGCGCAGCAACTCGAACCCGTCCATGCGCGGCATCATCAGATCGGTGACGAGCACGTCCACCGGCGCTGCGCCGAGTTTCTCCAGGGCTTCCAGCCCATCCGAGGCCGTCTCGGCGGAGAAGCCCCACGAAGCCACCATCGCCGCCAGCCCGTTGCGCTGGTTCTCCTCGTCATCCACCACCAGGACCCGCGGGGACGAGCCGCCCATCAGCCCTATTGTGCGTCAATTCCGTCGGAGGGCAACCCGCAGGCGCGCGATAATGGGTTCATGCGGCCGAGGCGAGACCGCTCGACGACTTCCTTCCTCGTCATGGGCGCGGCCGCGGGCCTGCTTGTGGTGCTGGCCTTCCTGCAATACCAGTGGATCGGGCAGCTCGGAGAGGCCGAACGCGAGCGGCTCCGCATCCATCTGCGGGCCGCACTGTTTCGCTTCACGCAGGAATTCAACGCCGAAGTGGCGCGCATCCCCGCCATCTTTTTCGCCGCCAGGCCTATGCCGCCCGAGCGCGAGTTCGACGAAATGATCGAGCGCTGGCAGGCCTGGAAACAATCGGCGCCGCATCCCGAGCTGCTGCGCGCCTTCTACGTCACGCGGGGAGGCGAGGATGGCGCCGAGGAACTCTACGCATGCCGCGCCGACGGCAGCGGTTTCGAACGCGTGGAGTGGCCGGAGAAGCTCCGAGGGTTGCGAGCGCGGTTGGAAATGCGGGGAGGCGAGCGCAGCCGGGGCATGTTTCCTGGCCCGCGCGCCTGGTTGGACGAGGAAAGCGGCGTGCTGGTGGCGCCGCGCTGGCGGGCGGCCTTTCCCGATCCGCGGCGCGGGCCTGGCTGGCGCCCGGGGCCGCGCGAGGGACCGGAGGGTTGGCTGATCGCGGAACTGGACGCCCGCGCCCTGGTGGAGGTGCTGCTGCCCGAGCTGGTGGACCGGCACTTTCGCCGCACCGAGGGGTTCGACTTTCAGCTGCAAGTGGTGCGGCGCTCGGACCGGCGCGTGCTTTATCGCTCGGACCCGTCGCTGCCTGAAGAGCCCATGAGCGCCCCGGACGCCGTCGGTGGTTTGCTGGAATGGCGGCCCGCCATCCCGCGCTGGGCCAACGAGGTCCCCGGACCAGCAGCGGAATTGCCCCCCGGTCCAGGAGGACCGCTGCGCCTGGAGCCGGAAGGACGCTGGCAGGTGCTGGTGAAGCACCGCGCAGGCTCGCTCGAGGCGGCGGTCAACCGGTTGCGGCTGCGGAACCTGGCCCTGAGCTCGGCGATCCTGGCGTTGATGGCAGCCAGCCTGGTCACCTTGATCGTCTACGCCCAGCGGTCGCACCGGCTCGCGCGCCTGCAAATGGAGTTCGTCGCGGGCGTCTCGCACGAGCTGCGCACGCCGCTCGCCGTCATCTGCTCAGCGGGAGAGAACCTGGCAGACGGTCTGGTCGCCACCGGCGAACAGGCCAGGCGTTACGGCGCACTGATTCGCAACGAGGGTCGGCGGCTGGCGGAGATGGTCGAACAGGTGCTGGCTTTCGCGGGCATGCAGGCCGGCCGTTTGAAGTACAACTTCCAACCCCTCGAGGTCCGCGATCTGATCGCCCAAGTGACCGAGGCTTGCCAGGGTCCCGCGGCGCAGGCGGGCGTGGAGATCGAAACACGCATCGAGGAAGGTTGCCCGAAGGTTCTCGCCGATCCCTCCGCGCTCAGCCAGGCTCTGCGAAATCTCGTGCAGAACGCGCTGAAGTACGCTGGCTCCGGCAAGTGGGTTGGCCTGCGGGCCGCACCCAGCGATGGTGGCCGCTGGCTGGAAATCCGCGTGCAAGACCGTGGCCCCGGCATAGCACCCTCCGACATGCCGCACATCTTCGAGCCCTTCTACCGGGGCCGCAATGCTGGAGACGCACAGGCCCGCGGTGCCGGGCTGGGCCTGAGCCTCGCCCGCAGCATCGTCCAGGCGCATCGGGGCGCAATCGCCGTCGAGAGCCGGCAGGGCGAGGGCGCGACCTTCATCGTCCGCCTGCCCGCCGCCCCAGCCGCAGAACAGCATGCCGGTCCATAGCGAACCAGCCGTCGAGCCGCGCATCCTGCTGGTCGAAGACGAGCCGGGTCTGGTGCTCACGCTCGCCGACCGTCTCGCGAGCGAAGGATACGCCGTCGAAACCGCCACCGACGGCGAGCAGGCCCTGGCCAAAGCCTCCCAGGGCGGCTTCGACCTGATCATCCTCGACGTCATGCTGCCTCGCCTGAGCGGCTTCGAAGTCTGCCGGCGCCTGCGCCATGCGGGGATCGAGACGCCCATCCTGATGCTGACCGCGCGGGGCCAGGTGGTGGACAAGGTCGTCGGATTGAAAACGGGCGCGGACGATTACGTCACCAAGCCGTTCGACATGATGGAACTGCTGGCGCGCATCGAGGCGCTGTTGAGGCGCGCGCCGGCGCGGAGCGCCAGGCCCGCCGAGCAGTACCGTTTCGCCGGCGTCGAGGTGGACTTCCGGCGCGCGGAGGTATTGAAAAACGGACGCCCGGTGAATCTCTCCGCCCGCGAGTTCGCCCTGTTGCGCTACCTGATCGAGCACCGTGGCGCTGCCGTCTCGCGCGAGGAGCTGCTCGAGAAAGTCTGGGGATACGAACCCGGCACGACAACGCGTACCGTGGATGTTCACATCGCCTGGCTGCGGCAAAAGCTGGAGGAGAACCCCAAGTACCCGCAATTCATCCTGACCGTGCGTGGCTTGGGCTACAAGTTCGCAGGCTGAGTCGGCCGCCCGCAGGGATGCCGGCGGGCTGCAAACAGCCTTGGTCACGGCCCGACGGGCGGCTGCGATCCCGAGCGGCGGTCTCTGGAGCGTTGCTTTCGCGCACACGCCTTCCCGATGGAGGCTCTCCCGCCGGGCGCAACCCAACCAGGTTCGGAGCGTGCGATCGCCCGTGGGAAGGCGCCACCGAGCCAAGCGAACGAGCAGATCGGGCTTTGCTCCGGCGAGCCGCGCTCATGCCGTGCCGCAGACGTTGGCGGAAGGACACGCCACGGTGTTGCGGAAACGCAAAGCCGCAATCTGGTCCGCGCCAGATGCACAACGATCGCGTCTCCGCCCGTTCGGGGCCCGCGAAGCGAAGCAGGGGCGCGGGGGAGGCACACCGAGAGACTCACGGCTTCAGCTCAGCGCTGGCGGGCGCTCGTCCGCTGCGAGCCCGTCGCGACCCGCTACGGGCCGCAACCGAGAAACTACGTTTCTGCCCGGCTCTGTCGCACCGGCGGGAATCTCTCGGAAGGTCCTCAGACGCCGACCCCGAGGGCCGACTTGGCCGCCGCCACCGCCTGCTCGACCTCTTCCCGGTAGCGCGCCAGGTTCTCTTCGTCAGTTGCCTCGAACCTCAGCACGAGCACGGGTTGCGTATTGGAGGCCCGGGCCAGCCCCCAACCGTGGGGGAAAAGCACACGCACGCCGTCAATGTCAATGACCTCGTAACGACCGCGGAACTGCTCTGCCACGCGTGCAATCACCTGGAACTTGATCTCGTCCGGACAATCCACGCGGATTTCGGGGGTCGAGACCATGCGGGGCACTCCCTCCAACTGCGCCGAAAGCGGGCGGCCCGAGTGCGCGACGATCTCCATCAACCGAAGAGCAGCATAGATGGCGTCATCGTAGCCGTAATAGCGATCGGCGAAGAACATGTGCCCGCTCATTTCACCCGCCAGTGCCGCACGCGTTTCCTTCATCTTCGCTTTGATGAGCGAATGGCCCGTGCGCCACATGATCGCGTTGCCGCCCATGCGGCGGATCTCGTCGTAGAGCACCTGCGAGCACTTGACTTCGCCGATGAAGGTGGCGCCAGGCTTGCGCCTGAGAATTTCGCGAGCGAAGATCAGCAGGAGCTGATCTCCCCAGAGAACTTCGCCGCGCTCGTCAATGGCGCCCAGCCGGTCGGCATCGCCGTCGAACGCCACGCCCAGATCGGCCCCCGAGTCGCGGACCGCGGCTTTCAGCGAATCGAGGTTCTCAACCAGGGTGGGATCGGGATGGTGGTTCGGGAAACGGCCGTCGGGATCGAAGAAAAGCTCGATGGCTTCCACGTTGAGCCGCTCGAAAATCCGGTGGAGGACGGGACCCGCCGTCCCGTTGCCGGCGTCCGCCGCCACCTTGATGCGCCGCGACCACCGGAACTGCGCCGCGACTTCCTCCACGTAGGGGGTCACGATGTCGAAGGAGCGGACCGAACCCGCGCCCCTTACGAAATCCTCCCGCTCGATGAGCTCGCGGATGCGCTGGATTTCCTCGCCGTAAATGGTGGACTGGCCAGCCATGATCTTGAACCCGTTGTACTCCGGAGGGTTATGGCTACCCGTGATCATGACGCCGCCGTCGGTTTCCAAGTGAAAGACCGAGTAGTAAAGCAGCGGCGTGGGCACCATCCCCAGCTCGATGACTTCGAGCCCGCAGGCTGCCAGACCGCGGCTCAGCGCGCGGCGGAGCCGGTCCGAGCTGAGCCGCACGTCATTGCCCAGCGAAACGACGCGTGCCCCACGCCGCGCCAGGTACGTCCCCATCCCCCTGCCGAGTTGCTCTACGTCGGCGTCTTCCAGATCCACGTCCGCTATGCCGCGGATGTCGTATTCACGAAAAATCGTCGGTTTCAGCATGGCCCGTTGCCTTTCAGAATATCCTAAAGCCGCCGCCTCAAGGCCGGCTGACAAAGGGGTTGCCCGCGATGTAGAAGCGCAAGGGCCAGTCGGCGCAGTGGCGGATTCCGATCCGCGGCGAGCGGGCGATTTCGAACTGGGGCTCGCGCCGCCAACGCCGCACGGTGAAAGGGCCGGGGCGGGTGAGGTCGCAGCCATAGTGCTTGCGCGTGATGCCGAGCGCCGCGGTCAGGCGGCCGGGACCCGAAGTCAATTCGGCCAGTGAGCGCGCCGCCGGCCTGCGGCGTTTCATCTCTGCGATCCCCGCCAGCGGCTCGAGCGCACGGATCAGTACGCAGCCGGGCACGCCGTCCGGCTCGGCGACGATGTTCAGGCACTCGTGCATGCCGTAAATCAGATAGACGTAGGCTCGTCCCGGGGGTCCGAAGAGCACGCGCGTTCGAGGCGTCAGACCGCGCGAGGCGTGCGCGGCGCGATCCTCCTTGCCCAGGTAAGCCTCCACCTCGACGATCATTCCCGCCGCCCGTCCGTGCGTCAGAATCTTGCCCAGCAGGCCGCGCGCGACCTCCACCGTCGGCCGTGCAAAGAAGTTCTCGGGGAGGATCTCGGTTTCGCTCTCCAGTTGCTCGAACGGGACGCGGTCGCGCCACTGCATGGCGGGCTGCTTTGGCTTACCCTTAAGAATACAATGCGCCTGTTCACCGCCATTGACCTGCCCGGCGAGGTGCTCGATGCGCTGGAGGCGCTGCTCGAGCGGCTCAAGCCGACCGCGCGCCTGAAGTGGAGCCCGCGCGAGAACCTGCACATCACGACCAAGTTCATCGGCGAGTGGCCGGAGCAGCGGCGCGCCGAGCTGGAAACCGCACTGCGCAGTCTCGGCCGTCTGGATCCCATCCCCATCACCCTCCGCGGGGTGGGCTTCTTTCCGAACCCGCACGCGCCGCGCGTCTTTTGGGTGGGCGTCGAGGCGGGACCGGGACTTGCCGAGCTGGCCCGGCGCACCGATGCGGCGCTGTCGCGCCTGGGGGTACCGCCCGAGAGCAGGCCTTTTTCGCCCCACCTGACGCTGGCGCGCATCAAGGAGCCCGTGCCCCTCGGTCCCCTGCGCCAAGCCATCGCGCGACTGGAGTCGCTCGAGTTCGGCCACTTCCAGGCGGACCGCTTCCATCTCTATCTGAGCGAGCTGAGGCCCGCGGGCTCCGTCTATACTAGGCTCTCGGAGTTCCGGTTCACAGCATGATGGAGGCCTTGGCGGCGATCGGCATCGCTTATCTGCTCGGCGCCATTCCTTTCGGCTACCTCATGGTCAAGTGGTGCACCGGGAGGGACGTGCGCACGATGGGCAGTGGCAACATCGGAGCGACCAACGTGTTGCGCACCACGGGCCGGCTGCCGGGGATCGTGACGCTGCTGCTGGACGTCGCCAAGGGCTACGTCGCCGTCATGATCGCCGCGCAGCTCGGGAACGACTCGCCCGTTTTGATGAGCGGCGCCGCCCTGGCCGCCATGGCTGGACACGGCTTCCCTGTCTTCCTGCGCTTTCGCGGAGGCAAGGCCGTAGCTACTTTTCTGGGCGCCTTCCTGTATTTGGCACCGGCAGCCGTGCTGGCGGCGCTGGTCGTTTTCGTGATCGTAGTCTGGCGGACGCGCTACATTTCGATGGGCTCCATTGTGGCTTCCGGCACGTTCCCGCTCGCCGTCTGGCTGATCGTGCATCCGCCGTGGGCGGTCATCGGGGCCGCAGTGGCGAGCGGCGCCTTCATCATCTGGCGGCACCAAGAGAACATCCGGCGCCTGCGGGCGGGCACGGAGAACGTCTTCTCGTGGAAAGGGCGCCGGAACTGAAGCGGCTAGCCATCGTCGGCGCGGGAGCGTGGGGCACGGCGCTGGCGATCGTGCTTGCGCCGCGTTTCCAGCGCATCCGCCTGTGGTCCTACGAAAGCGACCTCGCCGCGCGCATCCGTGCACGGCGCGAGAACGATCTCTATCTGCCCGGGGCTCGGATTCCGCACAACGTCGAGGCCACTGCGAATCTGGCCGAAGCGCTCGAGGACGCGGCGATCGTCGTCGGCGCCATGCCCTCGCACGCAGCGCGCGATCTCTGGAGCCGTATGTCCGCGCATCTGGAGCCTTCGATGGCGCTGGTTTCCGCTTCCAAGGGACTCGAACGCGAGACGCTGCTGCGCATCTCCCAGGTCATCGAGGAGGTGACCGGCGAAACGTTTCGCACGCGCGTGGCCGTGCTTTCCGGTCCGAGCTTCGCGCCCGAGGTTGCCCGGGGCGATCCCGCAGCACTGGCCATTGCTTCCGCCGACGAGCAGTTGACCGCTACCATCCAGACGGCTTTCTCCGGCCCCACGCTCCGTCTGTACCGCAACGCCGATCCGGTCGGCGTCGAGCTGGGCGCTGCCTTGAAGAACGTGATCGCCATCGGCGCCGGTATCTGCTACGGCCTTGGCCTCGGCGGAAATACGTTGGCCGCGCTGGTCACACGCGGCCTGGCCGAAATCACGCGCCTTGCCGTGGCCCTGGGAGCTAGAGCCTCGACGCTGGCCGGGCTGGCGGGGTTGGGCGACTTGGTGCTGACCTGCACGGGCGCGCTCAGCCGCAATCGGTCGTTGGGAATCGAGCTGGCTCGCGGCCGCTCGCTGGAGGAAATCCTGGCGGCGCGCCGCACGGTGGCCGAAGGAGTCAACACCTGCCGCGCCGCGCTGGCGCTCGCCGATCGCTGCGGGATGGAACTACCCATCTGCCGCCAGGTCCATGCCGTTCTCTTCGAGGGAAAGCCGCCGCGCGAAGCCGTCCGGGAACTCATGGACCGCTCGTTGAAGGAAGAGTGAGCTTTCATGAGCGTGAATCTGCGCAACCTGGGAGGTAAGGCCGGGTTAAGAGAGTCAAAGGGGGAAGGCCGTGCCCTGCCCGTTCCAGGAAGCCGAGGGGGCGGAGTTGCTATTGGCTTACTGCGCGCGTCGCCTCGACGCCGACACCAGCCGCTGGCTGGAGCGCCACGTCGAGCTGTGCCCCGAATGCCGCGCCGTCGCCGAACAACAGAAGGCCGTCTGGCAGGCGCTCGATTCCTGGGATGCCTTGCCCGTCTCCGAAGATTTCGATGTGCGGCTCCGCGGCCGCATCGGGCGCTTAGCGGACCCGCCTTGGCCCGCTCTCTCGAGCCTGTGGCGGAGATACCGCGTTCCGCTAGCGGCAGCCTCCATCCTGATCGGTGCGCTGCTGCTGATCCGCTCGCCGGGCGCGGTCGAACCCACGGCGGGGCTCGCGGGAACGCCGGAGGTGGAAAGCGTGGAGGCGGCGCTCGACGATATCGAGATGCTGCGGGCCCTGGAACTCATGGCGTCCGCCGGCCCACGGCGGGCTGAAAGTCTGTGAGGCGGATGCGCGACTGGGCAAGCAGACCTCTCGCCCTAGCCTTGTTGACGTGCCTCTTTGCGCCCTCTTTGTCGGCTCAGCCTCGTCGAGTCCCCGGGGCTGCCGCGCCACCCGGGCAAGCTTTGGAGAGCTTCAGCCGCATGGCGCCCGAACAACGAAGGCGGCTGCTCGAACGTCTGCCTCCCGACCGCCGCCAGAGGCTGGAAGAACGGCTCGAACGCTACAATACGTTGCCACCGGAAGAACGCCAACGGCTCCAACAGCAACTGGAACGTTTCCGGAGCCTGCCTCCCGAGCGACAGCAAGCAGCGCGCAATCTGTTCCGGCAATTCATGTCCCTGCCCGAAGACCGCAGGCAGGTGCTGAGGGAAGGATTCCAGCGCCTGCGCGCGTTGGCTCCCGCCGAGCGCCTGGCTTGGCTGGAAAGCGAGGAGGTCAAGAAGCGGTACTCGAGCGCCGAGCGCAGAATTCTCGAGGAGTACATCGAATTGCTGCCCGCCGGTGATCGCGAGCAGGGCACCCATCCGCAGGTATCTCCGCTACCCGCAGAGGATCCTTCGGACGAAGACCAGGCGGACGGTTAGTACTAACGGTACTGTCCTCTCCAACGGTAATCTTGACTTTGCCGTCCCGGTAGTGGAGATTGCGTGTAGCTCGTTATGCGCGCGACATTTGTGTCTTCGAACGACCCCTCGGGCCGCAAATCGGGAAAGGCTGCCCGCAGGCTTGCGATTGCGATGCTGTGCTTGCTTCCGGCCGCGGCCTATTCCGCCCCCTTTGGGCGTGTGGTGCGGGTGGCGGGGCAGGTGGCGGACGTGGCGCTGGATGAGCGGCGCGGGGTGGCC
>JANXAE010000032.1 GCA_025062235.1 Bryobacteraceae bacterium
TTCGTGAGCTTCACCGGTTACGCCTGCACCAATTGTCAGTGGATGAAGGCGAACATGTTCACGCGACCGGAAGTCGCCGCCGAACTCGACCGGTTCGTCCTGCTCGAGCTATACACCGACGGTCTCGATCCAGCGTCCGAACGGAATCAGCGCATGCAACAGGAGCGGTTCCGAACTGTCGCCATACCCTACTATGCCATCCTCTCGCCGGACGAGAAGGTCATCGCAACCTTCGCCGGACTCACGCGTGATCCCGGGGAGTTCCTGAAATTCCTGCGCGCTGCCGGAGACTGAGAGTGCGCACGCCCCCCGGCCCGGGCTAGGATGGAAGAAAAAGACAAAAAGACTACGTTGATGTCCGAGCCAAAGAGTCTCCCCCGGCGGATCCTCGTGGTGGATGACGACGACGAGGCGCGGCTTGCCCTGCGTCGCATGCTCGAAGAAGCCGGTTTCGATGTGTTGGAAGCACCCAACGGTCGTGTCGCCTTGGGCATCTGCCGTAGCCACCCGCTCGACGTGGTCATCACCGATATTTGCATGCCTGAGCAAGAGGGCTTGGAGACGATCCAAGCCTTACGGCGCGAGTTTCCCCGGGTGAAATTGATCGCGATTTCCGGTCAGCCGGCAGCGGCAGTCTATTTGCGCATGGCGAAGCTGCTCGGCGCACAGGCCACCCTGGAGAAACCGATTCGCCTGGAGACCCTGCTCGATACGGTGGGTTCCGTGCTCGCCGCCGAGCCCGGTGAATGATCCTGCAACTGGTCGGCTGCGGCTGAATCCATATCGTGGGGAGTTTTTCGTGTCCGGCGGACTGGTGCAAATTGGCGCCCCGGCTTCGGGAACGAGTCCTGGGGCGCGCGATCCCGTCTGCGGGATGTACTTGGATCCGGATCGCGCCCCGGCGCGCACCGAGTTTGGAGGCCGGGTTTACTACTTCTGCTGCCGCCACTGCTTGGAGAAGTTTCGCGCTGCCCCCAAGGAGTACCTCGAGGGTGGGCGGCCAGCGGAGGCGCCCGGAGAAGTTTCCCTATTGTCTGGTTCTGGGCCGTTGGAAGCCGCCTCGGGCAGGGAGGTCAGTTGCCCCGCTTGCGGCGCGGAGCCGGATTTCCCTTCCGGGAGCGGCTGGGAAAGGGAGCTGCGGGCGATGGCGCGCCGCCTTTGGCTGAGCACCTTGCTGGCTGCGCCGTTGCTGCTCCTCGCAATTTGGGAGATGCTGGCTGGGACAAGAGCCCCGCACTTGCCGGCCTGGTTGCAACTGGCGCTGGCTTCGCCGGTAGTGCTATGGGGCGGCTGGCCATTCTTCCAACGGGGCTGGCGGTTTAGCGCCCTACGCAGCCCCAACATGTTCACCCTGATCGGGACGGGGGTAGCGGCTGCCTATCTCTACAGCGTCGTGGCCACGCTCGCGCCCGGTTGGTTCCCGCAGGCCTTCCTAACGCCTGACGGACGTCCGAAGGTCCACTTCGAAGCCGCGGCCGAGATTGTGTTGCTGACGCTGGCCGGGCAGGTTCTGGAATTGCGGGTTCGCCGCAAAACCGGGCAGGCTCTGCGCAGCCTGCTGGCACTGGCGCCGAGCACCGCCACGCTGGTGTTGCCGGACGGGGGCGAACGTCCGGTCCCGCTCGAGCAGGTTCGCATCGGGGATCGCTTGCGGGTGCGCCCCGGCGAGAAAGTTCCGGTGGACGGCGTGGTGCTGGAGGGATCCAGCTTCGTGGATGAGTCCATGGTGACTGGCGAGCCCTGGCCCGTCGAGAAACTCCCGGGTGCGCGGGTCATCGGCGGCACGGTGAACGGCACCGGCAGCTTTCTGATGCGCGCCGAGCGTGTGGGTGCCGAGACGCTGCTCGCTCGCATCGTGGCTATCGTGCTTCGGGCGCAGCGCAGCCGCGCGCCCATTCAGCGGTTCGCCGATCGCGTGGCCGCGCGATTCGTCCCTGCGGTGCTGCTGGTGGCGGTGTTGACCTTCGTGGTGTGGCTGTGGTTTGTACCCGAGCCTTCGCTGGCCCGCGCCCTCATCAGTGCGGTCACCGTGCTGATCATCGCCTGCCCTTGCGTTCTGGGCCTCGCCACGCCGATGGCGGTCACCGTGGGAACGGGCAGAGGCGCGCGTGAGGGGATCTTGGTGCGCGATGCTGCCGTCTGGGAACTGCTCGACAGTGTGAACACGATCGTTGTGGACAAGACCGGCACGCTTACGGAAGGCAAGCCGCGGATGACCGCCATCGAGCCTCTCGGCGAACTTCCGCGTAGCGAGCTGCTCCACCTGGCGGCGAGCCTGGAGCGATCGAGCGAGCACCCGCTGGCTGCTGCGCTGCTGGAGGCAGCGACGGCGGAAGGCATCCGACCTGAGTATGCCGATAGGTTTTCGGCCCGGCCCGGCCGTGGCGTGGTGGGCGTGATCGGCGGGCGGGCCGTGGCTCTCGGCAGCGGTTTGTTGATGGAAGAACTCGGCGTAGCTGTGGACGGCTTGCGCCAGCGGGAGAAAGAGCTGGCTGCTCCCGGTCGTACGGTCCTGTACCTGGCGGTCGAAGGCCGCGCGCAAGCCTTGCTGGTTTTCGCCGATCCCATCAAGCCGTCTAGCCGCGAGGCGGTCCAAGCGCTGCACAAAGAGGGCTTCCGGGTCGTGATGTTGACCGGCGACAATGCGGCGGCCGCTCAGGCGGTGGCCCGCGAGTTGGGCATCGCCGAAGTCAAGGCGGCCATGTTGCCCGAGGACAAGCTGGCCTTCGTGCGTCAGCTTCAGGCTGAGGGAAGGCGGGTGGCAATGGCGGGCGATGGGATCAACGACGCGCCGGCGCTGGCGCAGGCCGACGTGGGCATCGCCATGGGGACCGGGACCGACATCGCTATGGAGACGGCTCCGGTGACGTTGGTCAAGGGCGACCTGCGGGCCATCGTGCGCGCGCTGCGGTTGGGTAGGGCCACCATGCGCATCATCCGGCAGAACCTGTTGTTCGCCTTCGGCTACAACCTGCTGGCGGTGCCGGCGGCTGCGGGGGTGTTCTATCCGGTTTTCGGCCTCGCGCCGGGTCCCGTGCTGGCTGCGGCGGCGATGAGCCTGAGCTGCGTCACCATCATCCTGAACGCGCTCCGGCTGAATCGCGTCCGGCTGTGAGGGCTTCTTTCAGGGCAACCTCCCCAAAGGCCACCGGCGGCCGGGAATCGGGATCGGGCGGCGCTCCTGCTTCTGGGCGGGGCCGCCGACGGTGGAGGATGCGCGCGCCGGTCGCCACGCGGCCTGGCTGAAATCGAGTTCTTCCTCACTGAACACGAGCGGCCTGTCGAGCACCATTTCGATGGTCGAGCCCTTCGCGAGCACGGCGTCGGGCCCGCGAGTGAGCAGCACGCCCATCACGCCGGCCGCCGCGCCGGCCGCAGCACCGATGCCTGCGCCCATACCCGTGCGTCCTGCGGCGTGCCCTGCGATGACGCCAACCGAAGCCCCCGCTGCGGCCGCTTCACCGACCGTGCGCGCGTCTCCGGACTTGTTGCCCTCGCTCAAGACCTTGCCTTCGGTGCGGTCGAGCTCCTCCGCGCCGCGCCCGTCCAGTCCTCCTACGCGCGCGCGGAATTCGCGCGTGACGCCATTGGGCAGCGTGAGCGAGTCGAAGCGCAGGAAGAGCTCGCCGCGGCCCTTGATGCGTCCCGGCCGCTTGACCTGCGTGATAGTGCCGGCGACGTAACTGCCTGGCGGGATGACCACGCGCCCATTCACGAGGATGGGGAACACGGTCTCCAGGTATACGCGATCGCCCTCGGCGGAGTGCTTCGTGCTCACGCTGTTGATCAGGCTCAAAGGAACGCGCGTGCCAGGTTCCAGGACGTACTTGCCCGCTTCCTTTTCCTCCACGCTGCGCCATCCGCGCGCCGTTGCCTGCGGGTCGGCGGTACCGGGATCCTGGGCCAGAAGCGCCAGCCCCGCGAGCATCAGCGCCCACACCGAAACGCGGCCCATCGTTCTCTCCTTCTGCGATTGTAGCCTTCCCTTGGGTTAAACGTTGCCACGGCGCGACGAGTTGCGCGGCCCCGGCAATTCATCGAGGTGGCTTTCGCACGGGCAATCGCAGGCCGGGTGGGCTGATCGCTTCGCCGACGGCGATGCGGATCTCCGGGCGCCCTTCGATGTCGTCGGGCAGGCGGAGGTTGACCTGATACAGGCCGCCGAAGCCCGGCGCCACACCCACGTACTGAATTCTGTCGGCGCTGATCGGCGCGCCGTCGAGCAGGACCTGAAAACGCCTCCAGTTGGCGATGCGGAAGGCCTGCGCTGGCAAGTAAGGCCAGTCGATGGAGGGCTCCGTCCGGCCGAGTCCTGTGGCCCACAACGTGATCCATTCCTCCGGCTGTGCAGGCTCGTCCTTGCTGATCACCGCGACCTTGTTCGTATCACCCTCTTTCCTTACGGTCGTGACGATCGGCGTTTCGGCATCGAGCTGGAACAGCGCGGGCGCCGCTTCTTCGAGCGTAAAACGCACTTGCGGCCCCGCGATTCCGTGTCGGGCAACCACCAGGCTGACCTCGGTGGGAAACCTCGCCCCCAAGATGTAGGGGACCAGGAAATTGATTTGGCTGGGTGAGACGTAGTAAAGCGGCGCGGCCAAGCCTCCTACGAGTACGCGGACGCCGTCGAGCTCGGTGGGGAGCTGGTTCAGTCGGATGTCCCTGTCCGCCAGGGCGCGCGTGGAGAAGGCAAGCTCTTTGCCGTAGAGGGAGGCGATGGCGTTCGGAGCGAGTGGCCCCGGCGCGTTGCTGGCTGCGTTGACGATCCCAGCCCCCGAGTAGGAAGGCGCCCCCCGGGTCTCTCCGCCCCCGGCCCATAGGACGGACCCGAGGGCGGCGACTGCGGGCCACCACCGCGCAGCGCCCACGAAAACCCAACGGCATTATAACACGGCTCCGGATCATGGCCTCGGCCCTGGGAGCAGGTCGAACAAAGAGAAACCGCCCTGGGATACGGGACCGACAGGGTCGGCGCAGCCTTCAAGCTTGTTGCAGTTCTCGGCGCGACCCGGAGCGGACCGGTCGTCGGCTTGCGCGGACGTAAAACCGGGGCCAGGCCGGCGCGCCGACGCGTTATTCTCGCCTGTGATGCGCATTCCCATTTACCAGGTTGACGCTTTCGCCAGCCGGCTGTTCGAGGGCAACCCCGCGGCGGTTTGCCCGCTGGAAAGCTGGCTGCCTGACGACATACTGGTCGCCATCGCCGCAGAGAACAACCTTTCGGAGACTGCTTTCCTGGCGGGCGGGGACGGGCGCTACGCTCTACGCTGGTTCACGCCCACTACGGAGGTGGACCTTTGCGGTCACGCTACGCTCGCCGCGGCGTACGTGGTTTTCCGCTTCCTCGAGCCCGGCCTGGACGCCGTGCGTTTCGATACGCGGAGCGGCGAGCTGACCGTGCGCCGGCGCGACCAATGGCTCGAGATGGATTTCCCTTCGCGGGCTCCGGCGCGCGCAGAGCCGCCGCCGGGTTTGGTCGAGGCCTTGGGACGCTCGCCGCGGGAAGTTTGGAAGGCGCGCGACTTCATGGCGGTCTACGATTGCGAGGACGAGGTCCGCGAACTCGCCCCCGACCTGGTCGCACTGAGCCGGGTGGAGATGTTCGCCGTGATCGTTACCGCGCCGGGGAGCGATTCGGATTTCGTCTCGCGCTTCTTCGCTCCCGCGGCCGGCGTACCGGAAGATCCCGTAACCGGTTCGGCTCACTGCACGCTCGCGCCGGCTTGGGCCTCGCGATTGGGCAAGAGTGTTCTGCGCGCCAGGCAACTTTCCCGGCGCGGAGGCGAGATTCTTTGCGAGGTACGTGGCGACCGCGTTGCGCTCCGCGGCCAGGCGGTTCTGTATCTGGAAGGTCACATTTGGGTATGAGCTCCGGGGTGGGTCGCCATGCGATGGCCGCCTGGGCACGGTGGCGCCGAGCCAGGCGTGGCAAGGGCGTTTTCCTTGCTTCACGCTGCTCGTTGGCGGGGCTGCGGGGTTCGCTCTCGGTGCGACCGACGCAACGCGGTCCGCGCCGGTACCATTCGGCTGCTCGCAGCCCTCGAGGGCCGGACGACATGGGCCCCGGCCGACGAACCTGCCCAGTGTCGCCGGCCCTGCCCAGTGTCGCCGGCCGGTGTCTGCTTGGGCCGCGGGGTTCTGTCTCAAAAGGCCACGCGCGCTTTCGCTCCCGGGTCGCCCTCGACCGGCGTCAACCGGTAGCGGTAGGCGTAGGGCTTGTCGCCGGGCAAGCGGTAGGCAGGCAGAGGGAGGGCGTTTTCGCTCCAACTGTCCATGCCCCCGACGCCCATTTGCCTGTAATCCAGGTTCAGATAGGTCTCGGGCCTCCGTTTCAGCTTGAACGAGTAATCGGCCTCTTCGATCTCGGCTTTCGTGTAATGGGTCGCTGCCGCGCTCAGTTCCGGCATACCCACCGCGAGCAATCCGACGCCTTTCTCGTTGGTGAGGGCGATCCAGCGCACTTCCGTCTTGTTGCCGTTTTCCTGCGGCCGCGAGTATTCCACCCACTCGGCGTCCACGGTCGAGGAATAGACTCCGATCCGCTCGAAGTTGCGGTCCGGGTACGTCGCCGCAGGGCCGCGGCCGTACCATGTCATTCTCTCCAGCCCCGGAGCCAGGACCCACTCCATCCCGAAGCGCGGCATCATGGGCACGGGCCCCGCGCCGGGCTGGTAGCTTGCTTCCACGAGCAGATCGCCGCTGCCGTGGATGGTGTAAGTGAGCGAGTACGTGGAGCCGCCGACCGGCAACCGGGCCCGGATCGAGATTCGCGCGCGCCGTGTGTCCAGGCGCTCGACTTGCACCTCCTCCGGCTGCCACTTGGCGCCAGCCTCGCGCCAGAGCAGGAAGTTCCTGGCGGGGTCCTTGACCCACGTGCGGCCTACGGCTTTCCAGGCGCCCCGGTCGTTGTCCGTCATGGCGCGCCAGAAGTCCGGCATGCCACCTCGCTCGACGAGCTTGATGCCCTTGTAGCTCCACGCTGTGAACAGCGCGAGATGCCTGTCGAAAGTGAGTACGAAATCCTTGCCCGAGAAGCGGACTTCATCACCTTGTTCGTCCATGTCGAGCGGCGGCAGCGAAGCCGGATTGGCGCTGCGCGCTGGTGCCGCCACGGGCAGCCTGAACTGTTCCCAGGCAAGCTCATGTCCTTTGGGCGCCCAAGGCAGTTCGCGACGGGTTAGGAACCGCAGGTCGAGCCAGTATTCCATGCCCGGCTGAGGTTGGATCCGTGGCAGGGGCAACTGGAATACGCGTTCCTGCCTGGGTTGCAGGTCGAGCTCCGGCAGACGGCCGGAGGCGATGGCCTGGCCCTCGGCCTTCACTTCCCAGAAGCCTTCGACGTGTTCGGCGGCGTTCAGGAAGTCGTGCCAGTTCTTGATCCTGACGCGGCCCGAGACCAGATCCACCGGGGCGGCGTGCAGGTAACGGTAGACGTACTTGATCGCCAGCAGGCCGGGCCTGACCGTTCGATCCGCCGAGACCAGGCCGTTCATGCAGAAGTTGTCGTCATGGCGCACGCCCGCCTTGGCCTCCCACCAGCCACCGTAGGCGAAGAAGGTGTCGCGCCGCGAGGTCTTGCGGTACTCGGCGGGCACCGGCTGCCGCAACCCCTGATCCACCCAGTCCCAGACGAAGGCTCCTTGCGCGTTGCCGCCGGAGTAGAAAATGTCCCAGTATTCTTTGAGGCCGCCGTTGCTGTTGCCCATGGCGTGCGTGTACTCGCAGAGAATCAGCGGCATGTGGGGTCTGTTCTGCGCGTGCCGGACCATCTCGTCGGGAGTCGCGTACATGAAGGAGTTCAGGTCCGAGTTGGGGCCGTCCAGCGAGCTGCTTCCTTCGTAGTGCACGGGTCGCGTCGGATCCCGCCGTTTCGCCCACTGGTAAGCCGCCGCGATGTTCGGGCCGTCTCCCGACTCGTTGCCGAGTGACCAGATGATGACCGAGGCGTGGTTCTTGTCCCGTTCGATCATTCGCTCAACGCGGTCCAGGTAGGCGGTCCGCCATTCAGGGTCGTGACTCAAACGGTTGCGCGGGTTGCGGCCGCCGTAGCCGTGCGTCTCGATGTTCGCCTCATCCATCACGTAAAGACCGTAGCGGTCGCAAAGGTCGTACCAGGCGGGTGCGTTCGGATAGTGCGAGGTGCGAACCGCATTGACATTGTGCCGTTTCATCAGCACGATATCGCGCACCATTTCCTGCGTCGTCAGATAGTGGCCTGTGTCGGGGCTGTGCTCGTGACGGTTGACTCCCTTGAGCAGGATGGGGCGTCCGTTCACCAGCAGGCGCCCGCCCCGGATTCTCACCTCGCGGAACCCCACGTTCCAAGGGATCACTTCGATGACCCTGCCGGCCGCGTCCCGGAGCGTCAGCAGCAATTTATAGAGGTACGGCGTCTCGGCGCTCCACTTCTGCGGCGCCTTCACGGGAACGGAGAACTCGAGCTGTGTTGCGCTGCCCGGCGAGGTCTGCGTCCGGAGCACGTGGGGCTCAATGGCCGGCTTGCCGGCGGCGTCGAGCAGTTCCAGCGTCACGCTCGCTTTGGCGGGCGCGCCCGCGTATTGGACGAGCTCCGCCCCGACCCTGAGGGTTGCGTCCCGCAAGGCCTCGTCGAACTCCGTCCGCACCTCGAAGTCGCGGATGTGGCGATCGGCCGTGCTCCAGAGGTAGACGTCGCGGTAGATTCCGCTCAGCCGCCACATGTCTTGGTCCTCGAGATAGGCGCCGTCGGGGAAACGGTAGACTTCCACCGCCAGCAGGTTCTCGTCCGGCTTGACGTATCGGGTGATGTTGAACTCCGCAGGGGTTCGCGAATCCTCGCTGTAGCCGACTTTCTGCCCGTTGACCCAGACGTAGAATGCCGAATCCACGCCGTCGAAGACCAGGAAGATCTGTCGTCCGGCCCAGGCCGCCGGAAGCCTGAACTTGGTTCGGTAGGATCCCACCGGATTGCGCTGCTTGGGAACGATCGGGGGTCCCTTGGGGTCGTAAGGGAAGGGATAGATGGCGTTGGTGTAAATCGGTATGTCGTAGCCGTGGAGCTGCCAGTTCGAGGGAACCGGGATGAGCGCCCAGCGGGAATCGTCGAAGTCACTGCGATGGAAGTCAGCGGGACGAGAGGCTGGGTTGGCGCTCCAATGGAACTTCCATTTCCCGTTGAGCGACAGGAACCAGGGCGAACGGGTCCTGTCGCCGGCGCGCGCAAGTTGCGCATCCGGGTAGATCATCATCGTCGAGCGCGGTTTCTCGCGGTTGACGGCGACGACAGCCGGGTTGTCCCACTCCGGTCTCTGCTGACCCCGAGCCAGCACGGCGAGAAAGATTCCCGCGGCAGCGAAGTGCAAGAGCATGGCGGCTTGCCTCCTTTGCTGAACCGGTCATTGATCCGGGTATTCCTCCACCCTGTCCTCCCAGACGTGCAATTCCACGCCCGCAGCCCGGAAGAGCTCGCGTGTTTCCTGGCCGGCGTGGTAGCGACGCCGCGCGACCACCCGCCGGATGCCGACGCTGATCAGCAGCATTGCGCACACGCGGCACGGCTCCATGGTGCAGTACAGGGTCGCACCCTCCATCGCGATACCGTACCGGGCGGCCTGGCAGATCGCGTTCTGTTCGGCGTGCGTCGTGCGGACGCAATGCTGCCGCATGTTGCCGTCCTCGTCAATGACCTTCCGCAGCAAGTGCCCGACGTCGTCGCAGTGTGGCAGGCCCGGCGGCGATCCCACGTAGCCGGTGGCGATGATCCGCTTGTCGCGCACGACCACACAGCCCGCCCGCCCGCGGTCGCATGTGGCCCGCTTGGCCACCTGGGCGGCCAGCTCGAGGAAATATTCGTCCCAGCTCGGTCGGCTCACTCCTTGCCCTCCAGTCCTAGCTCCCTCGCCCTTTGCTGCATCGCGCGGGCGCAGAACTCGATGTGCTCGTCCAAGTCCACCCCCAGCTCCTGGGCCCCCTGCACGATGTCCTCGCGGCTTACCGCCCGGGCGAACGCCTTATCCTTCATTTTCTTGCGCACCGAGCGGGCGTCCACCTCCGCCAGGCTCCGGTTGGGCTTCACCAAAGCGACTGCGATGATGAAACCAGCCAGCTCGTCGCATGCGAACAGCGTCTTTTCCAGCAGGGATTTCCGCGGCACGCCGGTGTAGGTCGCGTGCGAAAGGATCGCTCGGCGGATCTCCTCGCTCACCCCGCGCTCGGCCAGAATGGCTTCGCCCTTGATCGGGTGGTCCGGGGCGTCGGGGTGGATCTCGTAATCGAAGTCGTGCAGGAGCGCCGTGACGGCCCACTTCTCCTCGTCTTCGCCGAACTTGCGTGCATAGGCGCGCAGGCACGCCTCCACCGCGAGCGCATGCTTGCGCAGGTTCTCCGACTTGGTGTACTCGCACAGCAGCTCCCAGGCTTGTTCTCGTGTCATACGCCTCAGGATAATACGGGCGCGGCGGAGGTCGGTTCGAAGCTGGGGGGGACGGGCGCCTGGATCAACCGCGTCGGCCGACGCTCCGCATCGAGGAAGGATGCGCGGGGGCAGGGTTTCCGTCGCGCGACAACCGTTCCCGCCGTTTGGGGCGAGCCTGGCTGCTCGAGCAGTTCGATCTCCCCAGGCGGGTCGAGTCGAGCTGCGACGTCCTCGCCAGGCTGCCTCGAAGCGCGGGCGAGCAGCGCGGAGAGGAACTGTGGCAGCTCAGCGGACGTCCGCGCTGCCGGCTTTGAGCCGGCGGGCGATGTCGGCCACGTGCCGGCCCTGGAAGCGCGCGATCGCCAGCTCGGCCGGGCTCGGCATGCGGCGGCCGTCAGCGCCGGTGATGGTGCTGGCGCCGTACGGGGTTCCTCCGCTGATCTCCGCCATGCTGACCAACTCCGGGACCGAGTAGGGCACGCCGACGACGATCATGCCGTGGTGAAGCAGCGTCACGTGAAAGCTGGTCAGAGTGGTTTCCTGGCCGCCGTGCTGGCTGGCCGTCGAGGTAAAGACGCTGCCCACCTTGCCGATCAGGGCGCCTTTCTGCCACAGGCCCCCCGTCTGGTCGAGGAAATTGCGCATTTGCGCGGCCATGTTGCCGAACCGGGTAGGCGTGCCGAAGATGATGGCGTCGGCCTCGGCCAACTGCTCCGGCGCGATGACGGGAACGTGCGCGAAAGCAGCTCGCGCGGCCTTCGCACCGCTTTTTTCCAGCACTTCTTCCGGGACGAGTTCGGGGACCTGGAACAGGCTCACCTCGGTCTGCGGAACCTCACGAGCGCCTTCGGCCACCGCCTCTGCCAAGCGGTAGACATGCCCGTACATGCTGTAGAAAACCACGTGAACCTTCACCACCATAGCAGGCTGCGACCTCCCGCACCTCTTAATGATGCCGCGGCGGGCGGTCGGGCGTCATGCCGTCGCCGGGCCGCGCCGCTTGCGCGGCTCAGACGTACACGCGTTTGACCCGTGCTCGGATGCCGCACAGAACGTCGTAAGAGATTGTCCCCGCCAGCCGGGCCAGTTGTTGCGCATCCTGCCGAGCGGCGCCTTCCTCCCCGATCAGCGTCACCGCATCGCCGGGGGCGGCCTCTGGGCAATCGCTCAGGTCTACGGTGGTCAGATCCATGGAAACCGCCCCCAAGATCGGCGCGAACCGCCCGTGCGCGATGACCTGACCACGGTTGGAGAGGCGGTGCGGGAGTCCATCGGCATAGCCGACGCCGAGAATGCCGATGCGCATGGGGCGTGGGGCGCGGAACATGGCTCCGTAGCCGATGGGCCAGCCTGCCGGCACTTGCTTGACGGAAAGGATGCGCGCCTTCCAGGTCAAAGCCGGCTTGACCTCGAGGACGGGCTTGGGAGCGGGGCCGCGGGCGGGCGAGACGTAGCCGTAGAGGGCATGCCCGGTCCGGACCATGCCGAACCATGCCTCGCGGCGCGCGTAGGCAACCGGGATCGTGCTTGCCAAGTGCGCGTAAGCGGGCACGATACCCACCCGGCGCAATGCTGTCAACAACTCGGTGAAGCGCCGGATCTGCTCGTCCGTTTGCGGGCTGGCGTAATCGGCTGCACTGGCCAGGTGACTCATCAGGCCTTCCAGGCGGAGGCGCTGCGCTGCCCGCACCGCCCGTGCGATCTCCTCCGCGCTCCCGATGACGCCCAGACGGCCCATCCCGGTGTCCACCTTGAGGTGGTAGCGGAGTTCCGCGCCGCGGCCCGCAAGCCATGCCTCGAACGCGCGCAGATCGTCGAGCGAAACGACCACCGGCGTCAGGGCGTATTCGAGGAACGCAGCCCGCGAGGACTCCAGCGTGTCAGCCATGACGAGGATGCGCGCGGCGATCCCGGCCTCGCGCAGCGCGACGCCCTCCTCGACCGTGCTCACCGCCAGCCAGCGGGCGCCTTCCCGGGCCACTATGCGCGCGACCTCGACCGCGCCGTGTCCGTAGGCATCGGCCTTCACGACCGGGACGACTTCCACGGCCGGGCCCACCAGTGCGCGCACCGCGCGGAAATTGGCTGCGATCTGCGCGCGCGAGATCTCGACCCAGGTGCGGTAGGGCGGCTCCATGACTCAGTTCCTGCACAGCTCGGCGAACAATCGCTCGTAGGCGTCGGTGATCCGCTCCCAGTCGTAGTGCTCGCGCACCCTTCGCATCGCGCGCTCCGCGTAGGCCAGGCGCTCGGCCGGCGCCAAGGCGAGCGCCAGCCTGAGTTTCTCGGCCAGCTCCTCCGCCCGGAAGGGGATTCCGGCATCGGCCGCCACCTCGGCGTTCTCGGGCGTATCGAGGTAGAGCACCAGCGCACCTCGTCCCATCGCCTCGACCAGCGCGGGGTGGGTCCCCCCGACCTCGGTGGCGTGAATGTAGGCATAGCAGTGACTTTGCAGCTCCTGGTATCCGAGGCCATAGATGGCACCGGGGAAGAGGATCCGCGGGTCGCGGGTGTCGCGCACCTGGGCGATGTAGCGTCGGGCGTACGGTGCATCCCCCACCATCACCAGCCGGAGGTCGGTGCGGACCTGCTCGAACGCCCGGCGGACCAGCAGCGCGTTGTTCTCGGGCTCCATCCGGCTGACGTAGAGGAAATAGCTCTGGGGTGCAAGCCCCAAGCGCTCGAGCTGGCCCTGGCTCGTCACCTTTCCCACTTCGCCGCCGTAGGGGATGAACCGCGTAGCCTTGCCGTAGCGCTCCAGGTAGTAGCGCGCGATCGTCTGTGCGTCGCTCACGACTTCGTTGGCCAGCAGGGTGGCCAGGCGCTCCGACAACCGGTACCAGCCGCGGGCCAGGCGGTTCCACTTGCGTCGCCTACGTTCCAGCCCGTCCACGTTGATGGCGACCGGCACGCCGAGCAACCGCGGTCCCAGCAGGAATGCGGCGTTCGCCGCGTTACAGTACAGCGCCACATCGGGCGGCTTCGCCAGCAGGTGGAGTGTGGAGAGGGCGGTGTGCGAGAGGGTCTCGAAGTACTTGTGCCGGACGGCGGGGAGGTAGACGACGCGGATGCCGAGGTAATGGGGCTGCGGGTGAGGGCGGCGGCAATAGACGATCACTCGGTGGCCGCGCGCCGCCAGGCGTTTGCCCAGCTCCTCGGCGAAGGTTTCGAAGCCGCCGTATCGCGCGGGGACGCCGCGCGTGCCAACGATTGCGATCGTCACTCGGATCGCTCGCCTGTCGTTTCAGGAGGATTCGGCCGCGCCTGCAACCTGCGCTGCGGCGAAGGCTCGCGCCTTGCCGTCCGTGAAGGGGATGGAAACCGGCCGATAACGGAACCAGGAGGCGATGTAGTCGTCGCTGACTCGCTTGCGCTGCATGATCTGGCGTCGTTTGGCCCAGACCCGCTTCCAGTTCTTGGCCAGAAACCAGAACGCCTTCAGGGACGTCTGCTCGCGCAGCAGGCAGCAGCCGATCACCATCAGATCACGCAGAGTGATCGAAAACCAGTTCCGCAGGTAGAGATCCGGGGTCATATTCTTGATCCGCATGAGGAACCGGTTTTTCACCGAATGCATGTTGATGACCGGCGGCAGGGCCCGCCGGTTCCCCGGTCTCACGCTGCGCACGTGATAGGCCCGGGCGTACGGCGTGTACAGGCAGCGCCATCCCATCAGTTGGGCTCGCCACGCCACGTCGGCGTCCTCGCGGTAGACGAAGAAATCCGAATCGAAGAACTCTCCGTCAATCGAGATGTCCTCGATCATCTCGCGCCGGTACAGCGCCGCCGCCGCGGTGGCCCCGAACACGTACTCGTAGTGGAGGTAGTGCCCATCCTCGACCTCCTGGCTGCCGCGGTCCAGGTGCCGCAACATGGGCGTGAAGTACATGCCGGTGGAGTCCACCAGCGGCTGCTCGGGAAAGTCCAGCGAGGGTCGCATGGTGAGGAGCTTGCCGCACACCGTACCCACGCGCGGATCGAGCCGGCCCGCCGCCACCAGCGCCTGGATGAAGTTCGGCAGCAGCAGCATGTCCGGATTCAAGGTCAGGATCCAGTCTCCGCTGGCTTCCCGGATCGCCTGGTTCTGGGCGGCTGCGAATCCCACGTTGACTTCGTTGTAAATGATCCGGCAGCGTGCGCGGAACCGCTCCAGGATCTCGCGCGTGCCGTCCGTGGAGGCGTTGTCCACGACGATCACTTCCACGCGGGGATACTTCTGCGCCAACACCGATTCCAGGCACCGCCCGATGAAGCGGCTGCTGTTGTAGGTGACGATGGTGACAGAAACCAGCTCGTCGCAGGTCATTCGATTCGATTCGGGAAGGAGTGCAGCTTCCGGACCCTCCTCAGCCTTCCGCAAGCGATCATCGCCAGTGCCCGCGCTTCCTTGCTGCCAGCATGAACTCTTTCGCCGCCAGTCGCATTATTCTACCGTAGACCCGCAGAGCCGCGCCGCCAGCCTGGCGGATCCCCCCGGCGCCACGCAACGCGAACCCCACCTCGGCCACCGCCAGCAGAATCCGGTATTCCAGTGGTCGAAAGTGACGGCCCGCGAACCTGAACAAGCTATCATACCAATACCACTGCCTTTCTTCCCAGCCCAATTTCGAGATGGAGCCAGCGCCCCGGTGCCGGGCCACGGCCCGCGGCTCGTAGCGGATCCGGTAGCCGGCCCGGGCGGCCCGCAGCAGCCAATCCACGTCCTCGAACCAGAGCGGATGGAAGCACTCGGCGAAACCGCCGAGCTCCCGCCAGACCTGCCGTCGTACCATCAAGAAGGCCCCCGCCGGTTGCTCCACCTCGCCCGGCTGCTCGGGGTCCAGGTCCAGGCAGCGGTAGCGGCGGTTGACCGGATTCGCCCACCAGAGCCGGTTGATCCCGAGCACCTCGAGGGCCAGTGCAGCGGGCGTCGGGAAGCGCCGCACCATGAACCCGACCTGGGGGCGACCGAGTCCATCGAGGAGTTTGCCGCCGGTCGCCGCCACGGATGGCTGGGCACAGGCCTGCTCGAGCGCATCGAGGCCTCCGAGCAGCTCGCAGTCGGGGTTGATCACCAGCACCAAGGGGCTCTCGATGATCTCGATCGCCTGGTTCAGTGCGCCGGCGAATCCGCGATTCCAAGGATTGACGATGAGCTGCGAGGCCCCAAAACGGCGCGCCTCCTCGACAGTCCCGTCCCGCGAGGCGTTGTCCACCACCACGATCTGCCGCACCCCGTGGCGCCTCAGGGCTTCGAGGCACGGCCCGAGCTGGCCTTCCGAATTCCAGGTGACGATAGCCGCGCCTGCCCGCGCCATGCGACGGCTTAGTATAGTGCAGGGGCGCGGTGCAGCAGCGAGCAGCTGGCCCGCTCAGCCGTTCGCAGCGCGCCGGCGGAGCCCGTCGAGAACCCTGCGAAAGTCCTCCGGAAGCGGGGAGGAAACGGCCAGGGGCGGGTAACCTTCCGGATGGATTTCCAGCCACCAGGCGTGCAACATCAACCGCGGCGCCTTCCCCACCGGACGATCTCGCCCGTAGAGGCGATCGCCCAGCACCGGGTGGCCCAGCCAGTACAGGTGCGCGCGGATCTGGTGGTGCCGTCCGCTGGTCGGTTCGACCTCCAGCAGCGTGGCGCCGTACAGCTTCTCGACTACCCGATAGCGCGTGCAGGCGGGCTTGCCTCGCGGGTCCACAGCCGACCGTCCGGAACCGCTGACACGCAGCGGCTGCGCGATCTCGCCGTCGGATGTGAGCTCTCCCCGGACGACGACCCAATACTTCTTCCGGGCCCGGCGGTGCTGGAACTCCAGGCAAGCGGCGCGGTGCGCAGCGGCGGTCTTGGCGAAGAGCACGATGCCGCTGGCGTCGCGATCCAGGCGGTGGACGACGTAGAGTCTGTGGGCTCGCTGCCTGGCCAGCTCGTCTACGAGCGCGATCTCGTCCGTTGTGCCTCCCGGGATGACCAACCGTCCCGGGGGCTTGTCCGTTACGAGAAAGTGCTCGTCTTCGTAGAGGACACGGACCGGCACCAGGGTCACTCCGCTCGCACGCGAAACCCTATCATAGGCGTCCGGGGCCGGCGGCGGCTTTTCGGGGCAGGGGTACGGCTGCCTCGGGCTGCCGGCAACTTTGGCAGGCCCGGTTCCGGCAACCCAGCCGCGGGGGCGCCCGGCCCATGCGTGGTATTCTATTGACGTGAAGGGGCTTTGTGCCCTCCTCGTCATCCTGCCGGTTGCTGCGCGACTGGCCGCCGCCCGCGATCCCGCCTTGCTGACGATCCTGGCCGAGGAACTCGATCGCAACTTCCGCGTCTTGCGTGAGAAAGGCGATCCCGCGCCGTATTTTATGAGCTACCAGGTCACTGAACGCCGCGGCGTAAGCCTGGCCGCCTCGTTAGGGGCACTCAAGTCGCTGGATCAGCAACACGGCCGCTGGCTCGACGTCACGGTGCGGGTGGGTTCTCCCAAGCTCGACAACTACCGCCGCGTCCCTGGCGAGCGCGTCCAGTTCACCGCTGCGATGCCGATTCCCATCGAAGACCACCCGGCAGCCATCAAACAGCGGGTCTGGCGCGAAACCGATCGCACTTACCGTCTCGCGGTCGAGCGCTTCCTCAAGATCCGAACGCAGCGCGAGGTGAAGGTCGCGGCCGAAGACGAGTCCGATGATTTCTCGAGAGAGGACCCCGCCGTTTACGTGGAGTCTCCGGGCTCGATCTGGTTCGATACCGACGCTTGGACGACACGGTTGCGCCGCTGGTCCGCGGAACTTGGCCGCCAGCCGGGCGCGCTCACTTCTCACGTGAACTTGGGCCTCCAGCAGGAAGTCCGCTACATGGTGAATTCCGAGGGCAGCCGTATCGTGCACGGGCGCAGTTTCGCGCGGCTGTGGCTTGGCGTGCGAGGCAAGGCGGCCGACGGCATGGACCTCGCGCTGGAGGAAAGCTTCGACGCCGAGGACGCCTCCCGCCTGCCGTCCGAGGAGGAAGTCCTCCGCACCATCCGGCGTCTCGGCGATGACTTGGGCGCCTTGCTGAGAGCCCCGCCTGCGGACCCCATCGCCGCGCCTGCCATCCTATCGGGCCGCGCCGCGGCTGTATTCTTTCACGAGATTTTCGGGCACCGCATCGAAGGGCACCGGCAGAAGGACGAATCCGAGGGTCAGACGTTCGCCCGCAGCGTCGGCCAGCAGATCCTACCGGATTTTCTCTCCATCGTTTTCGATCCCACGCGTCGCCAGTTTGCGGGCAGGGATCTCAACGGGTATTATCTTTACGACGACGAGGCAGTGAAGGCTCGACCGGTCGTCGTCGTCGAGAAGGGCGTTCTAAAGACGTTTCTCCTCTCCCGTTCCCCCGTGCGCGGATTCAGCCGCTCGAACGGGCACGGCCGGCGTGCTCCGGGCTTCGAGGTCGTTTCGCGCCAGTCGAACATGATCGTCGAGTCCTCGCGCACCGTTTCCGAGTCGCGTCTGCGCGAGATGCTGATCGAGGAGGTGCGCCGGCAGGGCAAGCCCTATGGCCTTTACTTCCGCGAGGTGACCGGTGGCCTCACGCAGACCGCGCGCGCCGGCATTCAAGCGTTCCGGGTGATCCCGGTTCTCGTGTATCGCGTCTGGCCGGACGGGCGTGCCGACGAACTGGTGCGCGGGGCCGACATTGTCGGGACGCCCCTGGCCGCCTTCAACCGCATCGTGGCCACCTCGGATCGCTACGAAGTCTTCAACGGCTACTGCGGCGCTGAATCTGGCAGCGTGCCGGTCGCCGCTGTCGCCCCCTCTGTGCTGGTTTCGGAAATCGAAATCCAGAAGCGCGAGAAATCGCTGGACCGCCCGCCTTTCCTACCCCCGCCGCCGGGGGACGAAAAGCCATGACGCCCATCTGCGTGGTCTTCGCCCTCTTGGCCACCGGCGCGGTGGCGCAAACCAAACCCGCGCGCACCGACGCACTGCTGGCCGCCATGCGCGACGAGCTCGAGCGCAGCCGCGCGCTGCGCGTCATCGAAGTTCCTTACTTCATCGAGTACGCAGTGGACGAGGGCGATCAGTCCTCTGCGGCGGCCACGCTGGGGGCGCTGCTCAACGCCAATCGCACGCGCTTCCGCATACCCCGCGTGCAGGTCCGGGTCGGCAGCTACCAGCTCGACAACACCAACTTCGTGGGCACCGACTTCTACTCCGGGACCCGGTACGACGTGGACCGATTGCCGCTGGAGGACTCCTATGCCGCGCTTCGCCGGCACCTCTGGCTCGCGACCGACATGGCCTACAAGGCGGCCCTCGAGGCGCTCGCCCGCAAGCGTGCGCTCCTGCGTTCGATCACCGCCAGCGAGTCGCTGCCCGATTTCTGGCCGGCGCCCGCCATCGAGCTGCTGGATTGGTCCGCGTTGCCGGAAGTCCCTCCCGAGCTCTGGCGGGACCGCGTCCGGCGGCTCAGCGCGGTGTTCCTCGACTATCCCAAAGTCATCGGTTCGGTGGTGGACTACACCGCCGCGCGGGATCTTCAGTATCTGGTGAACTCGGAAGGGACTCGGGTCCGCCAGCCCCTCGGGGTGATGTTCGTCCGCATCCGCGCCGCCAGCCAGGCCGATGACGGCATGATGTTGCGCGACGCCGCCGTGCTGCACAGTCGCGACCTCTCGCGCCTGCCGGAGGAAAGGGATTTGGTGGAGGCTGCACGCCGGGTGGCGGAGAATCTCACCGCGCTTTCGTCCGCCCCGGTGGCTGAGCCGTACACCGGCCCCGTCCTGTTCGAAGGCGAAGCCGCCGCCCAGATCTTCGCCGAGCTGCTCGCCCGCAACCTGGCGGCGACGCGCCGTCCCCTGACACCGCCCGGTCGGAGCTTTCCCCTGCGTTCGAGCGAGCTCGAAGGCCGCATGGGCGCACGGGTGCTGCCCGAATGGATGGACGTTGTGGACGACCCGACCCAGAAGGAATGGAGGGGCCGCCCGCTCTTTGGGCACTATCAAGCCGATCTGGAGGGCGTGCGTCCCGAGCCGCTCGTCCTGGTAGAAAAGGGGATCCTGAAGGCTTTGCTGTTGACGCGGCAGCCGGTCAGAGGCTTTTCCGCTTCGAATGGCCGGGCCCGGCTGCCGGGTGCATTCGGGGCCAAGGCGGCCGCCATTTCCAATCTTTTCATCCGCGCCGCCCAGACGGCGCCCCTGGGCGAACTTCGCAAGCGCCTGATCGAGATCTGCCGGGCGCGCGGCAAACCCTACGGCCTGATCGTCCGCAAGATGGACTTTCCCTCCTCGGCCTCTCTGGAGGAGGTTCGCCGTCAACTTTCCGCGGCAGGTGCTTCCACGGCGATCAGCACGCCCGTGCTGGTGTATCGGCTGTACGCGGACGGGCGCGAGGAGCTGGTGCGCGGGCTGCGTTTCCGCAATTTCAACGTGCGTTCCCTGCGCGACATTCTGGCGGCCTCCGACGAGTTGCACGTTTTCGACTACATGGAGAACGGGGCTCCCTTCGCTCTCATGGGCGCCGCCGCTTACGTAGCCGAGTGCACGGTGATCGCGCCTTCCGTCCTGGTGGACGATCTCGAACTGGAGCGGCTGGAGGAGGAGATGTTGCGCCCGCCGCTGGTGCCTCCGCCGCCGCTGCTTGCCCTGGCCGGCGGCGCAGTCGCGCGTTGATGGGGATTCTGGCCCGCGCGATCCTCCGTGAGATCGCTGCCAGCGCTTCGACGGGCATCGCTCTGTTCAGCTTCGTTCTGATCCTCCAGCGCCTCGGCAGCGGCAAGCTCTTCGAGCTGCTGGTGCGCGCTTCCGCTCCCGCGCAGACGGTGGCCTGGCTTTTCCTCCTCGTGCTTCCTCCCGTTCTGGTTTTCACCCTTCCGGTCGGCGTGCTGGTGGGCACGCTGATCGTAATCAGCCGCATGTCGAGCGACGGCGAAATCACCGGTCTCCGTGCCGCGGGGGTTCCGGTCTGGCGGATCCTGCCTGCGGTGGCCGTGCTCGGGGTACTGGGGATGGTGCTCACCGCTCTGTGCTCGCTGTGGCTGACGCCCGCGGCAATTCGCGAAACCTACGCCGTGCTGAACCGCCTCGCCGCCTCGCAGATCACTGCGGAGATTCGGCCACGGGTCTTCGAGGAGCAGTTCCCCGACGCCATCCTTTACGTTGCGGACGTAGTGCCAGGCCCGGCGGTGCGTTGGCGCAAGGTCTTTCTAGCCGACCAGCGCAGCACGGCGGGGCAGGACAAGGGCGAGCTGCCGCGCGTCACGCTGGCCCGTGAAGCGGTGGCGATCGCAGATGCCGCGCGCCAGCGGGTCCAGCTCTCCCTCATCGAGGGCAGCACTCACGAGGTTGGCAAGGATCCGGCTGAATACCTGAACACTTATTTCCCGCGCGGGGAGCAGACCCTGGCCGTGATGCCGCCCGGCGAGATCCGCGCCCGCGCGTACAGCGAAATGGACACGGGATCCCTGCTTGCCGAAGCCGCGCACTCCATCGAGGCTCGCATCGAGCTGCACCAACGGCTGGCCTTGCCGCTGGCCTGTCCCCTGCTGGCTCTGCTGGCCGTGCCCCTGGGAGCTTCGTCGCGCAAGGGGGGACGATCCTCGGCCGTAGTTCTCACGGTGGCCCTGGCGTTTCTTTACTATATGGGGCTCATCAGCCTCATCGGACTGGCGCGCCAGGGCTCGTTGCCCGTCGCCGCCGCCGTATGGACCCCGAACGTCGTCCTTGCCCTGACCGCAGGAGCACTCGGCAAGCGGTTGGAACGGCCGGGGGAGGGGGATTGGCTGGCGGACCTGGCTGCCCGCGCCGTTTCGCTGCGGCGCTGGGTCGCCCCGCTGTGGCGGCGCCGAGGAAGCGCGACCGCGGGAGCGCGCGACGGTCGCCATCCCCTCCGTTTTTCGCTCGCGCCGCAAATCCTGGACACGTACGTGCTTTCTTCCTTCCTGTTCTACTTCGCAGTCCTTCTGGCCGCCTTCGTGCTCATGACCCACGTCTTCACCTTCTTCGAACTTCTGGGCGACATCGTCCGCAACCGCATCCCGATGTCGCGGGTGCTCACCTACCATGTGTTCCTCACCCCCAAGCTCATCTACGACGCGGCCCCGGCCGGCGTTCTCGCGGCAGTCCTCGTGACTTTCGGCATCCTCGGCAAGCACAACGAAATCACTGCGTTCAAGGCGTGCGGCATCAGTCTCCGCCGTCTCGCTGCTCCTGTGCTGGTCGCCAGCCTGCTCATCAGCGTGGGCCTGTTCGCCTTCGACCACTACCACGTGGTCAAGACCAACCGCATCCAGCACGCCATCCGCAACGAGATCAAGGGGCGGCCGGTGCAGACTTTCCTGCGTCCGGACCGCAAGTGGATCGTGGGGCGGGGCAACCGCATTTACTACTACAAGCACTTCGATCCCGTGGAGGCCGTGATGGTCGGCCTGTCGGTGTACGAGCTCGACTGGGACGCGTTCCGCCTGCGCCGGCAGATCTGGGCCGAGCGGGCTCGCTGGTCCCCCGCTGTCTCCGCCTGGGTTTTCGAGAACGGCTGGGTGCGCGAGATTCCTTCCCAGCGGCGGACGCGCTTCATCCGCTTCCAGGCCTCCACCTTCCCGGGCCTGGACGAACCTCCCGGCTACTTCCTCAAGGAAGTCAAGCAGGACGAGCAAATGAACTTTCGGGAGCTCGCCGCTTACATCGCCGAGCTGGAGCAGAGCGGGTTCGACACCACACGGCTGCGCGTGCAGTTCTTCCAGAAGTTTTCCACTCCGGCGTTCGCCCTCGTCATGGCTCTGATCTCGGTTCCCTTCGCGTTCCTGTCAGGACCGCGCGGGGCGATGGCGGGCGTGGGCGTCAGCCTCGGCATAGCCATGGCTTACTGGGCCGTGACCCGGATCTTCGAGCAGGCGGGCAATCTCAATCAACTTCCCGCCTGGCTGGCCGCGTTTTCGCCCGGCGCCATCTTTGCCCTCGTCGGTGCGTGGTTGATGACCCGGATGCGCACCTGAGCGGTGGGTGCCCCCGGGAGCCGTTTGCGCCGCGTGATCCGGGCGCGAACGCTCGAATCGCTGCGGGGCTTCCACGCCGCTGGGGCCCTCTCGCAAGGGCGGATTGGGATTCCCCCGGAGGCTCTCACTCCACGATGACCATTTCGTGGTCAGCCACCATCGGGATCTCGAAGTTCGCCTGACCTTGGTGCACCGAACATCGCAGCGTACGGCCCGAGACCGTCGCCACGGCGCGCCGCGCTTTTACTGCCTCCGGCAGCCGGATCGAAACCTTCAAGGGGCCGACGGGCAAGGATTCCTCCATGGGCGCGCGCCAGGCGAACGGGTTGCTTAGGTTCACGATGTGCAGGATGAGGCGTCCCTGCTGCCGATACAGGTGGCAGTCGAGCAGGCCGCGGCCTTCGATGGTTAGGGGCATGGGCTCGCGTGCACACCAGCGCACGAGGCTGGCCAGGAGATTGGCGTGATCGGGCAAATGGTAGTGGAAATACCAGCGGTCCAACTCGGCCGGAAGAAAGGCCACGCGCGCCCGGCCGTGCTCGCTGAGAACCAGCGCGGGGATGCCGCTGTCGGCGACGCGCATCCATGCGAACTCGGGCGGATAGGTTGGGAAGGGGGGAACGTAGGTCAGAGGCACGCTGGCGCCGGCATCCGCGCTGTGCGGCAGCAAGATCCCTCCGAAGGGGATCAGGTCCGTTTCCTCGAAGCCTCGCAGGACCTCGTGACGCTCTCCTGCCGGCTCCGGCGCGTCCGGGGCTCGGGGGCCGTCCACTTTCGACCGCAGCGCCGGGTGAAGACGCAGGTAGGTATGTTGGGCTGCCGGCCGCTGGCGCGTTCCCGGCGATTCGGGGTGCCGCCGTCCGGGGAGGCGAGGAGCGGGTGCGTGCAGGTGGGCGCAGAACAGGTCCGCCAGCGCATAATCTCGGAGCGGATCGCCCCACTCGTCGTACAGGGAAGTCGCCCCGGTGGCCACCAATCCGCCACCCGCCTTCACGAAGCCGCGGATCGCGTCGCACTGCTGTCGAGTCAGGGCGCCGAGGTTGGGCAGGATCAGCACGCGCAGGCGCCCTACGGCGCGCGCCAGCTCGTCTGCATGCACAGGGAGGTAAGGGATCCGTGCGCGCACCAGCACGTGCACCCACCCGTAGTACGGGGCTTCGACGCGTTCGGCCGCCTCGTCCCGCCCGAAGAAATCCGTGTTCCGCTGCGACCAAACCAGCCCTGCCGCGGCCACGGGTTCCCGGTTGACCAGATACGGTTGATTCTGCCTGACCCATCGCATGACGGGTTCGGGCGTGCGGTACATCCTCCGGTCTTCGTGCCAGGCGCCGACGTAGTGCCACCAAGGCTGCAATCCGCCGGCGATGCCCGCGATCATCCAGAGCCGCGCTTCCGCCGCAGGCTTGCTGGCGACTCGGAAGAAACCGGGATGGTTCTGGTACATCGCCATGCTCTCCGGCGCGAGCTTCTCCCAACCCATCAGCTCGTGCACCCGCTTGCCCCACTCGGCGTTTTGTTGGAAGCCCAGATCGTCTTCGCGCCGCTGGTGATCTACCATCAGGATCTCCGCGCGCCGCGCGATCTCGCGCAGATCCCGGAGGCTTGCGGCCATGCCAGCCATCGAGCCGCTGACCATGCCGGACCAGATGCAATGGCGCCCGCCCGCCCGTCGCGTCGTGCGATTGTTCAACTCCCAGATCTCGATCCTGCGGGCATAGCTCCAGAGAATCCATCGCCGGTAGGCGGGATCGTCCCAGTCCACGGCCGCCGGCAGCCCGAGGCCTGTGGCGGCCCGGAATCTGCGCGCGCAATTCTCGCAGTAGCAAATGCTCTCGCGTCCCAACCCTGCCCAGCTGTTGTCGGTGAAACCGTCCGGGTGCGCCCGCTCGATGATCTCTTCGAGCAGCGACGGGATGTACTGTTCGTAATAAGGGCTGTTGATGCAGGCCAGATAGCGATCGCCCGCCCGGTAGGGATTGCCCTGGCTGTCCCGGGCGAACCAGTCCGGATGAGCGCGATAGAAAGGCTCGGCCGCACGGCTCGAGTCCATGCGGGCCATCACGTAGAGGCCGTCCCGGTGCGCAGCTTCGGTCAACTCTGCGAAGAGGTCGCGCTCGCCGAGGAACTCCGCGCGGTAATGCAACGGGTGCTTGCTCGGATAGTAGGCCACGATGCCGCCCGCATTGATGATCACGGCCTGGACCGCGGTTCGTTTCCACTGCCGCCGCCACCACTCGATGTCGTAGCGCGGCGGATCCTTTTCCGTGATGTTGGTTTGTCCCCAGCGGTAGACGCGCCGGTACCAAGGATCGCCGTGGCCCGCTCGGGGTGCTGCCGCTGCGCCCGTCATCGTAGCTGCGCCCAGCACCGCGCGACGCGTGATTCCCGCGTTTGCCTGCGACATTTTGGCCTCCTCCGCTCAGGTCGCCACGAATTCGCGCACGGCCTCGCCGGCCGCCGCCAGATTCGCCAGGCTGATCCCAGAATCCCTGCCCGGGAGCAACAGCCCGTGCGCTGCACCGCACAATGCCGCCAGGACCGCAGCCTTTGTGCCGGAGGGAGTCGAACGCGAATGATGCGGCTTCGTCGGGATCTCAATGACCGTCCCGGCCGAGATCTGGGTTCGCGAACCTGCCAGGCCGGCCAGTGCCCACCGCGCCTCACTGGGCACGTAGTCTGCGGAAAAGCCCGTGTACAGGGTCTGTTCGTATCCCCGCTCCGCGCAGTTCATCATCCGGCAATGGAGTCCCGGGGCTTGTTCCCCGCTCGGGTCGCCGATCAGTTGCTGCTGGATGCTGTCCATGGAAGTGGCCATGTGCTCCTCCGCGGCGTTGTGAACCATAACGATTTTCGGAAAATCCGAGCAGTTGGCGAGCGGCTGCAGATCCTGTTGCGATCGGTGAAACGGACGGAACCAGTTGTTGTGGGAGATGTGCCAGCCGACTTGCACTTGAAGAGAGATTTGGCTCGTCCCGTTCGCAAGCGAGCCAGTAGCATTCACGGAGGCGGTCGTGGCGCAGTGGCTGCCGCGCGAGGATCTCGGGTAGCGGATGAGAATCCCGAGGAACGCCACGATCCGGCCGTCCACCGGCTGCTGCCCGGCGCGCCGTGCGCGCACGGATTGCCCGAGCACCCGGAAGCCCTCCCCGGCCCGCTCGAGGGCGATTCTGCGCTGATGCGCCTTGGCATCACAGTGCGGGCAGAAGCGGTTCACGCGGCTTGGATCGCTAGCCAGCCCACCATGGCTTGCGCCCGGGGCTGCTCCCGCGCACCCCGGCGCTCGGAATCCCGCGACAACCCGTCGCTTTCGTAACTCCGCGTCCCGCCCTTGGCGATGTCCGCCCGGAATGCGCGGTGGTCCCTGCCGTTCCGACACGTGCACGATGCGCCCTGCACGTCCGGGTCCACCCGCTGGAGTTTCTCGATCTCGGTCCCGGGCACGTCGTCGCGCCAGACGTCTTCGCATCAGCAGAGGACCTTCAATCGCCGCCGCGCTGCGGGGAGGACCGCTTCCGGCGCTTTCGTGGTCGGCGCAGCGGCGCGAACGCCGGAGCTCGAGCACGGTGTCCTTCGAGAACTCGGGCCGCATCCAGCTGAAGCAGCCGGCGCGGAAATCAAGCTGGTACTCTTGCTTGCCGCGATCGGGCAGGGGTTGGCCTTGCACCCGCCGCCGGGCGCTGCCGCCCCCGCAAGGGAAGGTCGCTGCGAAGAGCGTGTTCGTCGCCGCCTTTTGCTCGCGGATGGCGAGCGCCCGCTGGGCGCTTCAAGCGCAGAAGGGAGGTCGCGCCGATGCGGAAGCCGACCAGCCGCGGCTCTTGCTTCGCCTTTCCCGCCGGCGCTGCGGCGAGCAGTGCCGCTCCGAGAACCGCGTGTCGCGACATGATCATGGGTGCCGACTTGCTGGCCCGAAGCAAGTCTAAAGTCTAACGCTGGGGAAGGGCGAGCATCGGCACAGCCTGCGGCAGGCGCCTACCCAAGACCTTCCCGAGCCGCTTGCCTCTTGGCTTGGCGAAAGTTATACGATCATGATCGTGAGGCGCTGGGCGGCGTGGCTTCTCTTCGCCACCGTTGTCTGCGCCTGGGCCGAGATGCTCGCCGGGGATGCCGACCGTGGGCGGGTTCGCTTTCGTTCGCTGGGCTGCATTGCTTGCCACAGCGTGGATGGGGTAGGCGGAGGCTATGCTCCCGATCTGGCCAAGCGGATCGGTCGCGAAAGCACGCCTGCCAGCATGGCCGCGGGACTGTGGAACCGCAGCCCCTTCATGTGGCGCATGATCCGTGCCCGTCGCCTGGTGCTGCCCGACCTCGAGGCGCAGGACTTTGCGGATCTGTACGCGTATTTCTACTCGGCCCGTTTCTTCGATCGGGCGCCCGATGCGTCGCGGGGCCGCCAGGTGTTCTTCGAAAAGCAATGCGGGGGCTGTCACGTTCCCGGCTCCTCCGCCGCTCAGCCTCCGGCTCCGGAAGCATTTCCGCCGCTGCCCGACGCGATCGTGTTGCTCGAGCGCATGTGGTCGGCTTGCGGGGACATGTCGGAACATCTCGCCCGCAAGCGCGTCCGCTGGCCGGAACTCACCTCGCAGCAGGCCGCCGATCTGGCCGCGTGGCTTTCGGAACTGTCCGCGCGAAAGCTGCTCGCGGGCGAACTCCCGGCGGCTTCGTCCCAGCCGGGGGAGAAGCTTTTCCAGCAGAAAGGCTGCCACGGCTGCCACAGTGGGGCGAACGCTTTTTCGGGTCGCTTCAGCGGTCGAACGCTGCTCGATTTCGCCGTTGCCATGTGGAACCACGCACCGGCCATGCGGAAGAGGCCCGCGCTCGACTACGGTGAGATGCGCCAGTTGGCGGCCTGGCTTTGGATGCTGCAGATACCGGAGACGAAGGGGGACATCGCGCGCGGCGCGGCAAGCTTCACGCAAAAGGGCTGCACCGCCTGTCACCAGCGGGCGCTCACGGGTGCACCGCGGCTGACCGCGCGCCGCTGGGACGCCTTCACGCTCATGGCCCACCTCTGGCGCCAGGCGACTGACATGCACAAGAAGCTGGGCGAATCGCACCAGTCCTGGCCCGTGCTCAACGCGTCCCAAGTCGCAGACCTGCTGGCCTTTCTCAACCGTCCTCCCACTCCGCGTTCGTATTGAACCCGGTGGTGGGTGGAATCGAGCTACGGTAGTCTTGCCGGCGATTGCCCGGGGTCCGGCTAGGACCGGCCCAAGGCTCGAGCGCCGCAGCCCCGGCGGCGCCTACAGTTCGTGCGATGGCGGCAAAGCGCAGCCTCTTCCACCGGGTGCGAAAGGGCGGGGCGGGCTAGGCGAGAAGCACTCGCTCCGCCGGGCGGCGTGGGCTGCCCTGCGCGGATTGGACACGTCGGGCTCCGCGCTGTGCCGGGCACCTTTCGCTGCCATACTACCTGCCCGATGAAGCACAAGCTGCCGATCGGGCAGGCGATTGTTCTTTTGTCTTGCTTGGCGGGAAGGGGAGGCACCGGGGCGGACTGGATCGTAACCGGGGAGCAAACCCTCAGCGACACCAGCATCGTCCTCGAGGGAAGTCTGCGCGTGAGGTCGGGGGGAGCCTCATTTTTGGGGTGTCAGATTGCAGATCCACTCGGCGCGCGACGGCGAGCATGCGATCGTCGCCGAGCCCGGCTCGAGCCTGCGAGTCGAGAACTGCTCGATCGGCCCCGGTCCGTCGGGGCGCCGCTTCCTCTTCTACGTGGAGAAAGCCCGCTTCGCTTTCACGCGCAACGAGTTGCGAGGGGCCGGCTTGGGCATGTTCACCGAAGGCCGTTCTCTGGGGTTGGCCCTGATCGGGACCGAGGGGGCGGTGATCGAAGGCAACGTCATCTACCACGAGAAAGCCTCCGGCATCGCTCTGGAACATGCACGCTACACCAAGGTTGCCGACAACCGGATCGTTCATCTGGGTGAGGGAGCTTTCGGAATCCACCTGGCGAGCTCCAGCGACAACGTGATCGCGCACAATACGCTGATCGGCCAGAACGAAGCCATCCCGGTGCAGCCGCATTCCTTCAACAATCGCGTCATCGGCAACAGCATTCGGGACAGCGTGATGGGCATCTTCGTGCGCCACGGAGCGGGCAACAACCTCGTCGCGGGCAACACGATTGTGGCCGAGCAGAAGCCGACCTTCTGGGCCCTCGCCGTAGACAAGACGGCTTCGCCGAATGTGTTCGTCAGCAACATCGTGCGCGGCGCCCGCGCGGGCCTGCTGGCGTCGTATGCTTCACGCCTCGTGGCGGCCAACAACTTGCTGGCGGACTTTGCGCCCGCCCAGGCGCCCGGGAACCTCGGCGCAATCCATTTGTTTCGGTGTTCGTTTTCGGAGCTGCTGAACAACCGCATCGAACGCTCGCGTGACGGCGGCATCGCGCTGGTGTTCAGTTCGGACAACCGGGTGGCCGGCAATCAGGTGACCGATTCCAAACACGGGATCGCGCTGTTCTACGAATCGGATCATAATCGCCTCGAAGGCAATCTGCTGGCCCGCAATGGAGTGAACCTGATTCTGGAGAAAGCGGTGGAGAACGTCGTCAGGGGGAAGCACATCGAATCGGGAGGGGCGCCCGATTACGACCGGGGCGGCAACATATGGTCGAGGAACTTCTGGCGCGACTACCAGAGCCAGGACCGTGGCGATGGTATGGGGCGGGAAGCCCGACGGATTCCTCCCGCCGGTGCTGACCCTGAGCCGCTGATGCAGGCTCCCCGGCTGGAGCCGGTCCCTGTGCCAGGATGGTCGCCCCTGCCCAGGCTGCCGGCAGAGCATGCGGGCAGGGGGCACTGGCAATTGCAAGACGACGTGCTGTGCGAGGGCCGGACCATGGAATACGTCGGGGGTTGGTTGGTCATCGGTCCCGGCTCGCGTCTCACGCTGCGCAATTGCACGCTCCTGGCGAGTTCGCACTGGGCGGACGAGCCTGTCATATGGGTCATGACTGGAGGGTCCTTGAGCATACGCGGGAGCCTCGTGACGGGCCGCGAAAGAGACGTTCCCCTCAGCATCACGGTGGAGCCCGGCGGTCGCCTCGAGGTGCGCGACAGTGTATTCAAGAACCTCGGTTGGGCGCCCGGGGTCGAACATGGTCTTCGGATCCGCGGCGACGAGGCCGTCACCGAAAACAATCGCTTCGAAGGTTGTTTTGCCTGCACACGTTCGAGGGGGGACGGAACCACAGGGTTGTCGGGAATAGGATCACGCGGGCGCAATTCGGCATCCTGGTGCCGGCGTGGGTTCAAGCCGCCGAGATCGCGCGCAACGGAATCACCGATACGGTGGACGGTTTCGATCCAGTCCGTGCGTCGGCCAGTTCGGAGCCGTTGTTGCCGGAGATCGGGGCGGTGGTCCATGCGGCTTCCCTGCGAGCGGGGTCCATAGCCCCGGGCTCGCTGGTGACCATCTTCGGCAGGAACCTGGGCCGGCGGGCCCTGGCTGGGGCCGAGGCCACTTTCACGCTGGGCGGCTGCGCGGTTCGCATCTGTGATGCCCCGGCGCGGATGTTCTTCGCGTCGAACCGGCAGCTCAATGTCTTGGTGCCGTGGGCCGCGGCGGGCAACAACGAATGCGACCTCGTAGTGAGAACATTGCGTCTGGACGGCGCGGGCGAGGCGGTTTCGGCCCCTGTTCGCATCAAGATCGAGCCCGCTGCGATCGTCCTGTTCGAGTTTCGCCTCTCAAGGGAGGACGGAGTTCCCGTGGCTCCGGGTTTGTACCTGCCGGTCATCACGGACGCCGA
>JANXAE010000033.1:0-24142 GCA_025062235.1 Bryobacteraceae bacterium
GTACCCTGAGCGGGGTTTTCGCTACCCGGTGGAGCAGACGACCCCCTTCCTGGCGCGCCACCTCGAGCGCCTGCGACCCTTGCTGCGACGCAGGGTGCCGTACGTGGTCACCTACCACGACACCTGCTGCCTTGGCCGCCACAACGGCTTCTACGAGCAGCCCAGGGCGCTGCTGCGCGCCATCCCCGGCATCAGGCTCGTGGAGATGACGCACAACCGCGTCAACACGCTGTGCTGCGGCGGGGGCGGAGGCGGCATGTGGCTGGACACCTACTACAAGGCGAAGGGCTACGAGCGGCTCTCGGAGCGGCGCGTCAGGGAAGCTGTGGCCACCGGAGCCGAGGTGTTGGCGGTCTCCTGTCCGTACGAGCTATCGCGCTTCGAGGATGCGCTGAAGGTCCTGGGCTACGACCGCCGGATGCTGGTGCGAGACATCACAGAGCTGCTGGCAGAGTCCATGGGCGTGTGACGGCGCAGACGCCAGCGGCCGGCCACGGGCCGGCAGGGCAAGGGCGCACAAGCAGGTTTGGCACGTTGTGGGACGGCCTCCGCGCGCATCATAATCGCAGGCATGGAGCAATTCCTCGGGGGCAGAACGGCGGTCGTAACCGGCGGAACGCGTGGAATCGGGTACGCCGTGGCGGAGGCGCTTCTCGGCGCTGGCGCTGCGGTGGCCATTTGCGGGCGCAGCGAAGAGCGTGTGCGCCGGGCTCTCGCGAGCTTGGCGTCCAAGGGGCGCGTCGTCGGTCAGGCAGCGGACGTGTCGCGCTGGGAGGATGTCGAGCGTTTCTTCGCTTTCGTCGAGCGCGAGCTGGGCGGCCCAGACGTCCTGGTCAACAACGCGGGCATCGGCATTTTCGCCCCCGCTGCCGAGCTCAGTCCCGAGGACTGGCGCCGCACGATCGAGACCAATCTGAGCGGCGCGTTCTACGCCACGCGCGCCGCGGTACCGCGGATGCGGGCGCGCGGTGGCGGCTTCATCGTCAACATCAGCAGCCTGGCGGGCAAGAACCCGTTTGCCGGAGGGGCGGCCTACAACGCCTCGAAGTTCGGCCTGAACGGCTTCAGCGAAGCGTTGATGCTGGACTACCGCTACGAAGACATCCGCGTGACCACCATCATGCCGGGCAGCGTAGCCACAGAGTTCGGACGCGGGGGCACGGACGACTGGAAGATCGCGCCCGAGGACATCGCGGAGATCGTGCTGTTCGTGCTGCGGATGCCGCCGCGCACGCTGGTCAGCCGCGTGGAAGTGCGTCCCAGCAAACCCCGCAAGTAACCGGCCGGTTGACAAGTAAGAGGAAGGGCCGGTCCCGCCGATAAGAAGTAGCGAGCGACAGCGGCCCGGTCCCGGCAGAGCCGACGCGCCGGGCCGATCCAGCGCATGAGGCGCATATGACGACGGGGCGTGCCACCTTGCTGGACCCACAGCGCACCGGGCGCGAAGCCGAGCGGCTCGAGGCCAGCCTCCGCCGCCTGATCGTGGGGCAGGAGGAAGCGATCCAGCACATCGTCAACATCTACCAGATGTATTTGACGGGCATGGCGCCTCCGGGGCGCCCCGTGGGGGTTCTGCTGTTCCTGGGGCCGACCGGCTCGGGCAAGACGCGCATCGTGGAAGCCACCGCCGAGATCCTGCTGGGTTCCCCGCGCGCCGTGGTCAAGATTGATTGCGCAGAGTTCCAGCACAGTCACGAGATCGCCAAGCTCATCGGCTCGCCCCCCGGCTACTTGGGCCACCGCGAAACCCATCCCCTGCTCAGCCAGGAAGTGCTCAACCAGTATCACACCGAGAAGTTGAAGCTGAGTTTCGTGCTCTTCGACGAAATCGAGAAGGCCAGCGACGCCCTGTGGAACTTGCTGCTCGGCATCCTCGACAAGGCTACGCTCACGCTGGGCGACAACCGCCGCGTGGATTTCTCGCGCGCGCTGATTTTCATGACCAGCAACCTGGGCGCTGCGGAAATGAACGCGCTGATCGAGCCCAAGCTGGGCTTCCGCCCGCCCTCGAACGCGGCGAACGACCGCCGGCTCGCGGGCAGGGTCTCGCAGGCGGGCTTGGAGGCGGCGCGGCGCAAGTTCACGCCCGAGTTCATCAATCGTCTGGACAAGATCGTGGTCTTCAAGCCGCTGGGCGAGAGCGAGCTCCGGCAAGTCCTCGACATCGAATTGCGCTTGCTCCAGCGCCGCATTTTCCTCTCCTCTGCGCAACCCTTCCTGTTCACCCTCAGCCCGGCTGCCAAAGATTACCTGCTAGAAGAAGGCGTGGACCTGAGGTACGGAGCCCGGCACCTTAAGCGCGCCATCGAACGGTTGCTGGTGCAGCCGCTGTCGAACCTGATCGCCACCGAGCAGATTGCGGGCGGTGACCTGATCCGGGTAGACTTCGATCCCGCCTCGCGTAGCCTGATCTTCTTCAAAGAGGGCGAAGGCATTTCGGTAGTAGAGATGGCGGCTCGGGCCGATCTGCCCTTGCCGCTGTGCGCCGCGGCTCAAGTCGAGCTGGCCGCGGAAACCAGCCGGACTGGCAGCGCGCGCACCTCGAGGCGTGGTTAGCCAGCAGCGTGCCGTCGGCCAACGCCCGGGATGCGGCGGGCTCGCAGAAACACGCCAAGGCCAGCCGTGAGGACCGTGGCTGCCGGTCCACCCGCTCGAAGGATGTTGCGCCGGAGTCGGGCAGCAGCGGCGCGCAACCCAGTGGGCGTGGCGGGAAGGCTTGCACGGCCCGGCCCGTCAGGGCCGCCTGCACGGGCGAGAAGGCAAGCGACGGGCAAGGTCGCTCGTCGGACGGCGTGAACCCGCGTCGTCACTGAGCCCTGAGTACCGTGTTGCGCCGCTCGGACCGCCGGTTGCGGAATGCCTTCAGATCGCTGCGGAAGGAACCCTGGCCAGGGAGCCGATCCCGGGAATGGACGCACGGCAGCGCACGGTCGCCGATCGGCGTCCAGTCGCGAGGATGCGGGCGAACGCATCCCTCGAGGGTCCCCGCCGGTTTGACAGGGCCGGCGCCCGTCCGTTACGCTGATTTTATCGAGGACCGAGGAGCGGACGAGTCTGTCCATGAAGACCCCAATCCCGTCCCAGAAGGAGATTGTGCGCCGCTGGCACCTGTTGGACGCGCAAGGCGTCGTGCTCGGGAGACTGGCCACGCAGGCGGCCATTCTCCTGATGGGCAAACACAAACCCAATTACACGCCTTTTTTGGACATGGGCGATCATGTGGTGGTGATCAACGCCGCCAAGGTGCGGGTAACCGGAAAGAAGGAAGATCAGAAGATCTACCGGCATCACACCGGCTACCCCGGCGGTCTGAAGGAGATCGCCTTTCGAAAGCTCCGCGCCACGCATCCGGAACGGATCGTCTTCGACGCCATCGCCGGGATGCTGCCCAAGACCAAGCTGGGCAAGCGCATGCTGCGCAAGCTGCGCGTCTATGCCGGTGACAAGCACCCCCACCAGGGACAGCGACCCGTGCCGGTGACTGTGCCGGCGTGAGCGCGGAAAGAGGATTTTGAGCCGTGGCTACCCTCGTGCAATATTTGGGCACCGGGCGGCGCAAGAGCGCTGTCGCCCGGGTTTTTCTGCGGCCGGGGACCGGCAAGATCACGGTCAATGGCCGGCCGTTCGATCAGTATTTCGTCAGCGAACACACGCGCCTGTGGGTGCGCCAGCCGCTGCTGGCGACCGAGACAGCCGACAAGTTCGACGTCCTGATCCTGGCCGACGGCGGCGGGCTCTCGGGCCAGGCAGGCGCCGCGCGCCTGGGCATTGCACGGGCGCTGGTTGAGTTCAATAGCGAGCTGCGCCCCAAGCTCAAGGAGCTGGGCTACCTCACGCGCGATCCGCGGCGTCATGAGCGCAAGAAGTACGGACAGAAGGGCGCCCGGAAGCGCTTCCAGTACTCCAAGCGCTGAAACGGGCCGGCTCGCGGACGGCTGCTTGCAGCCGGAGGCGTTACGACCGGGGCCGGCGATGGAGCCGGCCGGCCGCATCCGCAAATTTCGTTTGGGCCGCGGGTGCGGTACGGGCAAACCGAGCAGGAGCTAAGGAGGCAGTTTGCCGACGATCTCGATGAAAGAATTGCTCGAAGCCGGCGTTCACTTCGGGCACCAGACCAAGCGCTGGAATCCGAAGATGAAGGAATACATCTTCGGCGAACGCAATGGCATTTACATCATTGATCTGCAAAAGACCCTGCGGCTGTTCAAGGAGGCGATGCAGTTCGTCGGCGAGCAGGCGGCCCAGGGCAAGATCGTGCTATTCGTAGGCACCAAGCGGCAAGCCCAGGAAGCCGTCGCCGAGGAGGCCACCCGCTGCGGCATGTACTACGTAAACCATCGCTGGCTGGGCGGCCTGCTGACCAACTGGGTCACGATCCAGAAGTCCATCAAGCGTCTGAAGGAACTGGAGGCGATGGCCGCGTTGGACGGGGGCTACCAGGGCCGCTCGAAGAAGGAGATCACGCGCCTGGAGCGCGAGCGCAAGCATCTCGAGCAGAACCTGGCGGGCATCAAGGAGATGCCCGGCCGCCCGGATGTGTTGTTCGTGATCGATTCCAGCAAGGAAGAGATCGCGGTGCGCGAAGCCAACAAACTCGGCATTCCGGTGGTTGCCGTCGTGGACACCAATTGCGATCCCGACCTCGTGGACTACCCCATTCCGGGCAACGACGACGCCCTGCGCGCCATCCGCCTGTTCGCGAGCAAGATCGCCGATGCCATCATCGAGGGGCGGGCGCTGGCCACCGAGCAGACCTTCACCGCGGAGCGAATCGTGGCCGACGAGACGCCGCTCGAAGAGATCCCCGAGTACACCCAGTACGTGGATCCGCGCTTCTCCGAACAGCTCATGTCGGAGACGATCCCCGAAGAGGAGCTGCCGCTGATGTCGCTGCCGCGCAAAGGTCCGGCAACCGAGGTGACCGAGGACGCCGAGGCAGCCGATCGCGAGCATTGAGCGCGAATTTCCTGACCCGCATGGAGCAAGGGTAAGACGATGGCGGAGATCACCGCACAACTGGTCAAACAACTGCGCGAGCTGACCGGCGCAGGCATGATGGAGTGCAAGGCCGCGCTCATGGAGGCCAACGGCGATCTGGCCCAGGCCCAGGTGGTGTTGCGGAAGCGGGGTCTGGCGACCGCAGCCAAGAAGGCGTCCCGCACCACCCGGCAAGGGCTGGTCGGCAGCTACATCCATCCCGGCGCGCAGCTCGGCGTGCTCGTCGAGGTCAACTGCGAGTCGGATTTCGTCGCCCGCACCGACGAATTCCGGCAACTGGTGCACGACATCGCGATGCAGATCGCGGCGGCCGACCCGCAATACATCCGCCGCGAGGACGTGCCCGCCGAGGTGCTCGAGAAGGAACGGGAGATCCAGCGCGCCCGCGCGCTGGCCGAAGGCAAGCCCGAGAAGGTAGTGGACAAGATCGTCGAGGGCCGGCTGGCCAAGTTCTTCGAAGAAGTCTGCCTCTACGACCAGCCGTTCATCAAGGACAACTCGCTCACCGTGGGGCAACTGATCGCCAGCAAGATCGCCCAAGTTGGCGAGAACATCACGGTCTCCCGCTTCGCGCGATTCAAGGTGGGCGACCGGGCAGGCGGCGATCAGCCTTCCGGCGCCTGAAGCACGCTGCGGCCAACCGTGCCCCGCTACCAGCGAGTCCTGCTCAAGCTCAGCGGCGAGGTGCTCGCCGGCGGGGCCGGCTTCGGGCTCGACCAGGTGCGTATACGCGAGCTGGCGGCCGAGGTCGCCGAAGTCGCCCGGCGCGGCGTGGAGACCGGCATCGTGCTCGGCGGCGGGAATTTCATCCGGGGGCTCTCGGAGGCCGCCCGCCAGATGGACCGCGTCACCGCCGACCACATGGGCATGCTCGCTACGGTCATCAACGCCCTCGCCTTCCAGGACGCCCTGGAAAGGCAGGGGGTGGCCACGCGCGTCATGACCGCAATCGAGATGCGGCAGGTGGCGGAGCCTTACATCCGCCGCCGCGCCCTTCGTCACTTGGAAAAGGGGCGCGTCGTGCTGTTCGCTGCGGGCACCTCGAATCCCTACTTCTCCACGGACACCGCCGCCACGCTGCGCGCCCTCGAAATCCGGGCCCAAATCCTGGCCAAGGGAACGCGCGTGGAGGGCGTCTACGACAAGGATCCCATGAAACATCCCGATGCGGTCCTGTTCCGGCGAATCGGCTACAACGACGTCCTCGCCCGCGGCCTCGCCGTGATGGATGCGGCGGCGGTGGCCATGTGCCGCGACAACGGCCTGCCCATCGTGGTTTTCAACCTCAACGTTCCCGGCAACGTTCTCCGCGTCGTCGAGGGCGAGCCCGTGGGCACGCTGATCGCCGAAGGCTGACCCCGCGCCGGTCTATAATGCGAGAGGGGGCGGTCGCGACGGGCGGGGCGGCGAATTGACTGCCAGCGAGTGGATCCTATGAAGGAACAACGCAGCGCAGCCGCAGCGCAGACCTTCCAGACGGTGAAAGACGTGTACGCCTTCGCCAGGACGCGGATGGAGAAGGTCCTGGCGGACTTGCAACATCTGATGGGGACCATCCGCACCGGGCGTGCTTCGGTGACCCTGCTCGAGCCGGTGCGCGTGGATTACTACGGCACGCCCACGCCGCTCAACCAACTGGCGGCTTTGCACGTCCCCGAGCCCAACCTCATCACCATCCAGCCCTGGGACGTCTCGCAAATCGGAGCGATCGAGAAGGCGATCCGCGCCTCCGACCTCGGGCTCAATCCATCCAACGACGGGCGGATCATCCGCGTGCCCATCCCGCCCCTCACCGAGGAGCGCCGCCGCGAACTGGTCAAGCACCTTCACGCGGTGGCCGAGGAACACCGCGTGGCATTGCGCGCCGTGCGCCGCGAAGCCAACGAGGCGCTGAAGAAGATGTTGAAGGACAAACTCATCAGCGAGGACGACGAACGACGCGCGCTCGACGAGGTGCAGAAGATCACCGACAACCACATGCAGAAGCTCGAGCAGGCCATCAAGGTCAAGGAGAAAGAGATCCTCGAGCTGAGGTAACTCGGGCTCGCCAGAGCGCGCCGGGCAACCCACGCGACCTCCCTGCGGTTGCCAGGAGCGCACATGGCGCTGCCCGCTGGCCTGTTTGCAACACGCCCCCACCGATCCCTGACGGTGCCGCTGCCTAGCTGCGGGGTGATCTCCGGTCAGGACCGTAGGCAGGCGCGGATGGGCGTCCCGAGACTGCGGCAAGGGCGACGCCCTGCAGACGCGGTTCCCGCTGAGCATCCGGCATGGCGCGGAATCGCCTGCTGGAAAGCCTTGGAGACGCTCGGTTGGAATGGCGCGCTACAATACCAGCGAGATTGTCCTCGATCGGGATCGCGCCGTGGCGCCCTCCACCAACAAGAAGGTGGTCATCCGCCGGTTCGACCGCGAATCTCTGGCCGGCTACGTGAACCCGCAAACCTACCTGGCGCGGGGCTGCGTGGAGTTGCTGAGCCTGAACGGCAAGTACCTGCTGGTGCCGCTCGAGGAAATCAAGGCGGTGGATTTCGTGCGCGACTTCGAGGCGGCCGGCGAACCCGATCCCTTGTTCTTCCGCAGCCGACCGAAAGCGGCCGGGCTTTGGGTGCGGCTCTATTTCCGCGACGGCGAGCAGATGGAAGGCCTGCTGCCCAACAACCTGCTGCAATGCGAACCCGAAGGGTTCACCGTAGTGCCGCCCAATCCCAATTCCCGGCGGCAGCGCGTGTTCGTGCCGCGCAAGGCGCTCACGCAAGTCCAAGTCCTGGGGGTGATCGGCGGCTCGCGCAAAGAGCAGCGCAAGGCACCAAGCGCCGGGAAGGCCGAACAGATGCCGCTGTTCGAATGAATGCGGCTCATCGGCGGCCGGACCGAGCCAGCCGGCAATGGGCCAAGTCGAGCCAGCGGTTGTCCGAGGTGGCCTGCACGAACGTCAGCGAATCCACCAGGAAGCTGCGCGGGTAAGGGAAACGCTCCCACAGACGCCGGGCCTTTTCGGCGATCTCCCAGAGCAGGGCGGGATCGAAATCCTGAGCCACGGTGATGTGCGGGTGGTACGGGTAAGGCTCTTCGAACCAGAGCGGCCCCTGGCTCAGGGCATCGTGCAAAGCCACCAGTTCGTCCCATCCCTTGCGAACCGCTACGTACGCGACGAACGTGTTCTCGAAAACCTCTATGCCCCCGGTTTCGACCTCGAACACCGGGAAAGCCTCCGCCCTGTCGCGGATGAGGCGCCAAGCTTCCTCGGCGGAAACGGCCAGCGAACGGGCAGGAAGGATCGTCACGTGGGCGTGCGGCACGCAGTCGGGAACCAGCTCACGGCGCATCTGGTCAAGGTAAGAGCCGAGGGGCTCCGGGATGTAGCTCACCACCGCGTAGCTGTTGACGAGCTCGATCCCGTTGCCGCCCGTGCGCAGGGTGCTCTCCTCGGCCACCGGATCGCCTGTCGCGCAATTTCCAAGGTTCTGGCGGTCTTGGCCGCCCGGCGGCGGCATCGTTTGGTCAGAAGCTTGCATCAGACATCAAGACGCTGAGGATGAGGGATCCGCGGAAAGGTCCACGGGCTGCCCCCCGGGCGGCTGCACTGGCTCCCACCGCGCCGCTTCGAAACCCACATACTTGCAGATCAGCAGCTCGCCCTCATCGGATTCTAGCAGATCACCGACGCGTAGCGGCGTCCCTCGCTCGCGCAGCAGGAACCAAGCGGCGTAGGGCGAGGCAGCCTCCACCCGCCCCTCTTCCCGGTAGTCCTTCGGGCGCACCACGGCGGTGCCGCTGGTATGGGGCGCCCAGCGGAACTGTTCCTGCTGAACGTCCCGCAGACGGTGGATCCTGTAACGCGGCATACCACGCTATTGTCTCCCAGAGCGCGACGTCCGCGGCGCAGCGGGACCGGCCGAGGATTGGTTCTGCGATCTGTCAGAATTGAGGAGACGGCATGAAGGCGCGCATCGGGTGGATCCTGGCGGCGCTGGCGCTGATGGCGGCCATCGCGTGGACGATCCGGCGCATCCTTTCCGCACCCCCCGAGATCGCCTTTGCCGCGGTCATGCGCGGCGAGTTGGCGAACACGCTGGCCACCAACGGCAAGGTCGAGCCGGTGGAATTCGTGCTGTTGCGCGCAGAGCGCGAGGGGACCGTGGCGCGGGTAGCGGTAGAACGCGGCCAGCGCGTCGACCGGGGGAGCGTCCTGGCGGATCTGGAAGACGCTGAGGCCCGGGCGGAGCTGGCGGCCGCCGAAGCGCGCGTCGCCGCGGCGCGGGCCGCGCTGGAAGTGATCCAGGCAGGCGGGCGCGCCGCCGAACTGGCCGAGATCCAGGCGGCGCTCGAACGGACGCGGCTCGAAGTCGAGCAGGCGGCGCGAGAGTTGCAATCCCTCGAGAACTTGCTCGCCAGGCAGGCCGCTACGGCCCAGGAAGTGCGAGCGGCGAGGGAAAGGCTCGAGAGCGCCCGCGCGGAACGCATGGGGCTCGAACAGAAACGGACAGCGCTGGTCTCGGTGCCGGACCGCAACGCGGCGCAGGCACGCCTTCGCGAAGCTGAAGCTGCCCGCGACCAGGCTGCCCTGCGCCTGGCCCAGTGCCGCATCCGCTCCCCCTTGGAGGGAATCGTGTACGAGTTGCGCATCCGCCGCGGCGACTACGTGCGAGCGGGGGATCCGGTCGCCTCGGTGGGCAGGCTGGATCCCGTGCGCGTGCGCGTCTACGTGGACGAACCCGAGCTCGGCCGTCTGGCCCCGGGCCTGCCTGTGACCATCACGTGGGACGCCCGGCCGGACAGGCGCTGGCACGGGAGCTTGGAGCAGCTTCCCCTCCAGGTGACCGCGTTGGGCACTCGCCAAGTGGGCGAGGTTCTGCTCACCGTCGCCAATCCCGCACACGACCTGCTGCCCGGCGCGAACGTCAATGCGGAGATTCGCACGCAACTGATCCGCGACGGATTGATCATTCCCAGGGAGGCTGTCCGCCGCCGCAGCGAAGAAACCGGAGTCTGGATTCTGGCGGGAGACCGTCTGCGCTGGCGCCCCGTGCGCCTGGGCGCGTCCTCCCTCACTCGCACCCAAGTGCTCGAGGGACTCCGCGAGGGTGAGCTCGTGGCCCTGGGACCCGGGGATGGCTTGGCAGACGGCCTCCGCGTGCGCCCAGTGGCACCCTGAGGGGAATGGCTCAGGAGTGCATCTGCTGCGACAGGTAATTGGCCAGCCCGGTCTGCTCGATCAAGCCCAGTTGCGTCTCGAGGAAGTCGGTATGGCCTTCCTCATCCTCGAGCAGGGAGTCGAACAGCTCCTTGGAGCCGTTGTCGCCGGCCTCCTGGCAGATCCTGGCTGAAGCATTGTAGGCGGCGACGGCGCCCCGCTCCATCTCCAGCTGTTGCCGGAGCAGGTCGGGCACCGAAGCGGCGGGTTTGACCTGGAAGTTGCCGCCCATCTCCGGCGTCCCTTCCAGGAAGAGGATCCGTTCCAGGAGCCGCTCGGCATGCTTCATCTCGCCGATCGCCTGCTTCTTGATGAGCGAAGCCAGGCGAGAGAACCCCCAGTTCTCGCACATCTCGGCATCGAGCATGTACTGGTGGATCGCGGTCAGTTCATCGTGCAGCGCCTCGTTCAGACGAGCGATGACGGTTTCGTTTCCCTTCATGTGCCACTCTCCGTGATGATTCCAGCGGGGACTTTCCCGTGCGGCGCGCGCACCGCGCGCAGATCCCCATGAATTGTACCGAGTAATCGAGCAGGCGAAAGCCGCGGGCCGCACGGCCCGGCGCGGGCAGCCGGTCGAGGGCCGGCTGATGGAGGTCCGTCACCCTGTCGCAGATCACGCAGATCAGGTGGTGATGACGCTCGTGCGGGATCTCGAACCGAGCCGCCGCCCCGGCGTACCAGACCTTGCGCACCACGCCTGCGCGCACCATGACCTCGAGCACGCGATAGACCGTGGCGCGGGAGATGCCAGGCAACCGGCGCGCCACCTCCTCATAGAGCGAGTCGGCAGTAGGATGATCGCTACGGGCGGCCAGGGCCTCCAGCACGGCCCGCCGCTGCACGGTCAAGGGCAGGCGACGCTGGCGGCAGAGGACCTCCAGCCGGGCCATCGTTTGCGCCGCGGCTTTTTGAGAATTCATCCCGTGTGCGATTTTATCGCAAACAGCCGCCCGGGGCAAGGACTATCTTCCCCGCCCCATCCCGAGCCAGCGCTCGAAGAAGGCCTGCCAGGCGGGATCAATGGCGGGACCGTTCGGCCTGTGTCCGTCCCTGGTGAGCACGAACTGGAGCCGTTCGGGCACGCCCAGCAAGCGGTAGACTTCGCGGGCGCGGTTCACGTATCCCCAGCTCTGGCGGTCATCGGAGTGCTCCCCGCAGTCTTCGCAGTGGCCGGATCCTCCGATGATCAGCAACGGCCGCGGCGCGGCCAGCGCGAGGATCTCATGGTGATCGCGCTCCAAACCCGGCCGCCGCGGGTCGGCATCGAGCAGGCTCAGTACCGTGCGCTGGGGCGTGGGGATGTCCGGGAAGGGCCGCAGCCAATCCAGGTACCACGGCGCGTACCAGTTGCTGCCACCGTTGAGCGGGATGTGCGGATCCAGCGAGACCACGGCCGCAAATTCCGGGGCGAACGCAGCTACGTAAAGCGCGGCCTTAGCCCCCAGCGAAAAGCCGATGAAGCCGATCCGTTTCCCATCCACCAGTGCCAGGCTGCGCAAGTACCCGGCCTGGCGTCGCGCGTCGTGGACCATCTTGGCGATGGGCAGCCAGTGGCCGAAGCGCTCGTAGAGTTTTTCCGGCGCGCCGGTGCGGGCGGCGGTGCCGTCGCGGTAGTGGCGGATGAAGGACCAGCTCGTCAGAACCACGTATCCCCGGCTGGCCAGCCAGCTTCCCCACCACGACTCAGGCGCCGTGAAATCGGGGGTGCTCGAGCTCCAGCAGACGACGGCGGGCAGCCGTCCGCGTCCCCGGTTGCGCGGAACCAGCAGCAGGTGCTTCTGGTAGAAGTCCTTCTCGATGGGCAGATCCAAGCGGATGCGCGTGTAGCTTTCCAGTTCGCGCGTCTCGAGAATGCGGGCCGCGCGGATGTCGCCGAACCAGCGACGGTCGCGGCGATCGGGCTCGAGTTTGCCGAGGATGCGAGTCCAAAGGGCGAGCAATTGCGGCCGGCGCTTGCGATACCAGTCGCGCGGGGACTTGAGCCCCTCGACCAGCGAGGGGATCGGCTGGTGCTCGGCGCCTGGCTCGGGTGCGGGGCTTTCACGCGAAGTCACGCGGTGGTAGGTCAATCGGGTCGCGTCCTCCGCGGGCTGCCCGCGCATCAGCAGCGCGCCAGCGAGCACGATAAGTGCGCTCGCCGTCATGCCCGCACCACGGTGATCGAGTCGAAGCCCTCCTCCAAGCTGGGAGGCACGAGCCTGGCGGCCATCCGTTCCAGGGCCTCCTCAGGCACCACGCGCGCGCGACGCCGGTTCCGTTCCTTGCAGACCTCGAGCGGGACGTCGAAGAAAAGGGCCTCGACACGGCAATTGAACAGTCGGGCCATCTGGATGTATGGCCGCCGCTCCTGCGGCGTCAAGTGCGTCGCGTCCATGTAGGTGACGGGCCGCCCGATGGCGATGCGGTGGTACAGCAGGTAGCGCAGCGTGGGAAAGACGCGCGCATGGATCGTCTGGTCGGTCTCGTCGTCGGCCAGGAGCTTGCGGACCGCGTCCGAGGAGAGGCTGGGCAACCGGTTCCGTTCGAGGTATGTCGTCTTGCCGGATCCGGGCAAACCTACGACGACCACGATCCGGGAGCGGACGCCGGGGGGCAACGGCGGCCCCGGCATGGGCACGGGCGCAGGCATAGGCTCGAATAGTCGAGCTTAGCGCGCCGGACCGGTAGCCGCAGACCGCCCCGCAAGCCGGACGGCTCAGGCTGCCTCCCGCTCGTCCCGGTCGGCCGCCTCCTGGCAGCGAAGGCAAAGGCTGCACCAAGGCAGTGCGTTCAACCGCCGGGCGCCAATGGGGCGACCGCAGGCACGGCACACGCCGAAGGAGCCCTCGCGGATCCGATCCAGAGCCGCGTCCACCTCCGCGAGCATGGCCGAGAGAAGGTTCAGCGTGCGCACCGCCAGCTCGCGCTGGCTGAAGCTGCGCATGCGGTCCATCGGATCGCCTCCAGGCTCGATCGCCATCTGCTCCCGCCTTGCGGCCAGCTCCCCGATGAGCTCGCGCCGCCTGGTCTCCAATAGTTCCTGATATTTCCTCCAGCGGCGGGCCATGATTGCAACCGCCTCCTGTCCCGATGGTACCCGCCCAAGGCCCGATGCGCCCATCCCCTCGAGTCTGGATGCGGCCGCTCTCCGTCCGTGTAGTGCCTGCCGTCCCGGCCACCACCGCCCGTCCCGCTCAGCGAACCGCCCGCGCGGGGACTCCGGGAACCGGCTCGAATCGCACCCCTTCCCAGCGCGCCACCACGGCGCTCGCCAGGCAGTTGCCGAGCACGTTCACCGAGGTGCGGACCATGTCCAGGACGGCGTCTATGCCCAGAAGCACGGCGACGCCCTCCATGGGCAGACCAAAGGCCGCCACCGTCCCGGCCAGCACCACCAGCGAGGCCCGCGGCACTCCGGCCACGCCCTTGCTGGTGAGCATCAGCGTCAGCATCATGAGCAGTTGCTGGCCCAAGCTCAGCTCGATCCCCGCGGCCTGCGCTACGAAAATCGAGGCGGCCGAGAGGTACAGGGTGCTGCCGTCCAGATTGAAACTGTAGCCGGTGGGGATGACGAAGGCCACGATATGCCTGGGCACGCCGAAACGTTCCATGTTCTCGAGCGCCCGGGGCAGCGCGGCCTCGCTCGAAGCCGTCGAGAAAGCGATCAGGAAGGGCTCACGCGCTGCGCGATAGAAGGCCCGGAGGGGGACCCGGGCGATCAGCACCACAGGCAGGAGCACGCCGGTGACGAAAGCGAACTGTGCCGCGTACATGGTCAGCACGAGTTTGCCCAACCCCACCAGGACACCGAATCCTTGCGTGCCGACGGTGGCCGCCATGGCGGCCCCCACGCCCACCGGCGCCAGGTACATCACGTAGCGCGTGTACTGGAACATCACGTCCGCGAGCGAGGCCATCAAGCGCACGACGGGTTGGGCGCGCTCGCCGATAGCGGCGCAGGCGAAACCGAAAAGCAGCGCGAACACGACGATCTGCAAGACCTCGCCGCGTGCCATGGCGTCCACGATGCTGGCCGGAAAAGCGCGCTCGAGCACGCTGACCAGAGTGGGCGCTTGAGCGACGGACATCTCCCCACCTGCCCGACGAAGCTCGAGGCCGTAGCCGGGACGCGCCAGGTTCACCGCCGTCAGCCCCAGCAGCAGCGCGAACACCGCGGTGACCTGGAAGTACACCATGGCCTTCAGCCCGATGCGTCCCATTTGCCTGGGACTTCCCGTTCCGGCGATGCCGTAGACCAAGGTGGCGAAAAGCAGGGGGGCAATGACGGACTTGATCAGGCGAAGGAAGATGTTGCTGATGGGGGTCAACTTGGCCGAAAAGGCCGGCGTGGCCGCTCCCAGCACGATGCCGGCGGCCATGCCAAGGAAGATCCACGCGGTCAGCGAGATCCGCCTCATCGCTCTCCCCACTTGAGCTTCTGTCGCAGCACGTCGAAGAACAGCGAGCGCGGCGGGCGGATCAGTTGGAGGCAGTGCGACGAAGAGCGGCAGACCACCTGATCGAGATGGCGCAGTGGCTCCCCCACCTGGCCGTCAATGGTCAGGTAGGTGTCGCCGTCGGCGGCGCGGTTGAGGATGCGGATGACACTCGCGTCAGGGACGATCACCGGCCGGTTGGTCAGCATGTGCGGGCAGATGGGCGTCAGGCAGAGTGCAGCTACGCGGGGGAAGATGATCGGGCCGCCGGCCGAGAGCGAGTAGGCCGTCGAGCCGGTGGGTGTGGCCACGATCAGTCCGTCGGCCTTGTAGGCGCAGACGAAATGGGCGTCCACGTAGGCATCCAGATCGATCATGCGGGCGATGGAAGCCTTGGTCAATACCACGTCGTTGAGAGCCTCGTACTCGGAGACGGTCTCGCCGCCGCGCACCACTTCGCAGTGCAACATGCGTCGGCGGCCGATGCGGTGCCCGCCGCGCAGCGCGCGCTCGAGCTCCGGATAGAGCTCGTCAATGGTGATGGCGGTGAGGAAGCCGAGGCCGCCCAGATTCACCGGGAACAGCGGCACGTTGCGCCCGCGCAAGGCGCGGGCAGCCGCCAGCAGCGTTCCGTCCCCGCCCAGCACGATCACCAGCTGGCAACCTTCGGGAACCTCTTCGCGCGGCATGCCGTCCTCCCTGCCCAGGTAGGCCGCGGTGTGCGCGTCGTAGCGCGCCTCGATCCCGCGCTCGGCGAGCCAAGCGACCAGCTCGGGGACGATCCGCGCCGCCTGGGCCACGCCAGGCTTGGTCATGATGCCCACCACCCTAATGTCGGGCATGGAGGAGGAACTCCTGGTTGCCTTCGGCGCCCGGCACCGGGCAGGCGAACCACTCGGCGTGAAACCCGAGCGACTCGACCGCCGCGGCGACCTTGCGGCAGGCCGCCTGCCGCAGCTCCGGGTCCCGCACGACGCCGCCCTTGCCTACCTGTCCGCGCCCCACTTCGAACTGCGGCTTGACAAGTATAACCATTTCGCCCTCCGGCGCGAGCAGCGGCGCCAGTCGCGGCAAGATCAGGGTCACCGAGATGAAGCTGACGTCGCAGACGGCAAGTTCCACCGGCTCGGGGACGTGCTCGCGGCCCAGGTAGCGTGCGTTGACGCCTTCGAGCACCACCACGCGCGGATCCTGCCGCAGCTTCCAGTCCAGTTGTCCGCGACCCACGTCCACCGCGTAGACGCGACGTGCGCCCCGTTGCAAGAGGCAGTCGGTGAAACCGCCGGTCGAAGCGCCGATGTCGAGGCAAACGCGTCCCTCGACCCGGATGCCGAAACGCTCGAGGGCCGCCTCCAGCTTGAGGCCGCCCCGGCTGACGTAGGGCATCGGCTCGAGAATCTCCAGCCGGCTCTGCTCGGCGACGAGCTGCCCGGCCTTCGACGCCTTCTGGCCATTCACCAGCACCTGTCCGGCCAGGATCAGTGCGCGCGCCCGTGCCCGGCTTTCGACCAGACCCCGGTCCACGAGCAACTGGTCCAGGCGGCGACGGCTCACTTGCTGCGGTTCAGCACGAGCAGGGCCAGCTCGCGCAGGCGGCGCGCCCGCTCGCCGAAGCTCTCGATCTCGCGCAATGCGGCCGTGATCTCCTGCTCGGCCATACGGTGCGAAGCGGGCAAGCCGTAGACGGCCGGGAAGGTGATCTTTTTCTGCCGGGCGTCCTTGCCGGCCGTCTTTCCCAGCGTTTCCGTGGACTGCTCGACGTCGAGCAGGTCGTCCACGATCTGGAAAGCGAGTCCCACATGCCGGCCGTAGCGCGTCAGCGCCTCCAGTTGCTCCTCCCCTGCGCCGGCGCAGATGGCGCCCATGCGCACGCTGGCGGTAAGCAGCGCGCCGGTCTTGGCGCGATGAATCGTCTCGAGCAGCTCGGCAGTGGGCGTCCTGCCTTGGCCTTCCAGATCCTCGACCTGCCCTGCGATCATGCCGCCGGGAGTCCCGGCTGCGGCGGAGATTTCCTCGACCAGTCTGGCACGGGCCGCGCCATCCGGGCAGGCAGCGCGGGCCAACACATGGAACGCCAGGGTCAGAAGGGCGTCGCCGGCCAGGATGGCCATGGCTTCGCCGAACTGTTTGTGACAGGTGGGACGGCCGCGGCGGAAATCGTCGTTGTCCAGTGCAGGCAGATCGTCGTGGATGAGCGAATAGGTATGGACCAATTCCAGGGCGCAAGCCGCCTCCATCACACCCGGGGCCTCGGACCCGACCGCTTCCGCCGACGCCAGGCACAGGATTGGGCGGATGCGCTTGCCGCCCGCAAAGACGCTGTAACGCATGGCGCGGTGAATGATCTGGGGCGGCTGGTCCTCCGGGGGCAACCAGCGGTCGAGCGCGGCCTCCACGCGCCGGCGCTGGCGCTCCAGCCAAGTCTCGAAATCCGCAGCCGCCTGCGGATCAGGCGCGGGCCGGCTATGATGGCGGTGCGAGCTCATGAGCGATCGGGCCGGAACGGTTCGGGCTGGAGGCGTCCCTCGCGCTTCATGAGGATCTCCACGCGCATTTCGGCCTCTTCGAGCTGCTTGCGGCAGGCCTCGGCCAGTCCCACCCCTTTCTCGTACAACTGGAGGGCCCGCTCCAGCGGCAGTTCGCCGCTTTCCAGCTCCTTGACGGTTCTCTCCAGCTCCTCGAGGCACTCCTCGAAACTTGGGGTAGACGGCTTTTGCTCAGGCGCCTCTGCCATCGAGCCTATTGTAGAACGGCGCCGCCGCGCGCGTTTTCAGCCGCCCAGCCGGGCGCGGACCTTCTCGCTGAGCAGCTTGTTGTCCACGCGCTTGCCCGCCAGCCGGGCCTGCGCCGCCTTCATCACGGCGCCCATCTGCTTCGGGGAGGTCGCGCCGGTCTCGGCAACGGCCGCTTCGATCGCCGCCTCCATCTCCTCCTCGCTGGCCGGCGCGGGCAGGTAGGATTCGATCAGGCGAAGCTCGGCCTCCTCTTTGGCGGCGAGATCCTCGCGCCCACCCTTGCGGAAGGCTTCGGCCGCCTCCCTGCGCTGTTTGATCAGCATGTTGAGCACCTGGAGCTCGGCCTTTTCATCCAGGGGCTTCGCCGTGTCCGCACGATGCTTGGTCAGCGCGCTCTTGATCATGCGCAGCGCACTCAGGCGGAGCTCGTCGCGCGCCTTCATCGCTTCGCGCATGTGCTGTTCGATCGTCTCGAGCAAGGCCATGCTGACATTTTGGCGCAGGGCGGCGACCGGCGGGCGAGGGCTTCAGTGGACGGCCCCGGAGGCGACCGGCTCGTCGTACTGGAGCAGGCGGCGCTCGCCCTCCAGGGTGCGCAGGCGCGTGATGTCCTGTGTTACCTCGAGCGTGCCCAAATAGGCACCCTCCGCATCGCGCACCGCGAAGTAACGGATGTGCACGAAACGGCCATGATGCTGGATCCAGAACTCCGCAACGTTCTGACGGCCGCTGCGGAAATCCTCCAGGATGCGATTGACCACGTCCACACTTTTGGGCGGATGGCAGTGTTGCACCAGCCGGCCCAGGATGGCGCGGCTGCGCGCAAAGATGCGGTCGCGTCCCTCGGAGAAGAACACCACCCGGTCCTCGGCGTCCACGAAGGTCAGATCCACGGGCAGCGTGTGGAGAATGGCAGCAAGCTGCTTCAGGCTCAGTGCGCCGTTGGGCAGCCGCACGTCGGCCGTGGACGGCAAATCCAGCGCCTTGCGCAGAAGGCGCGGCGGGGGCCGGTAGCCCTCCCTCGGTTCCACAAGGCACCAACCGTAGCGGGGCGAAGACTCCCAGATCTCGGCCCAGTCGTCTTCGGTGAGCGTACTGAGCGAAAGCGGCAGCAGGATGTTCTCCTCCTTGTAGACCATCTCCTCGAGGGCGGCTAGCGCGCGAGACGCCACGCCGGCGGCCAGGGCTTTCAGATCGCCGGCTCGGCTCGATGCGGCCCGCAGGGACTCGTCCAACTGTTTCAGCAACGCGCGCACCTCGTCGTCCTTGGCCCACATGACCTTCGAAGGTCCCGTGATGCCGTAACGCTCGAGGCGGGGAAACAGCGCCTGCTCCTTGCGCTGGTAATGCTTGTCCACGTCCATCAGCTCGCTCGTCGCCCTGCGCAGCTCGAGAAGCTCTTCGTTGGCGTCGGCGTCGTCGGGAAGCGCCTGGATCCGCCGCAGCAGTTCGCGCGACCGCCCGGCAACCTCGCGCAGGGCGGCGTTCTCGCGCCGGAAGGTGTCCACGGGATGGCCCGGTGGGACCGCCGGCGGCTGGATCTGCACCAGCACTTCCCTGGTGACCTGCGAGTGCAGGTCGCACATGGCCTGAATCTCGCTGACCGGCATCCCTTCCGCGATCAGGGCCTGCTCCATGGCAACGATCTCGGCGTGATCGGTCTGACGCACGAGCTCCCGCAGGCGCGCCTTCACGGTCTCGGGCGATTCGCCGGCGTGCAAGCTCTTGATGATCTCCTTGAGAGTCCGAATGCGCTGGGCCCGATTGTCAATCAGCTCGCTCATACGCTCTCAGGCTAAGGCCGGATGCCCCACCGACGCGATGACTGAAGTCACACGGCGAACCGGATGCCGGCTTGCTATGATGTTCGACGCCATGGGGTGCACGCGCAGGCAAGCCATACTGGCGCCGGCGGCGATACTAACGGCACAGGGGTCGGGGCTGCCGACTGTCCGTCTCGGCCCGCACGTCGTTTCGCGTCTGATCGTGGGCGGCAATCCGATCAGCGGCAACTCCCACGTTTCCCCGGCCCTCAGCAGGGAAATGGTCGACTACTTCACCGCCGCCAACGTCAAGCGTCTGCTCGCCGATTGCGAGCGAGCCGGCATCAACACCTGGCAATCGCGCGGTGACCGCCACATCATGCGCCTGCTGCACGAATACCGTCTGGAGGGCGGCCGCATCCAGTGGATCGCACAGACCGCTTCCGAGTACGCGGACATCCCGCGCAACATCCGGGAGATCGCATCCTACCGGCCCATCGGCATTTACCATCACGGCACGGCAACGGATCGCTTCTGGGACGCCGGCAAGATCGAGCAGGCTCGCGAACTCCTCAAAGCGATCCGCGACACGGGCGTGTTGGTCGGCCTGGGCACGCACATCCCGGAGGTGGTCGATTACGTCGAATCCAAGGGATGGGACTTGGATTTCTATATGACCTGTCTGTACAACCTGAGCCGGCCGCGTCCCGAGGCCGAGCAGCTGGCCGGCGGAAAGCTCCAGGGGGAGTACTTCCACCATCCGGACCGCGAGCGAATGCTCGAGCAGGTGCGCCGCACCTCGAAACCCTGCCTGATTTTCAAGGTCTACGGAGCCTCACGGCTGTGCGGCTCGCGCGAACAGATGCTGGCCGCCCTGCGGCTGGTTTTCCGCTACGCCAAGCCCTCCGATTGCATCGTCATCGGCATGTTCCCCAAATACAAAGACCAGGTGCGCGAGAACTGCGAGCTGCTGGCGGAGGCGTTGCGACAAGCCTCCTGAAGCATCGCGCCGGCCCGGCCTCGTCTCGCTTCGAGCCCAGGGGCGCACCGTTCAGGCCTAGGCCGGAAACCCCACCCGCGGGTCTCGCCGGCGCAGGCGCGCGCAGCCGGCGCCCGCAGCAGAACAAACGGCGACCGCAGGCTGCACGGCCCCTGCGAGTCCTGAGCAACGTCCGGGCGGGCCCGCAGGCGACGGGCACAACCCCGGCGCTGTGACTTGCGGCAGCCTGGCCAAGCCACCGCCGCGCAGGGCCCGCTGTGCGGAAGCCTCGACGTACGCGGCGCGAACGCTTCAGGATATCAGTCCCTTGCTCGCGGCGTAGCCCCGATGCGCGCGGACCCTTCGGCAGCCTTCCGCGCCCTCGCGGCGCCTGGTTCGGCCCGCTTCCGACCCTCTGGCCCCGAGAGACCAGCCCGCTCTCAGCGCCTGCTAAGATCCCGGATATAGATGTCCTTGAACTTCATGTTGCCTTCGCCGCCCGAATGAAGCTGCAAGGCGATGTAGCCATCGAAGGAGCGCGGCGCGGGGTCGGTGAAATCCACCATCAACACACCGTTGAGCTTGCAAACGTAACGGTTGCCCTCGACCTTCACGTACATGTCGTTCCAGTCGTAGGGCCTGATGACGGTCTCGTTCTCCGGGGCTGGCCAGACCACCCAGGCGCGCCCGTCGCCGTACACGCCGCAGGTATGCCGGTTGATGCCGCGGTCAATCTCGAACTGCAGGCCGTGAATGACCTTGGGCGTATCGGCATCGAACTCGGTCCGGAAAAACACGCCGCTGTTGCCGTCGGCCTCGGCCTTGAAACGCAGCGAGAGTTCGAAGTCCTTGTACATTTTCTCGGTACGCAGGTAGCCGTACTCTTTTGTGATGCCCTGGCCATGGATGACACCGTCCTCGACTTCCCACTTCTCGTTGCCGACCTTGACCCAGCCAGTCAGATCCTTGCCGTTGAATAGTGGAACCCAGCCGGTTTCGGGTGGCTTTGGACGCTCGGTGAACCGGGGGGCCTGGCCGTACACGAGCGTCGCGGCCAGCAGGCAAGCAATCCGGACAGCGATGCTTCGACGCATGGCGGAATCCTCCGAACCCGCCATCATAGCCCGGAAGGGCGCCATCCCGGCAGCAGTCTTCAGCGGGAGAGCAGACCGCGCACGCGCAGCCAGTCGGCAAGCCGTGCAGGCCAGGAAGAGAGCACCGGATCTTCCGGCGCCAGCCCGACGCCGTGCCGGCCGCGTTCGTAAATATGCAACTCGGCCGGCACGCCCGCTCTGCGAAGCGCCGAATAGAAGAGGATGCTGTTTTCGGCGGGCACGCTCCTGTCCTCGTGGGTGTGGAACAGGAACGTCGGCGGCGTCCGCGGCGTCACCTGTTTGTCGGTGGAGAGGCTTTCGAGCAGAGCGGCGTCCGGACGATCGCCCAGCAGATTGCCACGGGAGCCCTTGTGTACGATGGCCTCTTCGACGAAGGTGATCACCGGGTAGGCCAGCACGAGGAAATCGGGCCGGCATCCGGCGCGCTCGATGGGGTCGGCAGCGCCCGGATCCCCGTCATCGAAATGGGTGCCCAGTGTGGAGGCCAGATGTCCGCCTGCCGAGAAACCCCAGACGCCGATGCGGTCGGCTGCGATCCGGAACCCGGCGGCACGAGCTCGGACGATCCGCAACGCACGCTTTGCGTCTTGAAGTGGCGCGGGGTGGCGGTAACGAGGAGCGTGCCGGTACTTCAGTACGAAGGCGGCTACTCCGAGCGAGTTCAACCACTGGGCCACCTGCCGGCCTTCATGATCCATGGCCAGCTTGGCGTAGCCGCCGCCCGGACAGACGATCACCCCCGTAGGCACGGCCCGTTCGGCGGGCGGCAAGAAGACGGTGAGCGACGGCCGGTCAGCGTCCTCGTTTCCCACGGCGCCGGGAGCGCCCTGAGGCCACAACAGGATGGTCTGCGGTTCCCCAGCCAGCAGCACAGCGGCGACGATGGCGAGCATAACCCTCGTAGTGTATCGCCGCGTCGCGTTGGTAGCATAGCATCATGCTGGGCTTGGAACCCAGAGCCGCGCGCGCGGCGTGGACCGTCTTTCTCGTCTCGCTCCTGCTGTGGCTGATCTACAAGTTGCGTCGCGTCCTCTTCGTGCTCTTCGCTGCGGTCCTGCTGGCGTACTTGCTGGCGCCGGCAGTGAATCTGCTGGGTCGGTTCACGCGGCGGCGCTTGTCGCGCACGGTCGCGCTGGCCGCCGTGTACGTTCTGTTCGTGGGGGTGATCGTGCTGGTGCTCACCCTGCTCGGGGTCCGGGTGGCCGAGGAAGCCTCGGCGCTGGCCGGCAAGCTGCCGGTCTGGGCGCAGGAACTCGGAAACAGGCTCCAGGTTCCCGCGCCGGCGTGGCTGGAGCCCGCGCGGGCGGCGGTGCTTGATACCTTGCGACAGAAGCTGGCCAACGCGGGCGAGATGGTGCTGCCGCTGCTACAGAAAGCCACGGCGGGGGTGGCTTCGCTCGTCGGGGGCATCATCGTGACGGTGCTGATCGCTGTGCTCAGCTTTTTCCTGCTGAAGGACGGCGAAGAGCTGAAACACGCGCGCTCGGCATGCTGGATCCGGAACGCCGGGCCTCCTGGGACGACATCCTCGCGGACGTGCACCTGCTGCTCGGCCAGTTCATCCGGGCGCTGGTGCTGCTTTCGCTGGCCACGTTCGCCGCTTACGCCATTGCCTTCAGCCTGATGGGCATCCCGTACGCGATCCTGCTGGCCACGCTGGCTGGCGTGCTGGAGTTCATTCCGGTGCTCGGCCCGCTGGCCGCGGCGGCCGTGGCCGTGCTCGTAACGCTGATCTCGGGAAGCGGGTCGCTGTGGGCCTTGCTCGGCTTCCTCGCCGCATGGCGCCTGTTCCTCGATTACGTCCTGATGCCGCAAGTGATGAGCGCCGGGCTGGCCCTGCACCCGGTGCTGGTGATTGCGGGCGCGCTGGCCGGGGAGGCGGTTGCGGGCGTGCCGGGGCTGTTCCTCAGTGTCCCGGTCATGGCCACGCTGCGGGTGCTTTACGTGCGCCTGCTCAAGGCTGGCCAGAGCTCGCATCCGGATGGGCGTTGAGCTGGCGCGGTTCAACGGCGGGATTTCCCCGCCCGGCCGAATTCCGAACCGTTTGGCTGCTCGCGTCTTGCTGGAAGGCGACCCTGCCTGCTACCATCCGGATGACCGGAGCAAGAGACCCGACAATCCCGCTATGCGCAGGACGCCCCTGGTCCAATCCCTCAGCGTAATCGTGCGCGGTTCCCTCAATTACTTCAGCGGGCTGCCGATAGTGGTCTCGTTCGAGGTTACCGACAGTTGCACCTGTTGGTGCCGGCACTGCGATCATGGCGGTCCAAAGGACGACAGCCGCAACCTGCGAGCCGACGACTACCGCCGTTACGTGCGTGCCTTGCGGCCTGCGGTGGCCCAGATCTCGGGCGGCGAGCCCCTGATGCGCCCCGACCTGGTCCAGATCGTGCGCGCCGTCAAGAACCCACGCACCGGGCTGCCCTACACGATCCTGGTCTCCAACTGGTCGCTGATGACCGAGGAGCGCTATCTCGCGCTGCGCGAAGCGGGCGTGGATCAGTTCTCGGTGAGCCTGGATTTTCCCGACGAGCGTCACGACCAGTTCCGCCGCCATCCCGGCCTGTATGGCAAGCTTAGCCGTCTGGTGCCGCGGCTGGCCGCGCTGGGCTACGACGACATTGTGCTCAACACCTGCATCACCGCAGCCAACGTGGGCGAGATCAACGCCATCGCCGACCGGGCGCGCGAGTGGGGCGTCAATATCTGCTACAGCGCCTACTCGCCTCGCCGCACCGGCAATCCCGACTACTTCCTCAACACGCCCGAGCAACTGGCCGAGCTCCACCGGCAGCTCGATCGCATCGAAGCCCGGCGCGATTCCACCAACTGGATCGTCAACGCTCCCACCACCATCGAGGCCACTCGCCGCTATTTCCAGCGCGGCGGAGCACCCGGCTGCATGGCCGGCCTGCGCTTCCTGGTGGTGACCGCCGA
>JANXAE010000033.1:24152-29555 GCA_025062235.1 Bryobacteraceae bacterium
CAGCCGTGCTCCATGCAGTTCGAGCGCTACCGGCTGGAAGAGCGCGACCGCATGGTGGCCGAATTCACACGCCGGAACCGGTGCGACCAGTGCTACGTCTCGATCCGTTCCTACGTGGACAAGACCTTCCCGCAACTGGCGCGCGAGTACATCGGCAGCTTCTTCTCCTTCAAACGCCGCTGGGAGGGGGTTCGCCGCAACGGGCGGGCGGCCGCGGGGGAAAAGGTCAGGGCCGCTTCGGCTGCGGCTGGGGCGGCTGCGGCGGCGTCTGGACCGGCTCGCCGTAGCGAATCTGGACGTCAGCCTTGAACTGCTTGTAGTCCTCGTAGCGGATCCTCATGCGGATGCGTTGCGGGCCGGTCTCGAAATACAAGGTGTCGTCAGCGTTGGTCCACACCGGAAACCAGTACTTGCCGTCGATCTGCGCACGGTAGGTCTCGAACTTGGGAAACTGGTTGTCGTAGCCCTTCTTGAGCAGTCCCACGCCGCGCCCGTAGGTCTTGACGATCTGCAAGTCCTGGTCGTCCACCCAGATCAGACCCTGGAAATAGCGCTGGCCCGGCTCCATTTTCTTGGGTTTGACGGCGAAGACGTAGCAGGTGATCTCGTCCACCTGCTGGCGGCCCAGGTAGCGAACCCAGTATTTGCCGATGTCCTCCTTGGTCAGCACGAAGGGCTGGACGTTGCGGATGTCCTGCTCGTCCTCGGGCGTCAACTGAATCCGCTTCAAGGTGGGCACCGGCGCGCGCACTACGCGCTCGGTCCGCCTGCCTTCGGGCGATAAAATGATGTCGGAGACGACCTCGAAGCGGCCCCGTACGTTCCCGCCTTCGTCCAGCTCCTCGATGCGCACCATCTGCCGGTAGGTGTAGTTCTCCCGCGCCCGTGCGAATTCGCTCTCCTTTGCCGCGAACTTCTCGATGATGGCCTGGATTTCGGCTTCCGTGGGATCGCCCTGCGGAGGGGCCTGGAAGAGTCCGACGCTCAGCAGGACAGTCGGCGCCACCACCATGAGGCCTCCCTCTCCTACAAGGATGGTTCCGCGCCGCACCGCGTTGCAACCCCCTTTGGCGCGCCCGGCCAGGGTGGCGGTAAACTGGCGCCATGCCCGACTGGAAGAGGCTCGCCGCGGCCCGCGGTCTCGGCGCCAGCGACGAGGACCTGGCGCGGATCGCTCCGGTGCTCGACCCGCTTCACGCCCTGTTGTGTCGCTTGACCGCAGAACTGCCGCTTTTGACCGAACCGTTGGTCACCTTCCGCTGCGAACCCGAGGAGGAAGGCCGATGACGATCGAGCAGGCCGCTTGCGCCTTGCGCGCGCGACAGGTATCCGCCGTCGAGCTGACGCGGGAGGCCCTGGCGCGCATCGAACGGCTCAACGACCGCCTGCATGCCTTCATCACCGTGACCGGCGAGCAAGCCCTGGTTGCGGCCGCCCGCGCCGACCAGGAGCTGGCTCGGGGAGTGGACCGCGGACCTCTGCACGGCATCCCCGTGGCCCTCAAAGACGTCTTCGCCACGCGCGGCGTCCGCACCACGTGCGGCTCGAAGATCTTCGCCGACTACGTTCCGGACTTCGACGCGGCCGTTACCGAACGGCTGCACGCCGCGGGCGCGGTCCTGCTCGGCAAGACGAACATGCACGAGCTGGCCTACGGCATCACATCCGCGAATCCCCACTACGGCGCCGTCCGCAATCCGTACGATCCGGATCGCGTTCCCGGGGGCTCCAGCGGAGGATCAGCGGTCGCCGTGGCCGCCGGCATGGTCTTCATTGCCATGGGCAGCGACACCGGGGGTTCGATCCGCATTCCAGCCGCCTGGTGCGGCGTGGTGGGGCTCAAGCCGACCTTCGGACGCGTGAGCCGGTTCGGCGTGCTGCCGCTCGATTTCACCCTCGACCACATGGGGCCGCTGGCTCGGTCGGTGCGTGACGCGGCGCTTGCACTCGAGGCGCTCGCAGGCCACGATCCCCGGGACGAGACCTCGAGCCGCCAGCCGGTCGAACGCTACCTGCCGCCGGAGGAGCCTTCGCTCGCCGGGATGCGCCTCGGCCTGCCGGAAAATTTCTACTTCGAACGGATCGCCCCGGCGGCCGCCGAGGCGGTGCGGAAAGCCGCGCGGCTGGCCGGCGAGGCAGGCGCAGCGATCGTACCCGTTCGAGTGCCCGATGTGGCAGCGATGAATCAGATCAGCCGGATCATCCTGCTCGCCGAGGCGGCCGCCGTCATGCAGCCATACTTCGAGCGGCGCGAGGACTTCGGCGAGGACGTGCGCCTACTGCTCGAGCAAGGCATGCTGCTTTCGGCCACCGATTACATCCAAGCGCAGCGGCTGCGGCGCGTGATGCGCGACCAGTATCGCCGCGTCTGGTGCGACGTGGATTGCCTGCTCACTCCCACCACGCCGTTCCCAGCGCCGCGTCTGGGACAGGTCGACGTCGTGTGGAACGACGGCATCGAAGATCTCCGGCTGGCCGCCACGCGACTAGTGCGTCACCTGAACCTGTTCGGCTGGCCCGCGATCTCGATCCCTTGCGGGCTCGATCCTGCGGGCCTGCCACTCGGCTTGCAGATCGCAGGGCCTCCGTTTTCCGAGGCACGCCTGCTGCGTGTGGCGGCCGCGCTGGAAGCCCGTTTGCCCAAGGCCGGCCCGCCCGCACTATAATCGAGCGGGTAGCGGAGGTTCCTCCATGCAGATCACACGCCGCACAGTGTTGAAGAGCGCGCTGGCCACTGGCGCTGCCGCGCCCGCGCGCAGCTACGCCCCCAACGATCGCATCCAGGTGGGCGTCATCGGAACGGGCGCGCGCGCACACGAGTTGATCCCGGCCCTTCTGGCTCACCCCGGCGTGGAGATCACCGCCGTCGTGGACGCGTACAAGGGAAGGGTGGAACGGGCGATCGAACGGACCGGAGGGCGGGCGCGCGCCGCCAGGGACTACCGCGAGATCCTCGAGGACAAGTCCATTGATGCGGTCATGATCGTCACGCCCGACCACTGGCACCGTCAGATGGTCCTCGACGCGCTCCGGGCGGGCAAGGACGTCTACTGCGAAAAGCCTCTCACCTACCGCAGCTCCGAAGGCGTGGAAATCATCCAGGCGGCGCGGGCCACCGGCCGGATCGTCGTGGTTGGCAGCCAGGGGATGAGCTCGGCCCTCCAGCGGCGCGCCAAGGAAATGATCCAGAGCGGCAAGCTGGGCCGCGTCACCATCATCCGCGCCGCCTACAACCGCAACACGGCTTCGGGCGCCTGGATCTACCCCATCCCGCCGGACGCCTCGCCGCAAACCGTGAATTGGGAGATGTTCCTCGGGCCGGCACCCAAGCGCCCCTTTTCGCTCGAGCGTTTCTTCCGCTGGCGCTGCTACGAGGATTACTCCGGCGGGATCGCCACCGATCTTTTCGTGCACCTGTGCACCACGATCCATTTCGTGATGAACGCCAGCATGCCCTCGCGGGTGGTGGCCATGGGACAGCTCTATCGCTGGAAGGAAAGCCGCGAGGTGCCCGATACGCTGAACGCCATCCTCGAATACCCCGAGGGATTCGTGGTGAACCTGAGCTCGACCTTCAACAATCAAGCCGCAGCCGAAGGCAGCTTCCAGTTCCTCGGCACCGAGGGCACGATCACGCTCAGCGGAGGCGGCATGAGTTTCTATCCTGAACGCGCCATCGAGGACAATCGCTGGATCGTGGAAAGCTGGCCTCGTCACCTTCAGGAGGCCTACTACCGCGATCCCAAGGTGCGCGAAACAGAGTTGCCGGGCACGAGGAAGCCCAGGGCGATCGAGGGTCCCCAAGAGTTCTACCAGGAGGGGCTCGACGCCACTACGGTCCACCTCGGACACTGGTTGGAGGCCATCCGCACGCGCAAGCCGTACTGGCAGGATGCCGTGCAGGGCCACCACGCCGCTGCCTGCGCGCACATGGTGAACTTGGCCGCCAAGCAGCTGCGTGTGGTCGAGTGGGACTTCGCGCGGGACGACATCAAGGCCTGAGGGCGCAAGGGCCCCGGACTGCCCGCTAAACCTCCGGCGTCTCCCGGCCGATAAGGCGGGGGGTGCCGCTCATCACGGTCTTCGCTTGCGAATCGCAACCCATGGTCATCGAGGGCCTCCGCGTAGCGCTGGAGGCCTGCCCCAAGCTGATGCTGATAGGGGCGGCTCCGCCCGAGGAGGCTGCGCCGCTGGTGGCTCGGCTGCACCCGGCAGTGGTGTTGGTCAGCCCACTCGAGGAATCCGAACAAGCCCTGGAGCTGTTGCAATCCCTGCACCGCGCCTCGCCTTCGAGCGGCTTGGTGCTGTGGGTCCGCAACCCGGAATGCATCCCGCGACGGCTTGCGTTCGATGCCGGCGCCAAAGGCATCCTCCGACGCACGGCGCCGTGCGCGGTGCTCATGGATTGCCTGGTCACGGTGGGCGAGGGCGGCGTCTGGGCCGAATCGCAGTGCGGCCCTGGCGGCCCGGCCTCGAAATCCGTACGCTTGACGCCCCGGGAGCGGCAGATCCTGCGCCTGCTGTGCCGCGGGATGAAAAACGACCAGATCGCCAGGGCCTTGGCCATCGCGCCCGGCACCGTGAAGGTGCACCTGATGCACATGTTCGAGAAGACGGGTGCCCGCAACCGCTACGAACTGGCCATCCGAACATGGCGGCTGGGCCTGGATCCGGGCGGCGAAAGCCACGCGGAGTGAGCCGTGCGCTGGCTGCCCGCGCGAACGTCCTGGGCGGTTCCTTCGCTGCTCGATTGCGTGCTCGTCTCCCTGCTGGTCTGGCAGTTCGCCGCCGGCGGCCGCTGGATCACCCTGCTCGCCGATGGCGATACCGGCTGGCACATCCGCACAGGCGAGTATGTTCTCGTCACCGGCCGCTGGCCCAGCCGTGACCTGTTCTCCTTCAGCAAGCCCGATCAGGAGTGGTTCGCCTGGGAGTGGCTGGCCGACGTCGCCCTTGCGCTGGCCCATCGTGCGGGCGGCCTGGCGGCAGTGGCCTTTCTGGCGGCGCTGATCATCGCCCTCGCCGCCCTCGTTGTTTTCCGGCGGATGCTGCGCGCCGGCGCCAACGCGTTCCTGGCCATGATCGTGCTGATGCTCGCTGTGGGAGCCGCCTCGATCCATTTCCTGGCGCGCCCGCACGTGTTCACGCTGCTGCTCTGGGCTTTGGCTCTCGGCCTGCTCGAGTGCGATCGCCGGCGACCCGGTGGGAGCATATGGCGGCTCGTCCCCCTCACGGCGGTCTGGGTCAACGTGCACGGCGGCTTTGCCGCGTTGCTGGCCTCGCTCGCATTGTTCGCCGGGGGGCGCGCAGTGGAGGCATACCTCGAAGGTGCACGCCGAGTGCGCGAGTTCTGGCCTGCGGCGCGCTACGCACTGCTCGCCGCGGCGTGCGCGGCAGCATCGC
>JANXAE010000034.1 GCA_025062235.1 Bryobacteraceae bacterium
CGGGGTGATTCTGCTGAGCCGTCGGGAGGCGGAAGCGCCACCGGGTGTCGTTCCGGTGGAGATCCGCACCACACCGCCGGGGGCAACCATCTACGTGAACGGAGAGGCGCGCGGCGTCTCGGATCTGAGCGTGCCGCTGGCGCCCGGCGCTTACCAACTCGAAGCGCGCCTGGAGGGCTATCGGCCTGCCTTCACCAGGGTCGAGTTCAAGTCCGGGCCGGTTCCTCCGGTCCAGCTCGCCTTGGAGCCGCTGGGCGTGGCCCTGCGATTGATCACGGATCTTGACCAGGCCAAGGTCGTCCTCAATGAAGAGGCTGCGCGCGAGCTCCAAGAGGGCCAGCTCGCCCTGGACGGACTGAGTCCGGGCAAACACACACTGAAGGTGACCAGCCGCGAAGGCGAAGCCGTCATCGTTTTCGAAGCTGCACCCGCGGCGCTTCCGCTAGCAGGAGATCCCGTAACGCGCAACCTCGCGGCAGTGGTGGTGGCCAGCATGGGGAACCGTGCCCGCATTTACTCCAGCTTCGGACCGGCGCCCGTCGAGCTGAACGGCGAACCCGCCGGGCAGGTCGGGCCGGGCGGACTGGAGCTCACCAATCTGGCGCCGGGCACGCACGAGCTGACCATCGGCGCCGAACGCAACCGGCGCAAGATGATCATCGAGGTCTCACCTGCGCCGCTGCTGACGGCTTACCTGCGGGCGGATCGCGACGTGGGTACGCTCGTTGTGCTGACCGGAGAGGATGGCGTGCGGGTGTTTTTGAACGGGCGCGAGCAGCGGCGCACGACGGTTCGGGGCCAGTTGCGCATTTCCAACTTGCCCGTCCGCGAGTACGTGGTGCGGGTGGCCAAGGAGGGCTTCGAGGAAGCGGCCGAACAGCGCGTGGCGATCCGCAAGGGTGAGGAGTCGAAGATCGAGTTCAAGCTGCGACCGCTGCCGAGATTGGCCACCCTGGTCATCCATGGCGGGCCGGCCGGGGCCCAAGTTCTGCTCGACGGCCAACCGGTCGGGGTGATACAGGACGACGGGAGCTTCCACCATTCCGGCATCGGCGAGGGCGAACACCAGATCGAGATCCGGCGCGAGCGATTCGCACCGCGCCTGATTCGAAGGCACTTCGCCGCCGGGCAGACCGTGCAACTGGCGGGGGCGGAAGTCGCGCTCCAGCCTCTCACCGGACGTCTGCAAGTCGCGCTGACGCCCCGTGACGCCCAGCTTCTGATCGGAAGGCCCGGCGAAGCGCCCAAACCGCTCGCGGGAACGACCGCGGACCTGCCGGAAGGCACCTACGTGGTGGTTGCCCGCGCGCCGGAACACGCCGAGACGTCCCAGACCGTGCACATCGCGGCCGGCCAGACGCGGACGATCAAGATCGAACTGGCGCCGGTCAAAGCGCCTTCGAAAGCCGCCGCGCCCGTAGCCGCCGGCGTCGCGCTTCTCGGCGCGGGTTGGGTCGAGGAAGGGGGCTGGTTCTTCCGTCGCGGCGGCAACTTCGTGCTGGCACAAATCCCCAGACTCGACGGCCGCGTCGTGTTCACCGCGATGCTGCGGAAAGGCAGGCGCTTGCGTTGGGTCGTCAATTACAGCGACGAGCGCAACCATGACCTGTTCGAGCTCGACGGCCGCTCCCTTTACCACACCGTGGTGCGCAACGGGCGGCGCAACGAGCGTCCGCGCGTAGCGCACAACCTGGGCAACTGGCAGTACTGCTCGGTCCAGATCGAGGTGACTCCGGCTTCGATCGTGCATCGCGTGCGTCGGGCGGAGGAGTGGATCACCCTCTCGCAGGTGCCCGGCGAACCCGGTCGCGACTATACGGAAGGGAAATTCGGCTTTTACGTTCCGGGCGACGATCAGATCGGCCTGTCCTACTTCGCCTTCACGCCACGCTGAGCGGGCGCCTCAACGGCGCCAGCCTTCGCGCACGCGGACGCGGAAGTCGCGGCGCTTGTCGTCGGTGATCTGGAAGGCCTCGACCCGCAGGCGGTGGAACTTGCGATCACGCGGCAGGGACGTTTCGTAGACGAGGCGGTACTGGTTTTCGAGCGTGGTGAAGACGGCTCGCGCGATGTCGCGGTACGCGGTTTCGAACTTCGGGAACCAGGCTTGGCCCCCACTCTTGCGAGCCAACATGTTCAGGAAAGCCTCCGCCTGCAGCAGGTCCATGCGCGCCGTGGTCTCCAAGTACGGTTCGTAGAGGCCCCGCAGGGACGAACCCGCGCCCGCGGCGAAGACCGTCACGTTGACCGATTCGATCTTTCGCTGTACGTCGGCCAGAGTCCGTCCGCTCAAGGTGTCCAGACCGGAGCCGATGAAGATCAGCACGCGGCGACCGCCGAGCAGTTCGAGCTTCTCCAGCGTATCGTAGATCGCGTCGTAGGTGTCTATGTCCTGCCACATGGGCGGCCCCAGTCCCGAGTACGCAGCACGCAGTTCCCCGACCTGCCGCGTGAAGTCCACTGCAACTTCGAGGCCGTGGGAAAAGGTGACCAGCGAGTACCAGTGTCCTTCCGGCGCAGCATCCAGAAACGCATGGACCGCGGCGTCCAGGTCGTTCTGGTAGAACCAGGAGGAGCGACTGCGCTCGACCAGCAAGGTCACCAGCATGGGCGTTTCGGGAGGCTCCAGGCGGAAGGCGACGGGCCGACCATCCTCGTACAGCCGGAAGTTTTTCTCGGTGAGGCCGCCGATCAGCTTGTCGCCCTCCTCCACGGAAAGGTAGAGCGAGATCGTCGAGGCTTGCGGCGGGCCCGCCAGCGCCAGGAGAAGATTCAGGAAGAAGGCAAGGGGCATATCTTCTCGATCGGATCGCCTGGTTTGAACTCGGGCTTTTCTGGGGCAGGGCAGCCCTGCACGGGCGTCAGGAGGCTGGGCTTGTTCTTCTCTTCCTCCGCCGCCTGCGCCGTGACCTTGGCCAGTTCCTCCTTCATGCGCCGGAACTCCTCGGTGTCTCGTACGAGGCCGGGCTTCTCGGGCAGGAACATCATCTCGCGCTTGGTGTGGACCATGCGCGCAAAGAAGGGCGGATGGGTGCGGAACCAACTGGCGCCGTTCACGTAACCCTCGCGGGTGGCCATCTTGTCGAAGAAACGGATGAAGCCGGACGGATCATAGCCTGCATTCCAGGCGTACTGCACGCCGAGCTGGTCAGCTTCCAGTTCGAACTCGCGGCTGACGCCCAGAAGATCCAGGCTCAGCACCAGACCCAGGCCGTAGAAGCCGTACTGGAGCGCGTAGTAGGTGCCCAGCGTCGCCGCGCCGCCGGTGAGGATGACGGCGGCTACCTGAGCCGCCTGATAAATGATGGAGGCGATCGTGGCCCGCTTCATGAGCTTGTTCCCATGACGTCCGGTCACGTGTGCGATTTCGTGCGCGATGACGCCGGCCAGTTGCGCCTCGTCCTCGACGGCCTCCAGCAGACCCCGCTGGATAAACAGGAAACCGCCCGGAAGAGCGAAGGCGTTGATCTCTTTCGAGTTGAGCAGGGTCAGGTTCAGCGGCACGCGCAGGTCCGAGTGGCGAGCGATTTTCTGGGCGACGTCGTTGACGTACTTCTTGATCGCGGGATGGTCCAGCTCGGGCGGCAGCAGGCCGGTCATTTTCATTTGTCGGACGGCTTCCTGACCGTCCTTGATGTCGCGTTCCTGGCCGGGCACGAGCTCGCGGATCCCGATGTCCTTGACGTCGCCGAAGCGCCGCTGATGATACGTCCCGGAGGCGATCTCCTGCTTGATGCGTTCCAGCTCCTGCGGCCACTTCTCGATCAGTTCGAGTTTCGCCTTCTTGTTCTCGTACGCGACCGGGATGGCGTGCTCGACCAACATCTGCGCCTGGCTTTCCAGGATGCGCAGGTTCTGGATCTTGCAATGCAAGTCGCGGCGCTCAGGATCTTCCAGGCTCGCTGTGCGACGCTTCAGGTCAGCCTGCAAACGCTGACGGTCTTTCTGGTAAGTGGACAGGCGCGCCCGAAATTCGCGTACGCAGTACTGTCGGGCTTCGTCGAGGTACCTGCGCATCCGCTCGATCTGGGCAGGGCTGTACTCCAAGCTGGGCGCAGCTTCGAACAGCTCCAAATAAGGCCGCTCCAGCGTGGCCCGCAAGGACTCGAAAACCTCCTTGGGCTGGGGTGGCGAGGGAGGGCGCTGGCTTTGCGCTGCGACGCGCAACGGGGCAAGAGCCAGCAGTTCGACCAGCAATACGACAACGAACCTGTGGAAGGCGGCGTTTCGACAATCGAGCATAAACCCTCCGCCTGTTTCTTCCGGGAACTATAGCAGGAATTGGCGAGCGGCCGCGGCTGGCTAGCGGGCCGGTGTCATGCGAGGGACTCGGCCAAAGCCGACAGCGGTTCCTCGATCAGCCCGGCTGCGGGTCTCGGCGGCACCCGGAAAGCCTCGGGGTTCTCCCACGGCACGGGAAAACGGCGGTAGCACTTGCGGCAGGAGTAATAGCCATTCACAGGCCAGGTGATATCGGAGTGCGCCATGCGGCACCACTGTCTGCCGATCCGCATGAACACCCCGCGCAAGCCCTTGGCTTCGTTCCCACGATCCAGGAGCACCCTTTCAGCCAGCATGGGATCACTCCCCCTCGCACCGGCGGCTCGTGCGTGCGCCGGCCTCTATCCAGTGGGATGCGCTGCAACGGGACCGGGTTACGACGACGGTCCGGTGAGCCGGAACACGAATGCCTCGAGGGCGGTGCGGTCATCTGGGCGCACGTCCCGGAGCGCTTTGTCTGCCTCGTAGAGCAGTTCCAATGCATTGCGCAGGGCTCGCGGCGGAAAGGTGGCCGCCGTTTGCGCGATCTGCTGCGCCCGGGCGGGCCACATGCGCACCCCCAGGCGGGAGGCCTGCGTCAGGATCTGCTCCGGCCGTCGCCAGCCCGCCTCCTGCGCAGCCAAGGCCAACCGAAGCTGACTGGATAGCCCGGCCAGCGCCAGCGGCAGGTACTCGCTTTGCCGCACCAGCAGCTCGAGTACTTCGAGCGCCCGGCGCCGATCCCGTGACGCAAGGGCGTCGGTCAGCTCGAACACGCCGGCTGCCCGCGCCTCGGGTACCAGCACTTGGATGTCCGTCGGCGTCACCCGCTTGCCTGCCTGTGCCCAGATGGCCAGCTTCTCGATTTCGGCCGCGATGCGGGCCGCATCCCATCCCAGCGATTCCACAAGCAAGTCGAGCTCTGCCTCCCCGATGGCGAGTTGCACCCGCTGGGCAAGATTCCGCGCAAGCTTGCGGGCTTGCTCCGGGTTCATGGGAAAGCACTCGACGACCACGGGCAAGGGCGCGTAGAACTTGCGAACCCTCTCCAACCGGGCTTTTTCATCGCCCTCGGGCGCGAATCGGGAAGCTTCGAAAACGAGAACCACGTCCTCGGGCGGGCGCTCCAGATATCGGGCCAGGCCCTCGGAGCCGCCGGACCTTTCTTCCTCTTCCCCGGTAGCCGCTACCCGTCCCCGCGGAATGGCCGCCTCCGCATTGCGAACCACGACAATCCTGCGCGGTGCGAACAACGAAGGGGTCATCGCTTCCCTGAGAACCGCTTCCAGGCTGCTTTCCTCGAGATCGAACCGGATCAGGCCCGCTTCGCGCTCGCCGGGAGCCAGAAAGGACTCGACGAGCGCACGCCGGCAGTAATCCCGCTGAAAGGATTCCGGGCCGAGCAGCAGGCAAGCGGAGGGGAACTTCCTTTGCCGGACCAGAGCGATGAACTGCTGCGGCGTCATCGCTTCAGAAGCTTTCCAGCACCGCGCTGACGACGGCGCGGGCCACCTGGCGCGAGAGGCGCTCGAGCGCGGCGTCGCTCTCGTCCAGGTAGGAGCGCTGGTCCACCGCGATCTCGTAACGCTCGCGTGCTTCCAGATGGGAGCGCGAAAAGAGCACCCGTCCGGTGGCGCGCTCGGTGAGCGTGATTTGCAGCGTGACGCTCACGGCGACGCCGGTCGCTCGGGCGGTCGCAGGGTCGAAGACGGTGGGGTAGGAATTGTAACTGACAATGACGCCGTTGAGCACCGCATCCGCCTCTGCGGGATCCGCAACGATCCTGTAGCGCGTCCGGGAGAGGAACTCCTGGGTGATGGCGGCGGGCAGGCTTTCTGCGAGTCGGTACCGTGTGGTCAGGTTGGCGAAGGCGGGCACGGCGATGCTTCTCACGCTGCGGGGCAGCCGGTCGGCACGGCCCGCGATGTGATAACCACAGGCAGCGGCCAGCAGGTTGGCCAGCGCCGCCACGACCAGGACTCTCCTCACGTTGCACTCTCGCTGCCCACGATCTGGGCCAACACTTCCACCGCGTTTTCCGCCGCCAGCCGCAGGTTGTCGGCGACCATCCAGAACCACGCCGCGCGCGGATTGTTGCGGTCGGCCTCGATGGCGCCCACGGCGACGCCGCTCTGGCCCGCGAAACCCACGGCGTTCGGGGCCTCGGTCCCCCGGCCCCGCACGTCGAACTCCGGGCGCGCCAGCGTTTTCTCAAGCTCGAGCGGGTCCGGATCCTGCTCGAATTCGACCCACACCGAGAAGCTGTGGCCGTGGAAGACCGGCGCCTGGATGAGACGCAAGGAAGGCGGAGCGGGTCCGTCGGCGATCGCCAACAGCGAAACCAAGTGCCGCTCGATGCGCTGCTCGACCTCCTCGAGCGCTTCGGGCGCGGAGCTGCCGTAGCGGATGAGCAGGTTGAAGCCGAGCTGCTCGTCGAAAACGCGTTTCGGCAGCCCCTTGAAAGTGAGTAGGCTGACGGTCTGCTCCTTGAGCTCCTCCACTCCCTCGCGCCCCCGCTCGCTGGCCGGTTCGAAGACATGGGCCACGGCGTTGCGCAAGGCGTGCCTCCGGGACAGTTGTGTCAGCAACAAGGCCAGGGCGATCGCTGCGGGGTGAGCCACCACGTGGATGGTTGCGGCCGGCGCCCGGAAGCCGGGTGGCTCCAGCATGGGAGCGCGGAGGCGGGCCCTAGGGGAATCCTCGTAGGAAGCGGTCAGATCCAGCAACGCGGCCGCGCTGCCGGTCCGCTCCAGCATCTGGGCGACCTTGCGACTGGATGCGCGCGAACCGGCCAGTACGACCACCTGCGCCTCGCTCAGACTCTCCTCATCCAGCGACGTCATGACGACGGGTTCGCCTGCATGCTCGGTCAGAGTGATCGTGTCTTCGTCCTCGGCGCCGATGAGCTTGATGCTTGCAGGCAGCCGCCTCTCGGCCAGAACCTCGCGCAGTTCGCGGCCCAGCAAGCTCGGGCTGCCCACGATCGCGACGAGAGGACGCCGGTCAGCCAATTTGCCGCTCCGCACCGGGGGAGGCCGGTCGCCACCACCGCTTCACCAGGCCGCCGGCACGAACGGCCATGCCGCTTCCCACATAAGCGGCGGCCATGCCGAGCAGCACGGGTTGCGTATAGAACCAGAGGATGTAGATCAGGCTGCCGAAGAGCACCACCGTGAGGGGCGAGCGCGGACGCAGCAGACCGAATTCCTTGAAGCTGCGGTACCGCCACGTGCTGACCATCAGGAATCCCAGCATCGCCAGCAGGACCATCCAAAGGGTGGCCCACAGCCAGTTCTCCAACGGCGCGGCATCGCAGGCGTAAACGACCGCCGCCACCAGCGCCGCCGCGCCGGGGATGGGTAGCCCCACGAAGTACTTGCGGTCGGGTCGGCCGGGATTCTTGGGGACCGGATTCACCTGAACGTTGAAACGCGCCAGCCGGGCCGCCCCGCACAGCAGGTACAGGAACGCCACGAAATAACCCGCTGTCATCAGGTGCTGGGCGGGAACCGGAGCATCGGCCGCCGCGAACTGCACACCCCAAACCAGGGCCAGCACGGCCGGGGCCAGACCGAAAGTGATCAGGTCCGACAGCGAATCCAATTCGCGCCCGAAATCGCTCACCGTGTGCGTCAGCCGCGCGATCCGCCCGTCCAGACCATCGAGCACGACGGCGACCCCAATGGCTTTGGCCGCCAGCTCCAGATGCGGGTTGGGGCCCAAGTTCGCGCTGGCGGCCAGCGCGCCTTGCAGCGATTTCACGATGGCCAGGAATCCCAGGAAGAGGTTGCCCGCGGTGAACAGCGTGGGCAAAGCGTAGGCTGCGCGCCGCCGCCGCAATTCAGGCTCGCGCCGCCGCACCCAGCGTTTTGGAAGCCGCCACATGATTCACGCCGGGGCGCGCCTGCGCGCCAGAATGCTCGCGCCTGCCTTCACCCGCTGGCCAGCGCGGACCGTCGGTTCCCACTCCGGCCCCAGGAAGACGTCTACGCGCGAGCCGAACTTGATCAGGCCCACCCGCTCGCCCTTGGTCACGAAATCCCCCGGTTTCTTGTAGAACACGATGCGCCGTGCGATCAAGCCGGCGATCTGCCGGAAAAGCACGCGGGTGCCTTCGCTCTCGATCACCACGCTGTTCTGTTCGTTCTCCAGGGCGGCGCGGTCACGACTGGCGATCAGGAAACGTCCCTTGCGGTGAGCGACCTCGACGATGCGACCCCCAATGGGCGCGCGGTTGACGTGGACATCGAAGACGTTCATGAAAATGCTGATCCGCGTCAGTTCGGGCCCTGCCGGAACGACCGAGAGCACCTTGCCGTCGGCCGGACAGACAGCCACGTCGCCTTGAGGGATTTCACGTTCGGGGTCCCGGAAGAAGTACAGGCTGAAGGCGCCGGCCGCCCAGAGAGGCACTCCGGCCCAAACGCCCGCCAGCCACCACAACAGGCAGCCAGCCGCCGTGAACGCCAGAGCGTAATGCAGCCCGTCGCGCACCATCCCCCCATAATTCTCGCACAGGGCCAGGCATTGGCTCGTCGCAGCGGTTCACCCTGGGACGTGCTATGGTCATTCTAAAGGCCGGGAGGGCCAGCCCGAGGGAGGCATGTACTTCCGGTTCACGCTCTTCAACAGCCTCACCCTGCTCGTAATGGCGGCGAGCGCGGCCATGATCTGGATTCGGCTGCGATTTTCCGTTGAAAAGACATGGCCCCTCGGCTACTACGCGATCCTGATCGCGTATTCGGAAGCCTTCCCCGGCTCGCTCAGTCCTTATGCCGTCTTCGGCGGAGTGGTGTGCGGGTTGCTTCTGCGCTTCGAATTCATGGGCGGCGCGGTGCTCCAATCGGTCCGCGTGATCGAGATGGGGATCTTCGGCTACGTGCTGGTGCGAGGCACGCAACTGCTGCTGATGCTGCCTTGGTGAACCCCGCTCAGGCCGCGATGCGGCGGATCCGAGCTCCCACCCGCGAGAGCTTTTCTTCGATCCGCTCGTAGCCGCGGTCTATGTGGTAGACGCGGTCAACGACCGTCTCGCCCCGCGCCACCAGCCCCGCCAGCACGAGCGAAGCGCTGGCCCGCAAATCCGACGCGATGACCGCAGCGCCGGTAAGCTCGCGCGGACCCGTTACGATGGCGCGGCGGCCCTCGATGCGGATGTCGGCGCCCATGCGCATCAGCTCCAGCGCGTGCATGAACCGGTTTTCGAAGATGGTCTCCGTGATGAGCGAGACGCCCTCGGCTTGCGTGGCCAGCGCCATGTACTGCGCCTGCAGATCGGTAGCGAAGCCGGGATATTCCTCCGTCGTCACGTCGGCAGCCAGCAGACCCCCGGGACGGCGCACGCGGAGGGCACCCGGTCCGGCCTCCGTGATCTCTGCGCCTGCCTGGATCAGCTTGCTGACCAGCGCGGTAAGGTGGTCAGGGCGGCACCCTGTAACCAGCAGATCTCCGGCGGTGATGGCGCCTGCGATCAGGAACGTGCCCGCCTCGATGCGATCGGGAATGATGGTGTGCTCGGCACCGTGCAGCCGCGAGACGCCGCGCACCCGAATCGTCGAGGTGCCCGCGCCTTCGATCCGGGCGCCCATCTTCACGAGCAACTCGGCCAGATCCGCCACTTCCGGCTCCCGCGCCGCGTTCTCCAGCAGCGTCTCGCCCTCGGCCAGAACCGCGGCCATCAGCACGTCCTCGGTGCCCGTGACCGTGATTCGATCGAACGTGATGAGAGTGCCCCGCAAGCCTTCAGGGGCTTCCGCGATGATGTAGCCGTGCTCCTGGCGAATCCGGGCGCCCAGCCGCTCCATGGCTTCCAGGTGGAGGTTGATGGGTCGGGCCCCGATAGCGCAGCCGCCGGGCAGCGACACCCGGGCTCGCCCCGCCCTCGCCAGCAGCGGACCCAGCACGAGCGACGAGGCACGCATGGTCTTTACCAGCTCGTAAGGGGCCTCGGGCACCGCGACTTGGTGCGCCTCCACCCGGAGGGTTCCGTCCTCCCGAAACTCCACGCCCGCTCCGATGTGCTCGAGCAGACGCGCCATCGTGCAGATGTCGCGGACTTGAGGGATGCGGTGCAGAAGGACCGCTTCGCGGGTCAACAGGCAGGCCGCCATGGCCGGCAGGGCGGAGTTCTTGGCGCCGCTGACCGGGATTTCGCCCTCCAGCCTCACGCCGCCCTCAATCAGGAACTGCTCCATGGAGCGCCTCCGAAACCCTTCCCCCGGCTGCCGCCAGGCAGGCCTCCGCGCGGTTGCGGTCCACGCCCAGCTTCGCCATCACGATGGCGATTTTCACCTGCCCGCCCGCAGCTTCCAGCAGGCGAGCCGCCTCTTCGTAACTCACGCCCGTCGCCGCACGGATGATCCGCCGGGCGCGGTCGAGCAGTTTGACGTTCTTGGGCTGCACGTTGACCATCAGGTTGCCGTAGACATGACCCAGCCGGATCATGGTCGCGGTGCTCAGCATGTTGAGCACCAGCTTGGTGGCTGTACCCGCTTTCAGCCGCGTCGAACCCGCGATGATTTCCGGCCCGGGAAGCGGCGTAATGGCGATGTCCACGGCTCGGGCCAGCTCCGAGCCGGGCGTGCAACTGATGCCGATGGTGGTAGCACCCAGCCGTCGAGCGTACACGACGGCTCCCAGCACGTACGGGGTGCGCCCGCTGGCCGCAATGCCCACCAACACGTCGCAGGGGCGGAATCCGCGGGCAGCCAAGTCGCGCGCGCCGGCCTCGGGGTCGTCCTCGCTAGCTTCCGTGGCTCGGGCCAGTGCGGCTTCCCCACCTGCGATCACGCCCTGCACCAGCTCCGGGGGCACGTTGAAGGTGGGGGGACACTCGACTGCGTCGAGAACCCCAAGCCGACCGCTGGTTCCCGCGCCAAGGTAAAAAAGGCGTCCGCCGCGCTCGATCGCCGCTACGATGACTTCCACCGCGCGGGCGATGTTGGGGATCTCGCGGGCCACCGCAGGCGCCACCTTGTGATCCTCGGCATTCATGAGGCGCAGGATCTGCTCGGTGGGCAGCGCATCGAGGCCTTGCGAAACCGGGTTCGGCTGCTCGGTGAGCAGGTCCTCGAACATGATGTTCAATAGTTGCGGTGGCGCTCCAGGCGCGGCCTTTCGGCACGACTGAGCGCTTTCAACCCCGCGTACCGTTCGCCGGCGGCCGCCAGCTCCTCCCGGTGTTCGAGAACCTTGGCGACGGCGCGCACGATGTCCTCGACGTCCTCCTCTTGCCCGAGCAGCAAGAAATGCGGCAGCCAGACAGCCTCACGGTAGGCCGCGCGCTCGGCGACGGGACAGTGGAACGCGCGGAAGTCCAGGGGGCGCTCGCGGCCTGCGGCAAGCTGAGGGAAATCCTCGGCTCTCGCCGGGAAAAGGTCGCTGCGGTAGACGGCTTCGTAGAAACGGCCGTCACAGGGTATGCCTTCGGCTTCGAGGGCCGCCACGAAAAGGTCGCGCGAGACGCGATCGTCAGGCGGGCGATACTGAAAAACATAGCCGTAGATGGCCTGCCGGGTGACAGCTGGCTGGGGCGGCAGCGGGCGGATACCATCAATGCCTGCGAGCGCGCGCGTCAGACACGCAGCGTTGTACGCACGCCGTTCGTTGAGTTCCGGCAGTCGCTCGAGTTGGCCGAGCAGGAGCGCCGCCTGGAACTCGCTGATGCGATAGTTCCAACCCACCACCCGGCGCCGGAAGCAGTCGGTGAGACTGGCGCGACCGCAGTTGGCCAGCGACTGAAGCAACTCGTAGTACTCGAGCCGGGAAGTGATGACTGCCCCGCCCTCGCCCGCCGTCATGAGCTTGCTTGATTGGAAGCTGAAGCAGCCCATGTCGCCAATCGAGCCGGCCCCCCTCCCCCTGTACTGCCCTCCATGGGCATGGGCACAGTCCTCGATCAGCACCAGATCGTGGGCCACAGCCAGCTCCACCAGCGCGTCCATGTCCGCGAAGCGCATGGCGAGGTGGACAGGCAGGAGCGCACGGGTCTTCGGAGTGATGGCGCGCCTTGCGGCCTCCGGATCGAGGCAGTACGTGTCCGGGTCAATATCGGCGAAAATCGGGATAGCGCCCACAGCCAATACCGCCGCCGCAGTGCCCTCCCAGGTATACGCAGGAACGATGACCTCGTCACCGAACCGGATGCCGGCCGCTTGCAACGCAGCCACCAGAGCGATCGTCCCGTTCGCCACCGGACAGCCGAATCTCGCTCCGTGATACGCCGCGAAGCGTTCGCCGAACTCGGCAGCCAACCGGTTCGGGAAAGGATAACCGCCCCAGTTGCCGCTCTCCAACACTTCGAGCAAGCGAATTCGATCGGATTCGAGGCCTTGGGGCCAGTTCGGGTACGGGCGGTTACGGATCCGGCGGCCGCCAAGAAGCGCCAGCTCGGGCATACCTCATGATAGGGTACACCGAGCGGGCTCATGCACGCCGCCGAGGCGGTGGCGGATCATGGCCGCCGAGAGCGGCACGAAGGTCAGAACGGCCTCAGGCGCTGAACGAGCTGCCGCACCCGCACGTGTTGCGCACGTTCGGGTTGTCGAACTTGAAGCCGGATCCTTCCAGTGTCTCCACGTAGTCAATCCTGGCCCCGTCGAGGTAGAGCATGCTCACCTGGTCAATGAAGACCTTGAGGCCGTCGAAATTGTAAATCTTGTCGAGCATCCCCGGATTGTTTTCAAAGGCCATCGAATAGGTGAAACCCGAACAGCCACCACCTACGACCGCGATGCGAAGGCCGGCGGGCTTCGGATCCGGCTGCTGCGCAAGAATCTCCTTCACCTTCTGAATGGCCGTTTCGGTCATGTGCACCATGGCGGATCTCCTGGCTTGCTGCCTCCAACTACTCTTATTAAGATGCGCATGGGCCCTCCGATGTCGCAACAACCCTGGAGCCGGACTCCGGCCAGCAGAGACAACCCGCCTGCTCACGGGTTCAGCAATCTGGTAGGATGCTCGGGTGCCGGCTCCGGAAGCCGCCTGTCCAAAAGCCTGAAACCGCTGGCTCAGCCTGCACGTCAGCCAATTCAGGATGCACGGCCTGAGCGCGGTATTGCCGTTTCCGGGGACCGGCGGCTCAGTACGAGCCGGAGTGAAAGTGGACCACCGGACCAGCGACGAGGCGGAACTGGTACGCCGGGTTCAGGCCGGCGACGAGGCGGCGTTCCGCGAGATCGTGGAACGCTACCAGTCCAAGGTCTTCTCGATCATTTACGGGATCCTTCGCAGCCATAACGATGCGGAGGACATCGCGCAGCAGGTCTTCTCGAAGGTCTACTTCTCGATCAAGAACTTCGACTTCCGCAGCTCCCTGCTCACTTGGATCTACAAGATCACAGTCAACGAGTGCTACGACTACCTTCGAAAGCGCAAGGTACGCAAGCTGGTCTACGAGAGCGAATTCACCGAGGACGAGAGCCAACGACTCAAGGCGGGCGAGCCGGGGCGCGACCAGGCGCCCCCCATTGACGATGTACTGGCCCGGCGCGACCTGGCCCTCAAGCTGCTGGCTCGGCTTCCGGCGGAAGAGCGCGATCTGTTGTTGTTGAAGGAAGTCGAAGGCCACTCGATCGAGGAGCTGGCCGAGATGACGGGAATCAACGAGAACACGATCAAAGTCAAGCTGTTTCGCGCCAGGCAAAAGCTGTTCAAGGCAGCGCAGCGGCTGGCGCGGCCCACGCCGGGCATGGCGGCGGGATAATGGACATTGGGAACAGGGCAGGCCCCGGTAGCGGACGCTAGATCCGCAAGGGCGGCGACCCACCGGTGCGAGGATCGCAGCACGACGGACAGTCGCCGCGACCGACCGGAGGCGCGAGGCATTGCGAGGGAAGAGACGATGCACGAGCTGATTCGGGAGCGCCTGGAAGAGTTGCTCTCGGGCGCACCGCAACCTGAGAGCGGACTCGAGCAGCACCTCGTGACGTGCACAGAGTGCCGGGACGAGCTGGCGGCTTTCCGGCAGCAGTCTGCGCTGCTGAAAACGTTACGATGCGCCGAGGCTCTGAGTCCTGCGCCCGGGTTTTACGCCCGGGTCTGGGAGCGGATCCAGCTGCAGCGCAGCGCTTCGGTTTGGAACGCTCTGCTCGATCCCGGATTCGCCTGGCGGTTGGCCTTAGGATCGCTGGCGGCTCTTCTTTTGATGGGCGCTTTCGTTGCGATGAACGAGAAGGCGCCGCCCGCACCGGCGGTGACGGCCATCGTCGTGGACGAGCAGCCGCAGGAACTGGGACTCGATCCCGAGCGCGATCGTGACGCTGTCCTGGTCACGCTCGCCACCTACCGTGAGTAGCCTGCGGTGAAACCGGGCTGTGCAGCATACCTGAAAAACTCGCGCGTCGTCCTGACCCTGTTGCTGGTCTTCGTCTCGGGTTTCGTGTGCGGAGTCCTGGTCATGAGCCTGGCCGGACATCGCTTGTCGAACCCAAAGCCGTTGGCTTGGAAAGAAGGCGGCAAACAGGTTACGCTCGAACGGCTCAAGAAAGAGCTGGACCTGACCCCCGAACAGGCGGCGCAAATGGAGCGGGTCTTGGACGATTTCTTCGCGTACTACCATACTCTGCAAGCCCAGTTGGACGAGGTCCGCGCCACGGGTAAGGATCGCATCCTCCGTCTGCTCGACGAGCGCCAGCGCCGCAAATTCGAGCAGATGATGGACCGTGCGCAGGGCGGGCAAGCGCCGTGAACGCGCCACCCGGGGGGATCCAGGCCGCCCGGCTCGGCTCAGCGAGCCTGCCACAGATACGCGGCCGTGGGCAGCGGGATTCCGAACTCCCCACCGTCAGCAAATAGCCAGCTGGAAAGCTTTCGGGCGCCCGGCAAAGCCGCCAGCTTCAACACAGCCACGCAGGGACTTAGACAACGGGCCGTCTGACGGCCCCAGCATTCCCTCAGCGAGAGCACGCGGCCATCGTCGAATTCGTAGAAGAAACTTTCCGTCCAGTGCCGCACCCCATCGCCTGCCATGGCGTCTTTCCGCAGAATGTCGTGCCCGAACCGCAACCAGCGCCAGCGGGCAGAGGCACGATACGCCTCGGTAAAAACGATGTGGCTTTCACGCAACTTCCTGACCTCGCTGACGAACTCTGTGAAACTGCGTGCGCGGCTGATGTTGAAGCACGAGCTCGCTTCGCGACCGTGCCTGTCGCCACCGGCGACCACAGGCAGGCCCCAGCACTGGGCCAGGTTCAAGACCTGTTGATTCTCGCGTGCGGGCCGCAGCCCATTGGCTTCCAAAGCGTGGAGGAAGGGACGGTACTGACCGAGAAACGCTCCCAGCGCCACCGCATGCGACGCCGCTCCCACGCGGCAGCCGTCCCAATAGGGATGGTTGAGCACGATCAACACCTGCTCGAGCCGATCGAGCGCGGCCAGCAGGCTCCGCAGCCGGGACGGTTCCGGGCGGGCCGAGCAAGCCATCAGTTCCTGATACCAGTCGGTGGCCTCGTTCCGGGGAAGGTTGTGAATCCCCAGGTGGAACAGCGACGGGCCGAAGGGCAGGCTCCATTCCAGGGAGACCGGCGCGCCGGCGATCTCCAGTCCGGCCGCAATCTCGTCGTGATCCGTCAGCGAAATCAAAGGCTGCAAGCCGAGTCCGGCGATCTGGCTCGCTTCGAGCTCCCATGCCTGTTTCGGGTCGAGCGGGGGCCGCCAAAAGGCGCGTTCGGGCCGGAAGATTTCACCCGTCAGGCGCCGGTGCTCGGCGGCGGCGAGCCGGAGCAACCAGCCCACGGGCGGGATGCTGTCCCGGTAGCTGTTCAGGAAGCGCAAGTTTTCGCGGGAATGCAGGGTATGGCCGTGCAAGGACACGCCGCTGGCCGCCCAGCCAGGGAGTTCTTTTTGCCGCCACAGAAATTGGGTGGTGCAAGGCGGGCGTTGAGTCGAATCAAACATGGCCGATTTTGTTCTCCTTCCCCGAGCCTAGGCGGCGCGTGTTACAGGATCGCGAGGAGCGCGTGAATTCTCGATCGAAAGTGGCGCTGTGAAAGCGAGCGATTCCCCCCGTCCTCGCCGGGCATTCCCACCGGACCGCGACGGGCGGACTAGAACATCAGCTTGAGCGCGAACTGGACCTGGCGCGGGGCGTAGGTCGAGCGGATGGTGCCGAACGCCGCGTTGGTGATGTCGGCTACCGGCTGTTCGAAGTTTGTCCGGTTCAGCAGGTTGAAGAACTCCGAACGGAATTGCAGCCGCAAGTTCTCGCGCCCGGGCAGGCGGAAGTGCTTATGCACGCCCAGATCCCACTGCCAGAAGTCCGGACCGCGGAGTGCGTTACGGCCCAGGTTGCCGAAGGGGGCGTCCACGGGAGGCAGCGCGAAGGCGGCGCGGTTGAAGAACTGCGACGCCGGATCGGCCCCCTCCGGTCGGCGCCAATCGCCCACCAGATTGGGTCTTTGCTGGGCCACGCCCCTCCATTCCGCCAGGCGGCCCGTGGTGTCTTGCGCCGTGGTGGGCGTATAGACGATGTTCACCGGCCTTCCCGAGTAATAGCTGTTGATGCCGCTCAACTGCCAGCCTCCCGCCAGCGCATCGAGCAAGCCGCTCCAGCCATTGCCGATTCGCCTGCCCTTTCCGATGGGCAAGGCGTAGACGAAGCTGGTGACGTTGATCAGCGTGCTGTCGTAACTGGTGGGCCCACGCTCGTTGCGCAGGTCGCGCACGTTCTGCGGCGTAGCATTGGCTTCCAGAGCCTGCTCGGTGTTGCCGAGCGCTTTCGACCACGTAAAGGAGTTCAGCAACGTCAAGCCCGCGGCGAGCCGCCGTTCGGCGCGGACCGAGAGCCCGTGGTAGACGGTCTGCCCGGCCGGATTCACCCAGGTGATGGCGCCGAAAGTCGGGATCGGGCGGCGCGCCTGCACGCCGAGACTCTGGCCGGGCCTGTTGGGATAGGCCTGGTTGTAGTCGGCCAGAATGGGCACCCGCAGGCTGTGATTGCCGGAGTAGCCGATCTCCACGATCCAGTTGGAGGGAAGCTCACGCTGCACGCCGAAGAACCATGACTGCACGTACGGCCAGCGCGTGTCGCGGGGGATGTAGGAAACGTTGGCGTTGACCGGATCGAAACGCGACGGATCGGTCATTCCCGGTTCGAAGGCCGTGTACACCGTGCGGAAGCCCGCCGGCGGCGGACCTCCCGCGGGCATGCTCTGATTGATGGTCACGATGTTGACCTGCGGCCCGTTGATGCCCAGCAGGTCGGCGCTGCCCATGCGGTTGTGGCGGGCGTAGCTGATGCCATAGCCGCCGCGGAGCACGATCTTCGAGCCCAACGAGTAAGCGAATCCGAAACGAGGTCCCCAGTTGCGGTAATCCGGATCCACCAGCGCGCGATCGTAGATGCCGCCGGGACGCGCCATGATCATGCGAACCCCGATGGGATCGAAATTCGAAAGCACGTTGTCGCGCTCCCAGCGCGGCGTGGCGTACTCCCAGCGCAGGCCCAGGTTCAGCGTCAGCTTCGGGCCCACCCGGAAATCGTCCTGGAAATAGAAGAAGTAATCGCGCTGGCGGTAATTGCCTACCAGCCAGTTGGCCAGCTGGATCTGGCTAGGCAGGCCGAACATGAAGTCAGCCAGATTGTAGCTGGCGGTGTCCGCGGGGATCGTGCAGCCGGCGGGCTGGCCCAGCAGGGCGCAGGTCGGGCGGCTGAACTGTCCCGCGTAACCCAGCAGGCCGTAGACCGGATTGATGTCCATGACCTGGGTGTGGATGACGTGGAACTCGGAGCCCATTTTCATGGTGTGCCGGCCGCGCACCCACGAGTAGTTGATCTTGGGGTTGAAGACCTTGGGATTCTGGAACTGCGGATTGGTCGCCTGCCGCCCGATGATCCCGGTGGTAAAGCCGCTGATGTTCTGAGTGTTCAGGCCTCCCGTCAGCTCGCGCGACGTCGGCAAACCCGGAATGCCGTAGAGCTCTTCCATGCTCGGACCGCCCAGAAAAGGCGGGCGCTTGCCGGCGATCATGCGGGTGAAACTCATGCGCAGCTCGAGCACCGTCGAAGGCGTAAGCGTCCAAGTCGTCCCGGCGGCTGCGGCTTGCGCCAGCACGTAGACATAGCCGTGACCCGAGCCCCCGGAAGGACCTTCCAGGAAGGGCGAATAGTACTGGTTGTCCTTGCGCTGGTGGAAACGGAGGAAACCGCTCATGCGCTGGTGGATCTGGCCGTCCACCTTCGCGCCCCACTTGTCCTGGAAATCGCGCGGGTTGAGCATCAGCTGCTGGTAGTTGTTGGCGCGGCCGGCGCCAGGCGCAACCGGGGGCAGTTCCGAGAGGACTTTCCGCGCGAAGGGCGTCATCTCGACGCGCGTGCCCGCCGGGTACAGGGTGCGGGTCAGCGGGTTGTAGACCGCGACCGGCAAGATGCCCGCACGATCGTTCATGTTGGGAATGCTGGCATAGTAAAGCGTCTTTTGGATCTGGCGGAAGCCCTCGTATTCGGCGAAATAGAACAGGCGGTTACGGACGAAGGGCCCGCCCAAGGTGACGCCGAACTGGTTCTGTTGCAGCGGAGGCTTGACACCGCCGGCTGGCTTGAAAAAGCCCACGGCGTTCAACTTGGTGTTCCGCAGGAACTCGTAGGCCGAACCATGGAAGCGGTTGGTGCCGGAGCGCATCACCACGTTGATCACAGCCCCTCCCACGCGCCCGTACTCCGCGCTGAAATTGCTGGTCACCACTTTGAACTCGGCGACGGAGTCGGGCGAGGGGAGCGCGACCTGGTTGGAGAAACCCTGGTTGGAAGTCGAATAGGCATTGTTGTCCATGCCGTCCAGCAGGAAGTTGTTGTAGGTGCTGCGCATGCCGTTGACGTTGATGGCGCCCTCGCGCGGCGTCGTCGTCTGCATGCCGATGGGCGACTTGCGGATGTTGGTGGCGAGGAGGGCAAGATCGGAGAAATTCCGCCCGTTCAGCGGTAGCTCCGTGATCTGCTGCGTGCCGATGACCTGGCCCTTCTCGCTGCTGTCGGTGTCGAGCGCCGCCGCCACGCCCCTCACTTCGACCACTTCGGTCACCGCGCCCGGCTGGAGTACGATGTCCACGCGCTGGCGCGCATTGACGTTGACGACGACGTCGCTGGTGGAGAACTTCGCGAACCCGGGCGCTTCCGCAGTGATCGTGTATCTGCCTACGCGCACGTTCAGGAAGACATAGTTGCCGTTCTCGTCAGTGGCGGTTCTGGCCTGGATTCCGGTCTCCTGGCTGGTGAGGGTCAAGCTGGCGCCCACGATGATCGCGCCGGAAGGGTCGCGCACCGTCCCCAACACGCCGGCGGTTTCGAATTGCGCGGTGGCTCGGGCTGCCAACCAACCCCACACGACCGCCAGGATCCAAATCGTTCTTCTCATTTTTCGCTCCCCTTTGAACGTCATGCCGATTCTATCACGGGAAAAATTACGCTGCGATGAACGCAAAATTTCAGACGGCGAAGTCCGGCCGGCCACGAGCCTGGGGTTGCGGCCCGGGCTGTACTGAAGCCGGCCCGGCCGCATCTCGACAGACCGGCGTTCGCGCAGAGCCGCCGCATTCGGGAGCGAAGCGGCCGTGGCCAGGTTGTCCAGTTCGGGGGATGAGCTCCCGAGATCGGGCGCGGTTCGGCCGGGCCGCGTTTCTCGGCTCCCCGACCCGGCGCACCAGGCTGATCAAGCGCGACCGGGCGAGCGCGCGGGCACCAGCTCCCCCACCGAGCGGACCACTTGGGTGGGTGCGAAGGGAAACTCTTTCAAAGTCTGCGGCGTGCTCGAGCCCGTGAGCACCAGGATGCTCCGGAAGCCGAGCTCGGTCGCGCCACGGATGTCGGTTTCCATCGTGTCCCCGATCATGATCACCTCGTCGGTGCGCAGACCGAGGCGCTTGCGGGCTGCCCGCATCATGAACGGATTGGGCTTGCCGACGTGGTAAGCCTTGCGGCCTGTGGCGGCCTCGAGCATGGCGACGATGGCGCCGCAACCCGGGCGCGGCCCCGCATCGGTCGGACACCAGGTGTCCGAGTTGGTGGCCAGCAGGTGGGCGCCGTTGACGATCAGGCGGTGAGCATGTTCGAGCAGCTCGTAGTTTAGGACTCTGCCTTCGCCCACGATGACGTAATCCGGTTCGTCGCGCGTGATCGCATAGCCGATCTCGTGAAGGGCCGCCAGCAAACCGCCCTCGCCGATGACGAAGGCCGTGCCATTGGGTTTCTGCAAGTGCACGAATTCCGCCGTAGCCTGGGCCGACGTGTAGACGTGTTCGGGGGAAGTCTCGATGCCGAACTTGCGCAGCTTCACCACGACATCCAGCGGGGTGTAAGCCGAATTGTTGGTGAGAAAAAGGTAGGGAATGCCTTCCTCGATGAGATGGGCAACGAACTCCGCCGCGCCCTCGATCGGCTCGGAGCCGCGATAAATGACACCGTCCATGTCAATGAGATAGCCATACTTCATCGCCGGCTTTTCCCTCCAGTGCGATCGCTGCTCGGAACTTGCGCCTCCGCGGGCGGAAAACTCTTGCGGAAAGGCTTTAGCGTCCCGCCAGGCTTCCGTGTGCCACAGGCGCAGCTTCTGCGATGGCGCGGAGCCCGGCCAGGATCCAGCCGATCTGACGCTTTTCAAAGGGGGGCGCGCAATAGTCGTGCGCGCCGGCTTCCAAGGCCTCCAGCCAGCCCGCGTGGTCCTCGTACGGGCTGACCACGATCACAGGCGTGGACCTCCGGTGGCGGGCGCCGAGAATACGCCGGTAAAAGGATGCGGAGGCCGCACAGAAAATCGCGTCGGCCGGCGAAAGCGGGCCGTGGGACCATTCCGCTAGCCACTCTTCGGCGCCCTCGCACGGGATGATGCGGACCTCCGCAGCCGCACATTCCCGGAGAGCCCACGCGAGTTCTGTCGCGAGATGTTCTTCCAGCCCCACGAGCACAACTTGGAAGGGCTGGCGCAACTCCGTGGCCGGTGTAGCGCCATCGCCAGTGTGTTCGATGCACATTTTCGCGGTGGCTCCGGAAGTTATCCCTTTTCACCCCGATTTTAGGACGAACAGCGCTAAGGAATTGTTAAAATTCGATCGAAAATTCAAATCGCCCGGATCAAGATTTCGCTCGCTTGCGGATTCTCCGCTGTCCGTGCCGTCCGGCGGCGCCTCGTCACAACTCGGCACGCTCGCTCCGGGCGCCTGGGGCCCCCGGGTCGAGGCCGCGCACCCTTCCAAACCTCCCGGCGACGAATCTCACTGCGACCTAGGCAACCCCCAGGAACGAAACGGTCCGGCGGAGGATGAACAGCGAGCGCGACGCCGGCGTTCCGGCCCGGGTCGGAACCGGAACACACGTGCGAGCCCTCGGGTCGCCCCTTCCCGCCCGCGATGCACGATCGCCCGCCGTATGAATGGGATATCGAGCACTCTGCGACAGCCAGCGTGATAGAATCGTGTTGCGACCGCGCCCCGCATGCGCCGCTGTCGCACGCCTGGGCCATGGATTTCCTCGAGGGACTCAATGACCGTCAGCGGGAAGCCGTGCAACACGGCGAAGGACCGCTGTTGATCCTAGCCGGCGCAGGCAGCGGCAAGACCCGCGTGATCACGCATCGCATCGCCTGGCTCATCCATCGCCGCAACGTGCCCGCCCACGGCATCGTCGCCGTCACTTTCACCAACAAGGCGGCCGAGGAGATGCGGCAGCGGATCATGGCCCTGCTCGCAGGCCGCGCGCCGGTCGCGGGCCTGACCGTCTCCACCTTTCACTCCTTCGCCGTACGCCTGCTGCGCCGGGACGGACGGCCATTGGCCGAGCTGCGGCCGGGCTTTACGCCCCAGTTCACCATCTACGACGAGGACGACCAGCTCGCCGTCATGAAGTCGGTTTATCGTTATCTGGGGCTTGAGGAGAAGCACTTCATGCCCTGCCGGACGGCGCTAGCGCGCATCAGCTACGCCAAGAACCACAACCAGACGCCCGAGGAGATGACTGCCAGCGCGCGGGATCCGCGGATGAAGCGTCTGGCCGCTGTGTGGGACGAGTACGAGGGGCGGTTGCGCCAGGCCAACGCGCTGGATTTCGACGACCTGTTGCTCGAGACGGTGCGCCTGCTGACCCACTGCGACGCGCTGCGGGAGGCCTGGAACGAGCGCATCCACCACCTGCTGATTGACGAATACCAGGACACCAACCGCAGCCAGTACCAGTTGATGCGTCTGCTGACCGAACGTCGCCGCAACGTCTGCGCGGTAGGCGACGAGGACCAGTCCATCTACAGTTGGCGCGGCGCCGACATCCGCAACATCCTGGAGTTCACGCGCGACTTTCCTGACGCCGCGGTGGTGCGTCTGGAACAGAACTACCGCTCCACGAAAAACATTCTCGAGGCGGCCTCACACGTCGTGGCGCACAACCGCGAACGGCTGGGCAAGTGGTTGTGGACCGCGGCCGAGGAGGGCCCGCGCGTGGGACTGTTCGAAGCCGCCGACGGGGAGCAGGAAGCGCTCTTCGTGGCCGACGAGATCGAGCGGGTGCTGGCGCGTGACCCCGAGGCCCGCGTGGCCGTGCTCTACCGCACGAACGCGCAATCGCGCCAGTTCGAAGAGGCGCTGCGGCGGTATGGCCGGCGCTATCACGTGGTGGGAGGCTTCAGCTTTTACCAGCGCGCCGAGATCAAGGACGTGCTGGCTTACTTGAAGGTGCTGCTCAGTCCACAGGACTCCGTCAGCCTGGCGCGGATCATCAACACGCCGGCGCGCGGGATCGGGCGCACGACCCTCGAGCAGATCGAGGCCTTCGCCATCGAGCGTCACCTCCCTCTGTGGGATGCCTTGGAGGCCATCCTGGGTCTGGGCCGGCTGGGCGTGCGGGCCGAGGCGGCGATCGCCAGCTTCCGCCAGTTGATCGAGGAACTGCAGGAGAAGGCGCGCGGGCTCTCCGTCGAAGGCGTGATCCGCCTCGTGCTCGAGCGCACGGGCTACATGAAGATGCTCGAGGCCGATGACTCCCCCGAAGGGGAGTCGCGCCGCGAGAACCTGCAAGAACTGGTGAACGCGGCGGCGGAGGCCGCCGAACGCGGCGAGACGCTGGCCGAATTCCTGGACCATGCGGCGCTCGTTTCGGAAGCGGACACCGTGGACGAGCGCGCGCAGGTATTGCTGCTGACGCTGCACAACGCCAAGGGGCTGGAGTTCCCGGTCGTCTTCATCACCGGACTGGAGGACGGTCTGTTCCCGCACGCGCGCTCGCTCGATTCGCCCAGCGCGCTCGAGGAAGAGCGGCGCCTTTTTTACGTGGGTATGACCCGGGCCCAGCGCCGGCTGATCCTGACCTGGGCGCGCCTGCGGCGCCGTTGGGCGAGCGGCGTACCGGAACCCTCGCAGCCGTCGCGCTTCCTGGGCGAGGTGCCCTCCCATTGCACTGAGCGTCTGCGTGCGGGAGGACTTGCTGAGCTGGACCTGACGGCGGAGCGCTGGGAGGTGCGCCACGTAGCCGAGCGGCGCGCCTATGCGGGCAAGACGTACGATTCCGTGGAGGCCATCGAGCAGTTTTTCGCCCACCGCGGGGCCAGCACCTCTGCGCAGCCATCGCCCTCGCATCCTTTGCCCGCTCCCCAACCGCCGAAATCTCTGCCGCCAAAGCCTCCGCAACCGGCGCAGAAGGCCGCCATCGGCAGCATCATCGAGCACCCGCGCTGGGGGCGAGGCACCGTAGTGCGTCGCGAGGGCGAAGGCGAATATGCCAAAATCACAGTAAGCTTTCCTGGCTACGGTTTGAAGAAACTCGTCGAGCGATACGCGCTGAGAAGCGAAGATGAACACTAAGCACATCACGGATCGCGCCGAGCGCAAGCGGTTGAAAAGGGAGGCCCGCAAGCGGCGTCCTCCCAAGACGAAACGCCCGCCGGATGTTCCGCGCGGCGCACACAAGAAAAAGCCGCGCAAGATGCCGAAGGGCCAGCGCAAGCGCTAGGCACGCCTGCCTGCCGTGAACCGGCTCTTCCGCACCAAGAACATTGATCAACTGATCGCCGATGCGGAAGCGCCCGAGCATCGGCTGCGCAGGACGCTAGGGCCGTGGAGCCTCACGGCGCTGGGAATCGGCGCCGTCATCGGGTCGGGGATCTTCATCCTCACGGGCACGGCCGCCGCCGGCGAGACACTGAGCTTCCACTCGATCTTGCACGCACCGGTCCTGGATTTGATCCGCTACGGCCCGGACGCAGTCTCGACCATCGGTCGGCCCGGCGCAGGGCCGGCGATTTCGCTCTCCTTCCTGTTGACCGCGATCGCCTGCGCCCTTGCCGCGCTCTGCTACGCCGAACTGGCTTCGATGATCCCGATCGCAGGCAGCGCCTACACCTACGCCTACGCCACGCTGGGCGAGCTGTTCGCTTGGCTGGTGGGCTGGCAGCTGATCCTGGAATACGCGGTCTCGAACATGGCTGTGGCGGTGGGCTTCTCGGCCCACTTCAACGACATCCTCGACAGCCTGTTCGGCGTGCGCTTGCCGTCGCAGTTGAGTGGCCCGGTCATCGCAGGAGGCGTCTTCACGGGCAATTGGTTCAACCTGCCGGCGCTGCTCATCCTCGTGGTTCTGACCTGGCTGCTGGTGCGGGGCGTACGCGAGAGCGCCGGGGCCAACAACCTCATGGTGTTGGTGAAGGTCGGCGCGATCCTGATCTTCGTCATCGGCGCGGCCCGGGCGGTGGACACCGACAACTGGCGCCCGTTCATGCCCAACGGCTTCGGCGGCGTGCTGACGGGTGCGGCGATCGTGTTTTTCACCTATATCGGTTTCGACTCGGTTTCGACCGCGGCCGAGGAGGCTCGCAACCCCCAAAGGGACCTCCCCTTCGGCATCCTGGCCAGCCTCGCCGTCTGCACCGCCCTGTACGTTTCCGTCGCCCTGGTGCTCACCGGGATCGCCGACTGGCGGACACTGAACACCGCCGCCCCCGTTGTCGAAACGCTGAAGGCATTGGGCCTGGATTCGGTCCGCCGGTGGGTGGGCGTGGGCGCGATCATGGGCATGGTTTCCTCGCTGCTGGTGTTCCAGTACGGGCAAGCGCGCGTCTGGTACGCGATGTCGCGCGATGGCCTGCTGCCCGCGGCCTTCTCGCGCATCCATCCGCGCCACCGCACGCCGCACGTGGCCACCTGGGTTGCGGGACTCTTCGTAGGACTGCCCGCGGGCATCTGGGACGTGGGAACGTTCGCGGATCTGGCCAACATCGGTACGCTGTTTGCCTTCGCAGCGGTCGCCGCGGGCGTGATCGTGTTACGGCGGACGCAGCCCGATCGCCCGCGCTCCTTCCGCGTGCCCGGCGCACCCTGGGTTCCGGCGCTCTCCATCCTTTCCTGCCTGATCCTGATGCTGAGCTTGCCCCTTCAGACCTGGCTTCGGTTCTTCGCATGGATGGCGGTGGGCGTGGCCGTCTACTGGCTGTTCGGGCGCAAGCACAGCGCGCTGGCGCGTTGAACGGCTCAGACGAGCCCCAATTTCACGGGCCGGCGCCCTTCCGTCGGGATCCTCCCGCAAGGCGGACCGAATGCGCAATCACCGCACTTGCGACATGTGGGTGCGACTCCGCAGCTGATCGGTCGAGTGGTTCCGCCGGGTAGTTCGGATTGCCTGCGGTACTTCGATCCGAGCGGGGGGGCTCGCGCCAGGGGCGTCCGGGTTGGTCGAAGCACCGCCCCGGGACTCATGGTCCTCTTCGCCGACACGCTGCGCTTCTTACCCAGCGCAGGCCGCGCGATTCCAGCCACGACGCCGCCCGGGAGTCCCCGCGCCATGATCGCTGCTTCCCGGCGGCCGTCGTGTGATATACCGGGAAGGGCGGGAGGCATCCGTGGGGGGCCAATGGCTGGGCTGCCTCGTTCTCGCAGCAGCTGTTGCCGCTTCCGTGTTCGACCGTCCCGAGATCCGCGTCAGCCCGTCCCCGCCCGTGTCCGCGCGCGTGGAGTTGGCGGCAGGGGAGCGGGCGCTGGATTTGGCGATCGCCCCGGACAGCCCCCTCGTCGCTTTGGTGCTCGCGAACCCGGCGGGCGAGCGGCGCCTGGCTTGGTGGCGCATCGGCGCGGTTTCGCTCGAAAACCCGTGGAGGTTGCCTGCCGGCGCCAGCCCCCGTTGGGTCGCCTGGCATCCGGAGGGCAAGACGCTGTTCGTCGCCGGCGAGCAGGGCGGGCAGTGGACGATCTGGCGCGCCACGCCGGGTGCCGAAGCGCGCGCCATCTACCGCTCGAAGCGCAGGATCGAGCGGCTGGTCGCCGGGCCGCGCCCCTTCGTCGTGGGTTTCGACGAGCAGAGGCAACAGGACCGGATCGCGTTCCGCTTGTTCTTCGGACTGCAACTGCAAACCGGCGCCTACCGCGTCGAAAGCGTCACCGAAGCGGGAAGCCGTCCCTACCGGGTCGTGGGCCCAGGACGCAAGCCTGCCGCAGTTTCCGAAACGGAAGACTGGCGCGCGGCGGGTGGCTTGCCTGCCAAGTCGGCTCGGCCGGTGGCGTTCCATCCGGCTGGGCACCTGCTGCTCTGGCAGGATGAAAAGGACTGCTTCCAGGTGGCCCGTTACGAAGTGGACCACTGGGAGTCCAGCGAGCCGCTATTCGAAGGCCAGCTGTGCGGCGCCGCCGTTGCGCCGCTTCCCAACGGCACGGGTCTGGTCGCATGGCAGCCTGGCGAGCCCGGCCTCACCGTATACTTGGACCGCGGACGGACGCGGTTGCCGGTGGCGAACGGTCTCCGATTGCAGCCGCCGATCGCCATGGCGCCCGACGGCCGCGGAGCGGTGGCTCTCGCGGGGCAGGCGATCGAATATGTCCCGGTGCGCTTGCCGCTCGCCGACGTCGTCAACGCGTGGATGTTCCTGGAAGATCCGGCGGACACCGCCCGCTTCGAACGCAACGGCGGCCTGTTGCGGCCCACTTCCTACGACCAGCTCCACTCGGTCCTGGAAGCCGAAAGCTACGGTTGCCTCGCCCAGCCGCTCGCCGTGCACCGCCGTCCGTTCCTGGTGACGACGGATCTGTTCTGGGAGCTCTACGCTGCGGCGTATCAGGGTCTGTTCATCCTGCGCGAGCGGCGGCAGGCCGCACCGGCATTCTGGGAACTGGTGCACGCGGCGGGGGCGGCTCTCCCGGCGGGAACAAAACTCGAAAAAATGTTCCGGTCAATGGAAGCCGCCGGCAGGGGAGAGCCGCGCGGCGATGCCGAGGCGGCGCTCATTCTCCGTGCGGCCGGTCGCGCCGCTTCTCCCGTGCTGGGCGTCGAATTCGACTACGCGGAGCTGAAGCCGCGGGGGCACTACGCCTCCGACCCCGCGCTCGACCGCTATTTCCGGGCCGTGCGCTACCTGAGCTGGGCGACCGATCCCGAGCAGACGGACGCCCTCACCCGGGAGGAACTGCTCGCGCTGCGACGCTTGCCCGTTCGGGTCCGCGAGATCGCGTTGCGCTGGATCGGTGCGTACGCGGACTTTCTCGCGCCGCCGCGCTCCCCGCTGGCCTGGCGCGACGAGTCCTTCCAGCCGCCCGGCTACGTGCGCCACCCGCCGCCCCAGGAGCGCCTCTTGGTGTTCCCGTTGGGATGGGGTTTCGACAACGAAGTGCTGAACTCGACCGTGTACCACGCCGGCTGGCCGCCAGAAGAGCAAATCAAGGGAGGGCAGGGGCCGAGACTCGTTCCCTCGGCGCTCGATGTGGCTGCCGCGTTGGGCAGCCGCTTCGCTCGCGAACTGCTCGCAGGGGAGATGGCGAAGTTTCCTCCGCTCGAGCGTGCGCTCGATCGGCTCGTGGCGCGCCGGCCCGCCGCGCCCGCCACTCTCTATGAGCGCTGGCTCGACGCGTTGGGGACGCAATGGGCCGAGGATGTGCTCGCTGCGATGCCCGCGGCGCAGCGTCCGCTGTGGAAAGCGAAACGCCTCCAGACGGGACTGGCTTCGTGGACGAGCTTGCGCCACGTGACGGTCCTGGTCAACGAGCGCTCCGCGGCCGAATGCGGCGAGGAGGGCATCGAGCCGATCCTGTTGCGCCCGCCGCGCGGAGCGGTGGAACCCGACCCGCCCGCCTTCGAGGCGATCGCCGGGCTGTTCGAGGAAACGGCGCGGCGAGTGGAGTCGTGGCCCGCGCTCGCCGGCGTGGCCCCGGGTGAAAGCGAGGAGCCGCTCCGGCAAGGCATTCTCCGGCGCTTGCGCGACTCGGCGGCCACAGCCCGGCGCTTCGCGCAAATCGCACGGCGACAGAACGAGGGGCGGGAGCCGTCGGCCGAAGAGTACGAGCTGATCCTGGACGCGGGCCGGTTCGCCGAGCACCATTTC
>JANXAE010000035.1 GCA_025062235.1 Bryobacteraceae bacterium
CGCGGTAGAACTCGGGCAGGCCGTAGACCGCTTCGGCCAACAGCTCCGGTTGCGTATGCTCGCTGCGGTACCAGCGGCGGTAGGTTTCGGGCAGGCGCAAGCGGAAGGCACCGCTCAGGTCCACCACCCGGGCGCCGGCGGCAAGCAGCGCAGGCGCCAGTTCGAGGGAGACTTCGGGAGGCGTAGCCAGAAAGACAAGGGCCAGTTTGTGCTCGCGCACCGTGTCCGCCGCGAGGGGCAAGCGGGGAGGGCGGCTGTCGCCGCGCATGCGCGGCGGCTCGTCGGATTCGCCGCGATGTTCGAGCAGGCAGACCTCGACCTGGCGGTGCCGCTTGAGGATGCGCAGCAGCTCAGCCCCGCTGTAGCCACGGAAACCGACGATACCCACGCGCCGCTTCATGGCGAGAGCCACAGTGGATTAAATATTCGTGCGACTGTATAAATATAACACGGCCGTCGCGTCCCGCGGGCGGCTTCACGATTCGGCCGCCGAGCGCTCGGCCAGCTCGCCCAGCACGGGCAGGGAGACGGTCTGCTCGGAGGCCGTCTTGATCATCATGTACATGCCCAGGATCACCAAACCCAGGGCCAGCCACCGGTCGGGGCGCATGTGCAACCCGGGCAACATGCGGAACAGCGGTCCCAGGACCCACTCGACGATCAGATAGGCGACGAACAGGTATAGACCCTGGAAGGCGTGGAAGCGCACGATACGGTCGCGGCGAAAGCGCTCGCCGGCCAGCACCGCGATGGCCACGATCCAGCCCACGAACGGCACGTAACAGAGAACCGAGGCGGTTCGGGGGGAAAACGCGACCGGCGGCCTTTGCTCGGCGGGTTGGGAGGCCCCGCACCGGCGGCAGTACCGGTCGGTCTGCGCCACCTGGTTTCCGCACTGGCAGCAATACGGCATTGGCTCGGTCCCCCCTAATCTACGAGAGGCGGGCCGCACAAGTTCCCGCCGGCTTCTTTATGATACGATCGGCGCGATGCGCGCACTCGGGCTGGGATTGCTGTGCGCGGGGCTGGCATGGGCGGCGCCGCGCGAGCTGGCGATTTACTTCGTGGACGTCGAGGGCGGCCAGGCCACCTTGGTGGTCTCCCCGCAGGGGGAGTCCCTTCTGGTGGACGCGGGATGGCCCGGATTCGAAGGGCGCGATGCGCGACGCATCCAGGCTGCGGCCCGCCATGCCGGCGTCCGGCAGATTGATTATCTGTTGATGACCCATTACCATCTGGATCACGTCGGCGGCGTCGAGCCGCTGCTCGACTACGTCCCGGTGCGTTGCTTCGTGGACCACGGCGAGAACACCGAATCGGGCAAGAACGCGGACGCGCTCTCGGAATCCTACCGCAGGGCGCTGGCCCGGGGCCGCCGACTCGTCGTGAAGCCGGGCGGCAGGATCCCGCTCCGCGGGGTCGAGGTGGTGGTGGTCACGGCGCGGGGGGATCTGATCGCCCGGTCTCTGCCTGGCGGGGGAGCGACCAACCCGCACTGCGAAGGGGCCGAGCGCAAGCAGGACGATCCTACCGAGAACGCCCGTTCGGTAGGTTTCCTGCTCCGTTATGGCAAATTCCGCTTCCTGAATCTGGCGGACTTGACTTGGAACAAGGAACTGGAGCTGGCCTGCCCGGTGAACCGCATCGGAAGCGTGGACGTTTTCCTGGTGAACCATCATGGCCTGAATCTCTCGAACGCGCCACCGCTGGTGCGCGCCATCCGACCCCGCGTGGCCGTCATGAGCAACGGCGCAAAGAAGGGAGGTTCGCCCGAGGTGCTGCGTTTGCTGCGCAGCCTGCCGGAGCTCGAGGATCTCTGGCAGCTCCATCTATCGCTGAACGCTACGCGGGAGGAGAACGCGCCTGAGGCGCGGATCGCCAATCTGGAGACGACGTGTCAGGGGCACTGGATCCTGCTCAGGGCGGGAAGGGACGGTTCCTTCTCCGTGACGAACGGGCGGACGGGCGAGACGGTGCGGTACTCCGCGCGTTGAGCCTTCAGCGGGCCGTCGCCAGATACTCGCCGGTGGATGCGTCCACGAAGATCGAATAGCTGCTGGTCGCGATCGAGCGGCCCCAGATCACGCGCCAGGCCGGATTGGGGAAGCGTTTCGTCTTTTCGAGCAGGTACGTGATGGGCATGTCCGGGTTCTTCTTCGCGTAGTCGGCGCCTTTCTTCATGGCCGTCTCGTAGGCGGCGGTGGCGTCCACCTTGAAAGCCGAGACGGGGAATGGCTCGGCCTGGCCGCGCGGTCCCGTCCAGCTTTCCTCGAGCCCCGCGAAGACGCCCTTGTGCAGGTTGCCCTCGGCCTCAAGGACCGAGTACGTCAGCCGCCGGGCGCGGCCCAAACGCGGCGAGACGAAGACCGCCTCCCAGGCGCCGCACTTTCCCGCTTGGCAAGGAACTTGTTCGAGCTCGATGCTGGCCAGCCTGAGCGGCGTTGCATCCGGCGCCCAGCTCCGGGCGTAGACGTACATCTGGTGGAAGGCCCATTGCGCGGAAACGGGCTCGGGCGGCTTGGGTGGCTCCTTGGCCTTTTCGGCCGTGCGGGGCGCTTGCCCGCAGGCTCCCAGCAGCAAGAGCGCGGGGAGCGAAATCAGCCAACGATCACCTGGTCGCATGGCAGGACCCTTTCGCAACGCACTATTCTATCCGAGGCGCTGGCGTCGCCCGGCGCGCGCTTTCAGCGGATCGCCCCGTAGCTCTTGAGAATCTCCCTCACGCGCTCCAGGGGCAACGCTTCGACGGTACGCCCGCGCCCGCTCACGGTGACCGCCTTGAACAGGGAGTTGTAGATGGCCTCTTCGGTGGCTTCGATCACGGCCAGAAACAGCGGTGACATCGCCTCGTTGGAGAGAACGCGGGCCGAGACCGGCGCTCCCGTGCGGATACGCAGCTCGGGTGCGGTGGTGAAGGCGATGGCGTAGTCGCCGCTCGAGTTCGAGCCGGCCGAGCCGGTGCGCGCCAGCCCCAGCATGGCACGCGCCGCCATGCGTCGCAGGTTGCGTGCGTCCACCGGAGCGTCCGTGGCCACGACCACGATCACCGAGCCGTCGGCGCCTGCTGCGCCGGCGCGCAACTCCCGTCCGACCGGCACGCCGCAGATGCGCAGGTCGCCACCGAAGTTCGTCTGCACCAGCACGCCGACCGTCCAGCCGCCTTGCGCCGCGGGCAGCCGCCGGGAGGAGGTCCCGATGCCGCCCTTGAAACCAAAGGCGACGGTACCTGTTCCCGCGCCCACGGCTCCTTCCTCCACAGGGCCGCCGCGCGCCTTTCGCAGGGCCTCGAGGACTTCTTCCCGACCTACCGGGCGGCTCCGGATGTCGTTGAGAAGGCCGTCGTTGGTTTCGGCCACCAGCGGGTTGATCGAGCGTACGTCCTCGTTGCCTGGCAGCGCGAGCATGTAATCCACCAGTGCGTCCGCCACGCGCCAGACGTTGAGCGTGGAGGTGAGCAGTATGGGCGTCTCGATCTCGCCCAGCTCGTTCACCTGGGTCGAGCCGACGATCTTGCCGAATGCGTTGCCGACATATACCGCGCCGGGCACTTTCTCCCGGAAGAGATTGCCCGTGTGCGGCAGTATGGCGGTGACGCCCGTTCGCACGTCCTCGCCGCGCACCAGTGTGGCGTGACCGACCGCCACTCCGGCGACGTCGGTGATGGCATTCAGCGGGCCGGTGGGGAGGCTTCCTATCACGAGGCCGAGATCGCGGGCGCGAGGACGGGATTCAGCCGCTGTCATCTGGATCGCCACCGCCAGCAGCGAAAGCCATGCCCGCACGCGATCATCTCCGGCGACCGCCCGGCATGCCGGGTGACGGGGCCGGTTGGCCTTGAGAGCCTTGCTGTCCGGCCCCCGGCATCTGGGACGCACCCGCTGCGGGGAGGCCGAGCTGTCTCATGCGCAGCGGATCCTTGCGGAAATCGTAAACGAACTCCCATTCGTTGTACTTGCTGCGCCCGTTGTAGACCATGATCGCTTCGGCCTCGAGCGTGCTGGCCACGCCCGCGATGCCGCCACCGATGACCTGCGCGCCCAGCGTCGGCGCTTGCTGCTGTTGACGCTGGATCGCCTCCAAGCCCCCAGGCCTAGGCCTTGTGAGCAGCTCGCGGATGAGTTGTAGGGCCGGGTTCTGCACAGGCTCCGATGGCACTGGCTGGAGGCCCGGCTGCGGGAAGGGGGAGTAGCCGGGCACCGGTGCGCCGCCCACGCCAGGCTGCGTCGAATACGCGGGACTGGGCGAAGGCGCGGGTTGCGGTTGCACGCCAGGCACGATCGTGATGGCGCCGATCGAAGGCACGCCGGGCTGGCCGTAGGGCGCAGGCAATCCGGGGACGTTCTGCGTGGGATAGAGGGGAGCCGGTTGCTGCGCGCCTTGCACTGCACCCGGCTGCACGGGAGTGACGGTGATCTGGATCGGCTGCCCCGGCGCGGCTTCGCGCGGCGGCGCGGTGGGAACGGGAACGAAGCCGATCTGCGGCAGCCCAGGCGAGCCAGACTGTCCGGGCTGAACCAACCCGAAGGCGGGCCCACCGACCGGTTGCTGAGGGGGCCCTACCAGTTGAAAGGACGTCCCTCCTGCTCCCGTTCCCGCCTGAGGCCCCCCTGGGTATGGGCTGCCCGGTTGCTGAAAGCCGTACGGCTGAGCCAGCGGCGGGGGTGGCGGCCCGGGAGCTCCCTGCTGTTCCCCGCCCCCTACCAAGGCGACGCTGGCCTCCCCTCCGCCGCCCGGAAAGCCGACGAAGCCCGGCATCTCGCTCGCGCGGCGCCGGATCACGGGTTGCGGCCCTTGCGGCGTTTCGCTCTCCCCAGGCAGGCTCTCCTCGGCCTTCTGCTGGCCGCTCTGCTCGGGCTTGCTCAGCAGGGAGTTCGTCAGGACGCCGTTCGGGCCGATGTGGATCAGCCTCCATTCGTCCTTGTCCGTCATGGGGTCCTTGTAGCGGCGGCGCAGAAAGCGGATGTTGTTCGTGTTCTCGAGATCGCGCAACTGCGCGGGGTAACGATTGAACTTGCGGACGTAAAGCTGGATCGCACGGCGGTACTGCTCGCCCCGCTCGATCAGAAGCTGCTCCTTTTCCCTCTGCCGCTCGAAAGCAATGCGCGGCAGCTCGCGGTAGATGAGGAACGCGACCGCGGCCGCCATGGCGAACACGAAGAGCATGGCGAAGCCGGACTCGCCCGACCTGGCTGCGGGACACCTCATGAGGGCTCCTCGAGCGTGAGCGTCTGCTGGTGCTTGTGTTCGATGTCCTCCACTACGGCCGAGTTTACCCCGATGCGCACCACCTTGTACCGCTTCTGGATGATTTCTCCCTCGCTCGCCACGATGATGTCGTCGCCGTTGAGAAAGAAGGCGCGCCGTTGCCCTGCGCGCGGCGGGCTGGCGTAGCCGTAGAACTTCAGGGGGATCGGCGGCGGGAGGGGCTTGGGGGGATCGGCCGGCTTTGCTTCCTCGGCAGGCCGGGGTTCGATCTTCGGTACGACCTTCGGCTCCGGCTGCGGGGGCGCTGGAGCCGGCCCGAACTGAAACAGGTTGCGTGCCCCGCCGGTCAGCGTGACCGACTGGAGCCGAGCGAGCAGATCCAGGCGCAGGGTCGGATCTATCGTTGCCGGATCCGGCAAAGCTGCGCGTCGCTCCGGTCTGAGCGAGGGACGGAATTCGCGCAGTGCCGGACTGGAGGCAGGCGGCGTAGCCTTCGCAGCCGGGTTGCGCGCTGCGGGCGCGGTTGGGGTCGCACGGGCCTCGGTGCGGAAAACAGGCGGGACCGTCCGCGGCTGGCTGAAATTGGTGTAGGTCACGTAGGCCAGCACCACCAGAAGCACCGCGAGGATGGCGACCTTCCTGGGTTCCGCTCCCAACTTCATGACTGGGGGGCCTCCGCCCGCGCCGGCAGCGTTGCTTGCCGGTCCTTCTCCCGCACGAATGCGTTGAGCTTCATGGTTACGTTGAGCAGCGTTCCCGAAGGCTGCGGGGCGGCCTGCAAATCGGCGAGGATGATCAAGCGCGGGGAACGGTCGAGCAGGTTCAGAAGGCGCATGAGGTCGGCATAGCTGCCTTCGAAGCCCGCCTGGATGGTCATCATGCTGAGGCCATCGCTACCTTCGATGGGTTCGAACAGGTAGGAGCCTTCCCTGGCTCTCATGCCCGCTTCGCGGGCCAGAGTATCGAGCTCGCGCAAGATGGTGGAGGAGACGGTCCGGCGGTCGAGGAAGTATTCGGCGACGAAGCGTTCGGCCTGCTGGCGCGCGGTCTGGACCTTGGTGGCGACGGCGCGCAGGCGCTCGACCGCCTGTCTTCGCTCGGTCACCTCCTGCCGCAACGCCGCCAGCCGGCGCTCCAGATCGTCTGCCGAGCCGCCCCAAGGCTGGAAAATCGCCAGCGCCAGGGCCAGATTGGCAGCCAGCAGGCTCCCCAGCAGGATCCGCGCCCGCAGGCGCAGGTCGGCGCGGCCGGCCCGTGCGGACGGGCCCGGCCGGGCCAGCAGCGCCGCGAAGGTCCCCGGTGTCTCAGAGTTCCTGTTCATAGCGAACGCTGATGCGGTAGCGCAGGAGCGGCTCGGATTGCGAGGGCGGGATGCGGTTGTGGACGAACGTCTGGCCGAAGCGCGGCGAATTCTCCAGCTTGGCGAGCAACGCCACCACGGGCTCGCTCGATTCCGCGCCCACCACCATGTCGAGCAACACCTCGTTGTCCGCGCCCAGTTGCGGGCGGATCGAGATGAGACGCACATTGTGGGGCATGACCTGCTCGAGATCGTCGAACAGCCGGGTCCAACTGATCCCCTTGCGATAGAGCAGGCTGTTGTAAAAGAGGCTGTGCTCCAGCACTTCGGCATTCTCGGCCCGCCGCAGGACCGCTTCCAGCCGCGCCTGTTCGGCTGCCAGAGCGCGAGCTTCCTGCTCCAGACGGGCCAGAGCCTCGCGCGTGGTCCTCAGCCTGGCCCGCTCGCCCGCCCCGAGGTAGGCCAGGACGCCGAGCAGCACGAGCAGCAGCGCGGCCAGCGCTGCGGTGGCGGCGATCACCGGGCGACGGGGGCGGAACGGCTCGCTGGCCAGATTGATCGCGATCCTCATGTCCCTCGGATTTCCTCCACGGTCTCGAGCCAGCCCAGCAGGCCCGCGTTGTAGGATTCCACCTCGCCGAAGCGCGAGCGCAACGGCTCGGCGGGTGCGGCGATTTCCTGCTCCAGCTCGCGCCGGAGCCAGTCCGCCCGCGAGCCGAAGCCGCACAGCAGGATCTTGCCGGCCCGCGCGCCCAGCTCGTCCTCGGCGTAAGCCAGAGTGGGAAACAGCGGCCCCAGGATCTCCTCGCGCGAGAGCTCGCTCAGTTCGATCCAGCGCAACAGCCGCAAGCGTCCTCCGTCGGTCACGGAGATGGTGAGGAAACGCCCGCTCAGTTTCATCAGCACGGCGGCTCCGGGCTCGCGGACGAGCTCGAGCGCGGCCAGCGTGGAGGTGGTAACCAGCCCGGGCGCCAGCCCGTAGGCGCGCAGGGGAGCTTCGTAGCGGGCCACGACCTCGAGCGGCGCCGCTGCGACAACCACCTCCACGCGCCGGCCGTCGGCCGGCTGCACGGCGTAGCTCAGCACGGCTGAATCCAGGTCGAACGGCAGACCCTTGCGGATGCGGAAACGCACCAGCGCCAGTTGTTCGCTGGGCGTGGAGGGAAGCGAATCGAAATCGAGCACGAGGACGCGGACGCTGGCGTCGGGCAGGATCAGCACGGCATCATGGCGCCGCCGCGTCTCGCGCGGCCCCGCCAGGGCACGGATCTGGGCCGCCAGCTCTTCGGCGTCCAGCACGTTGTCGCGCAGGGGCGAGACCGCCAGCACGCCGGAGGGTAGAGGCTGGAAGGCGACGCGCGGGGGGCGCCCGGTACGCGCCACGGCGATCCCTTCTTCGGAGAGTTCGAACGCCAGCGCGGGAGGCGGATCGCGGAGCCAGCGCCGGAGCCGCTCGATCATACGCCGGGAATCTCCTCGATGAAGGTGACCTTGTTGATCTCGCGCAGGGTGGTGATCCCCTTGCGCACCTTTTCCAGCCCCGATTCGCGCAGGAAGATCATTCCTTCCTCGCGCGCGGCGCGTTTGATCTCGGCCGTGGGGCGGCGCTCCAGGATCATCTGCCGGATGCGGTCGCTCAGGTCGAGCAGCTCGGTGATGGCGGTGCGCCCGCGGAAACCGGTACCGCCGCACTCGAAGCATCCCTCGCCTTCGTAGAAGGGCAGATCGCGCCAGCGCGCGGGGTCGAGGCCGCTTTCGAGCAGGTAGCTGTCGGGGTAGCGCACCTGCTTCTTGCAATGCTCGCAGATGACGCGCACCAGCCGCTGGGCGAGGATGCAGTTCAGCGCGGAGACGAAGTTGTAGGGCTCCACGCCCATGTTTAGGAAACGGCCAATCACATCGAAGACGTTGTTGGCGTGGACGGTGGTGAACACCAGGTGGCCGGTGAGCGCCGCGTTGATGGCGATCTGCGCCGTTTCCTGGTCGCGGATCTCTCCCACCATGATCTTGTCAGGGTCGTGCCGCAGGATCGAGCGCAGGCCGCGCGCGAAGGTGAGCCCCTTTTTCTCGTTGACCGGGATCTGCGTGATGCCTTTGATCTGGTACTCGACCGGGTCCTCGATGGTAATGATCTTGTCCTCGTCGTTCTTGATCTCCATCAACGCGGCGTAGAGCGTGGTGGTCTTGCCCGAACCCGTGGGCCCGGTGACCAGGACCATGCCGTAGGGCTCCTTGATGTAGCGGCGGAACTTCACCAGATCGTGTTCGGAGAAGCCGACCACATCGAGGGTGAGGCGGGCGAACTTCTCGCTCAGCGATTCCTTGTCGAGCACGCGGAGCACGGCGTCCTCGCCGTGGATAGTGGGCATGATCGAGACGCGGAAGTCAATCAGGCGATTCTTGTAGCGCACGCGGAACCGCCCGTCCTGCGGCACGCGGCGCTCGGCGATGTCCAGCTCGCTCATCACCTTGATGCGCGAGATGATCGTCGAGTGCCACTCCTTGGCGATGGGCGGCATGGCGTACTGGAGCACGCCGTCAATGCGGTATTTGATGGCCACTTCGTTGTCGCGCGTCTCGATGTGGATGTCGCTGGCCCGCCGCTCGAGCGCGTTGAAGATGGTGGTGTCCACGAGGCGGATGACGGGCGCGATGTCGCTTTCGGCTGAGGTCAGCCGTTCGATCGAGAGCGTCTCGTCCTGTCCCTCCTCCTCGGCTACCACGTCGAGCGTGAATCCCTCGGTGACTTCCTCGAGCACGCGCTGGGACTGTTCGGTTTTCTTGAGCAACTCCGAGATCTGGCTGAGCGTAGCCACCTTGACGCGCAGCTTTTTCTGTAGCAGCAGGGAGAGCTCGTCAATCAGGTTGAGGTTGCGCGGGTCGGCCAGCGCGATCTCCAGCCAGCCGTTCGAGGCGCGCAGAGGGACGAAGTTGTAGCGGAACATGAGGTCCACGGGGATCGAGCGGAACAACTCGTGGTCTATGTGCACCAACCTCAGGTCCACGAACTCGCAGCGGTAACGGGCCGCCAGAGCCTGGGCCTGGGCGATCTCCTGGGCCGGGTCCGGTGGTCTGACGCGTTCGCTCGCCATGTTCGCCTCCTCTCAGCGCAAGGTGTCGGCCAGCGAGAAGATCGGCAGGTACAGCGCCACCAGCACGAAGGCCACGAAGACGCCCATGCCGATCATGATCGCCGGTTCGATCAGCGAGAGCGCCGCCGTCAGGCGCGTGCTCACGTCGTCCTCGTAGAACTCGGCGACGCTGGACAGCATTGCAGGCAGCGCGCCGGTGGATTCGCCCACCTCGATCATGTCGGTGGCCAGTTCGGGAAACAGCCCGGTCGAGCGCAGCGCGCCGGAAAGCGGCTGGCCTTCGCGCACGAGCTTCTGGGTCCTGGCCAGCGCCTTGCGCAGCAGTCCCGAGCCGAGCGACTCGGCCGCGGTCTCCAACGCCTGCACCAGCGGGATGCCGCCCACCAGCAGCGTGCCCAGGATGCGGGACAGTTGGGCCACCTGGTACTTGATCCAGATCTCGCCCGCCAGCGGCAGCTTCAGTTTCATCCGGTCCAGCGTCTCCTGCGAGGACTCCCGCGATGCCCAGATGCGGAAGGCGACCAGCGCCGCCACCAAGGCCAGGAAACCCGCCACCACGTAGGCCCGCGCCGTGGTGCCCACCGCGATGAGGATCTGCGTGATGCGCGGCAGCTCGGCTTGCATGCTTTCGTAGAGCTGCGCGAAGTTGGGCACCACGTAAGTGACCAGGAAGACGATGAGGCAGCAAACCAGGAACACCAGGAAAGAGGGATAGATGAGCGAGACCAGCAGCTTTTTGCGCACCGCCAGCGCGAGCCTCTGATAGCCGATATAGCGGTCGAGCACCTCCACCAGGCTGCCGCTTTTCTCGCCCGCCAGGATGGAACTGATGTAAATGGGCGGGAACACGCCTTGCCGCCGGAAAGCTTCCGAAAGCAGAGCGCCGTTGCGCACCTCGTCGCGGACAGCCTGGATCCAGCGCGCCAGCCTGGGATCGGTGGAGCGCCCCGCGAGCAGCTCGAGCCCTTTCAGGATCGGCAGGCCGGCGCGCACCAGCGTTACGAACTGCTGGTTGAAGATGAGGAACTTCTCGAGGTTGATGCGCCTGGGTCGCCGCCACCCGCGCGCCAGCGATTCCACGCCGGCCTTCGGGCGGATGGAGTACACCAAGTAGCCCTGGCCGGTCAGGCGCTCGCGCAACTCCTGCTCGGAGGCCGCCTCCGCCACCTGCTGGTGGATCTGCCCGCGGCTATCGGCGTACTTGAGCACGAACTCAGCCACGGCTGCCGCACCTCACAGATTCGACTCGATGACCCGCACTCCCGGCGGGGGCCGGAACTCGAACAGCGAGTCTTCGAGCGGCGGGTTGAGCCGCTCGTTGTCGAAGCGGAACTCCATCACCGAACGGTCCTGGCCCTCGACGCGCAAATGGCGGATGCGAAGCTCGGCATCCACGCGGAACTCGACGCGGCTGAAGAGCAGGCGTTCGGACCTGGGTTCCGCAACGATCCAGTAATCGGGGCCTTCTCGGCGCCAGACGAAGCGCCCGAAATCCCGCTGGAAATCCAGCTTGCCGAGCAGGAAGGCAAGCGGGGCCCGCAGATCGTCGGTTTCCTTCAGGCGGGTGCGCTCGACCTCCCGCAAGGCCGGGCTATAGAGCCAGGCGAAACGCCCGTCGGTGACGAAAAGCTTGCCTGCGGGCTCGGAGTATTCCCAGCGCATCTTGCCCGGCTTCCGCAGCCAGAGCTTGCCGCGCTCGGGTTTCCAGGCGCGGCCCTGGCCGCGATAGCTCTGTTCGAAAGCGGCCTCCAGCGTGCGGGCGCGGTTGTAGCGTTCTTCGAGGGCGCGCAACAGTGCGCCCAGTTCGCCCGCCGGCGCTGTCGCGGCCAGCGCCGCCAGGCACACCCAACCGCTCCGAGGCCTCACATAGGATTTGACGCGCCCGGCGGCGGGAACGTGCAGGTCGCACTCAGCGCCGCCACGTGCCTTTCTTGTAGGGGAAGGTGGTCCAGTCCTGCGCCGCCCGCCCGTTGAGATCCCACTCGACGCGCCCGGCACGGATCGTCATTTCCGCCACCAGCAACTGCGAGCCGTGCATGCGTGCTCCGGCCGCGTCCACGAAGCCGAAGTTCCCGCGGTCCAGCCTGAGGACGGTGACGTCGGCCTCGGCGCCGGTCTCCAAGCGGCCCAGCTCCGGTCGCCGGATGGCCCGGGCGGGGTTCACCGTCGTCATGCGGATGACCTCTTCGAGGGGCACGCCGAGGTTCAGCACCTTGGACATGACGTTCGTCAAGTCCTTCATACCCGCGTTCATGCTTCCGGTGTGCAGGTCGGTGGAGATGACATCCGGGTAGAACTTTTCGCGGAAGGCGGGCACGGCGACGTACCAGAAGAAGCTGCCTGCCCCGTGACCGAGATCGAACAGGATGCCGCGGCGGCGACCGGCGTGCATGGCAGGGTTGAGCCTGCCCTCGGGCAGCAGCTCCTCGCGGTGGCCGGAGTACGGATGCGTGTAGATGTCGCCGGGCCGCAACTTCTCGGTGAGCAGCGTGGCAAGGTTGCGGACGTCGTCGAGGTAGCCGAAGTCCACCATGACGGGAATGCCGGCCAGCTTGCCGGCCTCGATGGCGCGCTCGACCGAGATCCACCCGGGCCCTTTGTAGTGCGCGGTCTTTATGCCGACGATCAGATCGCGATGTTCCCGGGCAACGCGCGCGGCAGCCTCCGCGTCGAGCAGCTTGGGATCGTCCTCGCCCTCGGGTCCCATGCCCCCAGCAGCGATGTTGAGGAAGGCCAGGACGCGGGTGCGCGCACGCTCGATCACCCGCTGGCGGAAATCGGCGAAATTGCGCCAGCCGGCGCTACCGGCGTCCACCATGGTGGTGATGCCGCTGCGGAAGCTGAACCCGTCCGGATAGACGCTCTGGTCGCCTGCGATGACGCCTTTGACGCCCGTGCCTGCGTAGACATGCACGTGCATGTCAATCAAACCCGGGACGACGTAGAGTCCGGAGACGTCGGCCACGCGCCGCGCCATCGCCGGCGGAATGCCTGCGGCGACCCGCGCGATCTTTCCGCCCGCGATGGCCACATCCATCGGTGCGCTGATGTTGTTTTTCGGATCGATGACGTGGCCGCCCCGCAGCAGCAAATCGTAAACCGGTTCCGCGGCCGCAGCGATGCAGGCCGCGAGCGCCGCCAAGCAAAGGGTTTGCAGCCCGCCCCGCATGATCACGATCTTACCGCAGTGCGTGGGACTGTCCGCGGAACCGGTGAACCCCTTCGCGGCCCGATATAATCGAAAGGTGCGCTGGGCGGGCATTGCGATCGTTTATGCCGGGTTGCTTGCTGGGGGGTGCGGAGGCCCCGCAAATACGCCCGAGGCGGTCCGGCGGGCTATTCTCGATCACCTGGCCTCGCGTCCCGATTTGGATCTCAAAGGCATCCAAGTGGACGTGGCCACGGTATCTTTCAGGGAGGAGCAAGCCGACGCGCTGGTCAGCTTCCGGCCGCGCAGCGGGGAAGGCGAACCTTTCCAGATGCGATACACCCTGGAGCGCAAAGGCGGCCGCTGGGTGGTCAAGAGCAAGGCGCAGGCCGGTGGCATGCCCCACGGAGCGGCCGGGGCGCTGCCGCCTGGACATCCCGACGTAGGCGGATCCGCGGCAGAGACGGCGACACCCAAGGGTCAGAAGTAGCGGCATGCGGCGCGTGGCAGTGATCGGAGGGGGGCCTGCCGGGGCCTTCGCGGCCGAACGGCTCGCGCAAGCTGGCCTTCCCACGATTCTGTTCGATGAGAAATTGGCTTGGGAGAAGCCTTGCGGTGGTGGCCTGACGTACAAGGCTTATCAGCGTTATCCCTTTCTGTTGGAAAACGGCGCGCCCAAGAAATTGGTCACCGAAACTCGGCTGGCGGCGCCGGGCGCGGGTTGGGCGCGACTGACGTTGAAGAGCCCCCTGTTGATTTACTCGCGCTACGATCTGAATCGCATGTTGCTGGAGCGCGCCGTTCGCGCCGGCGCCCAGCTCGAGCAGGAGCGGGTCCTGGAGGCCTGGCCGAGCGGTGGCGGCTGGCTCGTCCGGACACGTCGCGGCGTGATCGAGGCCGATTTCCTCATCCTGGCCACTGGCGCCCGCAACAACCTGCGCAACCTCGGCACGGAATACAGCCCCACGGACATGATGTTGGCCCTTGGCTACTACTTGCCGGACCGGCAGGAGCACATTGACGTACAATTCGTACCTTTCCTCGAGGGCTACATCTGGGTTTTCCCGCGCTGCGGCCATCTTTCCGCGGGGATATGCGGAAAACGCCAACCGGCGGCAGCGCTGCGGGCGAAGCTGGAGTCCTACTTGCAGCGGCGCGGTCTCGACTACCGTCACGGGGAGTTCTACGCGCACCTGCTGCCCTCGCTCGAGCCGGGGGCCTGGCTCCGCAATCGCGTCTCGGGCCCCGGTTGGCTGGCGGTGGGCGACGCGGGCGGACTGGTGGATCCGGTCACTGGCGAGGGCCTTTACTACGCGATTCGCTCAGCCGATCTGGCGGCTCAGGTCGTGCTCTCCGATGCCCACTCGCCGGAGGAAAAACCGCGCGCCTACCGGAACTTCCTGCTCAAAGATTTCGTGTGCGACCTGGCCTTCGGCGCAGGTCTGGCCAAGCGGCTTTTCCTCGGCAGGTTCCTCTTCGGTACCGTTCCGCAGCGGATGGTGCAGTTCATGCGCCGCAGTCCCCGCTTTTACGCGCTCATGCAGGACCTTTTCGCGGGGACGCAATCGTACAGGGATTTGAAGGAGCGTCTGCTCAAGAATCTGCACGGCACGTTTTTCGAAATGGCGATGAATTTCTTCTTCAGCCGCGTACTGCCGCGCGAGAACCCGGTATGAAGCAGGAACGCTCGGCTGCCTTGCTCGAACGTGCTGCTCGCGTCATTCCGGGCGGCGTGAATTCTCCGGTTCGCGCCTTCCGCGCCGTCCCTGGGACTCCGCCCTTCATCGTGCGGGGCGAGGGCGCGCGGATCTGGGATGCCGACGGCAACTGCTATCTGGATTACATCGGCTCCTGGGGTCCGTTGATCCTCGGGCATGCGCATCCGGAGGTTGTCGCGGCGGTCGAGGAAGCTGCGAGCGGAGGCACGAGCTTCGGGCTTCCGACCGAGCGGGAGGTCGAGCTGGCCGAGCTGATCTGCGAGGCCGTGCCTTCGATCGAGATGGTGCGGCTCGTCAATTCCGGGACCGAAGCGACGATGAGCGCACTGCGGCTGGCGCGCGCCTTCACCGGCCGCGAACTCGTTCTCAAATTCGAGGGCTGCTACCACGGTCATGTGGACTCGCTGTTGGTGAAGGCCGGCTCGGGTGTGGCGACTCTGGGCATCCCGGACACTGCTGGCGTTCCGGGGGCTTTCGCCGACACCACCATCGCGCTGCCGTACAACTCGGTAGCCGCCGTAGAACAGGCGTTCGGGCGATACGGCGACCGCATTGCCGCCGCGATCGTCGAGCCGGTGGCGGGCAACATGGGCTGCGTGCCGCCCGCGCCCGGCTTCCTCGAGTCGCTGCGCGAGCTGACGCTGCGGCATGGCGCACTGCTGGTCTTCGACGAAGTCATCACGGGCTTCCGGCTGGCTTGGGGTGGAGCGCAGCAGATCTACGGCATTCGCCCGGACCTGACCACGCTCGGCAAGGTCATCGGCGGCGGGCTGCCAATTGGCGCTTACGGCGGCCGCGCCGACATCATGCGGCTGGTGGCGCCTGCGGGTCCCGTCTACCAGGCAGGAACCCTCAGCGGCAACCCTGTGGCGGTGGCGGCGGGGCTGGCCACCTTGCGCTACCTCAGACAGCATCCGGAAATCTACCGGGAACTGGACCGCCGGGCGGCCCTCTTGGCGGCTGCGGCGCCTGCTGGCCTCGCGGTCAACCGCGCCGGCTCGATGCTGACGTTCTTTTTTGCCACGGGGCCCGTGACGGACTACGATTCAGCCCGTCGTTCCGACACCGCGCGGTTCGCTGTCTTCCACCGTTGGTTGCTGGAGCGCGGGATCTGCTGGCCGCCGTCGCAGTTCGAGGCCGCTTTCGTCTCGGCGGCTCACGGTGAGCAGGAGATCGAGGCGACGTGCGCGGCGATCGGGGAGTTTTTCGCCCCCGGAAGCTGATCGCGGCCTGGAAGCCCGGCGGGTTCCTGCAACGCCGGCGCGGCCCTCGCCATCTGTCAAAATAGGATAGTCGGAGGAGTGCGGTGAACAACGCCAAGACCGTTCTGCTACTCGGTCTGCTGAGCGGCCTGCTGCTAGTGGGCGGCGAGGCTGTTGCCGGCCGGGACGGCCTCTATATGGGCTTGTTGCTGGCCATCGTCATGAATTTCGTCAGTTATTTCTTCTCCGACCGCATCGCGCTGGCCATGTACTCGGCGCAGCCGGTGACAGAAACGGAGAACCCGGGCGTCTATCGCCGCCTGGCGCCGCTTATGCGGGGCTTGTGCCAGCGCATGGGGTTGCCCATGCCCAAGCTGTGGGTGATTCCCGAGCCCTCACCCAACGCGTTCGCGACCGGGCGCAACCCGAAGCACGCCTCGGTCGCGGTGACCGCCGGCTTGCTCGAGCTCATGGACGATCGCGAGTTGGAAGGGGTGCTCGCCCACGAACTCGGCCATATCCGCAACCGCGACATCCTGATTAGCACCATCGCCGCGACGCTGGCTGCTGCGATCACCTTCATCGCCCGCATGGCCTTCTGGTTCGGCGGCGCGCGCGACCGCGAGGAAAATCACGGCAACGCACTGGCGGGCCTGCTCATGCTGATCGTGGCGCCGATTGCCGCCCTGCTGATCCAGATGGCCATCTCCCGGACGCGCGAGTACGCCGCAGACGCTACTGCTGCGCAGGCCGCCGGTCAGCCTTACGGCTTGATGTCTGCGTTGAAAAAGCTCGACGCGTATGCGCGGCGCATCCCGATGGAGGCCTCGCCTGCTACGGCGCACATGTTCATCGTGATGCCGCTTGGTGGCGGCGGCGCTCTGCTCAAGCTCTTCTCGACGCACCCGCCTATCGAAGAGCGCGTGCGCCGGCTGGCTGCGCTGGCCGTCCCGCGGCCCATCTGAGCATGCAATGAAACAGGTCCGCGTCTCTCGAAAGGGGGCGGACCGCATCCGTTCGGGCCATCTCTGGATCTTTGCCTCTGACGTCGAGGACCGGGGCGAGGCCGAGGGTGGCGAGGCGGTACAGGTAGTGGACCCGCGCGGGCAGCAGCTTGGGGTCGCGCACTATTCGGCCGCTTCGCAGATAGCGTTGCGGATGCTCTCGCGCGATGCCCGCGAACCCGATCGCCAGTTCTTCCGGCGGCGCTTGGCTCGAGCCATCGAGCACCGCCGCCGCGTGGTCCGCGACAGCGAAGCTTACCGGCTCGTATTTTCGGAAGGAGACCTGCTGCCGGGGCTCATCGTGGACCGCTACGGCGATTACCTGGTCCTGCAAACGCTGAATCAGGGCATGGAGCGGGCAAAGCCGATCTTGACGGAGCTGCTCGTCGAACTGCTGGGCCCGCGCGGGATCCTCGAGCGCAATGACGCACAGGTGCGCCAGAAGGAGCAGCTACCGCTCGTGGTGAGCGCGCTGTCCGGGGAGGTCCCCGAGCGCGTCTGGTACACCATGCACGGTTTGCGCTTCCAGGCCGACCTTGTGCGGGGGCAGAAGACGGGAGCCTACCTGGATCAGCGCGAGAACTACTTGGCGGTTCGCGAGTACGCACGCGACAAAGCGCTGGATTGCTTCACGGCCACGGGCGGCTTTGCCCTGCACCTGGCGCGGCAGTGCGAGTCGGTCGAGGCGGTGGACACCTCGGAACTGGCGCTCGAGCTGGCCGAGGCGGCGCGCAAAGAGAACGGACTGGAGAACGTGCACTTCCGCAAGGCCGACGTTTTCGAACTGCTGTCCAGTTATGTGATCGCCGGCCGCCGCTTCTCCCTGATCGTGCTCGATCCGCCGGCCTTTGCGCGCTCGCGTTCAGGGCTGGACGGGGCGGCACGGGGCTACAAGGACATCAACCTGCGCGCACTCAAGTTGCTCGAGCCGGGGGGAATCCTCGTCAGTTGTTCGTGCTCGCAGCACGTCAGCGAAGCGATGCTGCTCGAGATCATCGCCGAGGCCGCGCTCGACGCAGGCCGCACGGTGCGCGTGTTGGAGCGTCGCACGCAGTCGCGCGACCACCCGATCCTGCTCACGGTGCCGGAAACCCATTACCTGAAATGCCTGATCCTCGAGGTGATCTGAGGCCGCCCACCGCACTGCAACCGCCATGCTGTGGTGCGCCCAACCGCGGGCGCCTGCCGCGCTCGATTGGCTGGGCCGCCGGAGCGGGCGCAGCGGACGCGGCGGAAGGCTCAGCGGTCCGTGCCCGCGTCGGCGTGTTGCCGCGTTTTCAGGCTTTCGTACCCTCGGGAGCCAACTCGGGAACTTTCGGCCGAACCGACGACCTCGCAGGCCACGTCTACGAACACGCCGAGAGGGTCCGACCAACTGACGTGTTCCTGCACGAGGGCGATTCGCAGGACGTACGAGCCTGGATCGCGCGGGGCTCGCAGCGTCACTGGGTAGACAAACGCTTGGCCCGGCGCCAGTGGAGGGTAGATTTCCGAACGCATCCCGCCGTGCAGATAGTAACCACCGCTAGGTTCCAACCAATGGTAGGACAAGTGCAGCGGGTTGTCACCCAGGCTGGAGAGAACCCGCTCCGTGCCGTTGTGGAGTTCCACCGTGGCCTTGAGCTGTTGGCTTACGCCCAGAATGCAGGGCAGGTGCAACAGTCGCAGACTCACGCGAGCCAATTCTTGTGCGGACAGAGGAGGCAGGCTCAAGGTTTCGCGAAGGCGGCGCAAGCGGACTTCCGCTGCCGTAAGCCGCCGCTCGAGCGGCGCCAACTGTTCGGCCACGTAAAACGTGTTGCTGGTAGGGGCGATTTCGTCCAGGAACCGCGCGACCCCAGCTCGTACCGATTCCCAGTCGGGATCATGCCGGCGACGCTCCGCGATCGCCTCGCGATAGATCTCCCCCAGCCGTTGCACCGCGGCAAAAAGTCCTTCGGTCCGGCGCACGCGAGCGGTCACGCGGGCGGCGTCCTCGGGATCGTACCGCTTCAACTGGGCCAGCAAGGTTTCCTTCGTGGATGGCAGGCGCAAGGCGCGCAGACCGAAATTGCGCAGGCGGAGCTGGTCGTAATTCTCGGTCGTGACCAATTCGCCAAATCCCACCGCATCGGTCAGGATTACGGCGCAGCCCGTCGCCAGCGCTTCGAGGGCCGCGCGCCCCTTTGCAAACACGATGTCGTAGGCGGAGAGAACCCGCTCCGGATCGAGGCGCACGCGCCCGGTCGCCACCCCCAGCGAATCCAAGACGAGCCCCATTTCCATGCACGCGGCGCGGATGACAGGAAGGTGATTCAGCTCCGAGATCGTATTGCTGAATACCAGCGCCTTGCGAGGGACCGGCGGTAGCGGGCTTCGCAGGGGAAACCGCTCCAGATCTACAGGGTTTTGGAACATCACGATTCGATCCTCGGGGACCCCGTAGACCGACAACAGCACGTCGCGCGCGTGCTCGCTCACCGGCAAGTACCGCACGATTCCAGGAATGCGAGGAGCAAGGGCATCCGGCCCCCAGCCATGGCAGGCAAAGACGGCTGCCGCCTCAGGCCACCGCAACACGGCTGCCACGGTCTCGATGGGTGAGTTGCCATGGATGATGTCGGGTCGCGGGGTCCGATCAATGCAGTCCACAACCTGGATCCCTACATCGAGAAGCTGCTGCGCCGGGGGACCAAGCCGCCGGCAATACACCGCGGGTTCATGCCCCTGCCGCGCCAGCTCCAAGGCCAAATCCCGCACGTACATTGAACCGCCCGCGGGTCCTTCCATGGTTTGAATGGTCAACAAGACCCTGAGGGGCTCGCTGGAATCGTCGCCCGCTCCTGAACGATCGAACCCATGCATCGAGGTTCTCCCGCAATAGCCTGGGACCGCGAAAAACGCCGCCTCATCCTGCGGCCAACGGAAATTCACGTCTTGGCACCTCAAGATTATCGCTCAAGCTGCCGGAAGTTCGGGCGGAAGTGGCGGACGACGGCCAGGCAGCCGGCGTGCTTTTTCCCTGCGGTTGGCCATTTTCCGGCTCCGTGGTCGCCGGAAAATGGCCGGAGGATTAGGAAACGAGCGGTTGAAAAGGGCTACGAGCTCGCCCGGCGGTCCCCTCGCACCCCGGTAGGTGAGCGTCCCGGAATTCGCATAAGGGGATTGGAACCGCCGGGGTGGCAGCCAGTGCGAAGAGGGTATGGTCTGCTTCGGATCGGCAGCGAGCGCTGCCGCGCAGCTTCCAAGTCACCAGATCTGGGGGATCCGGTTGAGGCAGGCATCCCTTGCGAAAAGGCCGCGGATTCGGTGCATAAGCTGCGGAAGGACTCCTGAACTCCAAATAGGAAGAGGCGGTTCGACGAGCGTTCGGCCAGGTTCGGGGAACAATTTCCGGAGGAAAGGCAGCCGTTTCCCCCCCGAGGCCACCCTACCTGGGCGAGGACTTGGTCAGCGGGCTTCGGGTGGCCGCAGAGGCGGCGGGCGCAGATGCGCCGGTCAAACGATTGATCTTCGCCGCGAGGATGAAATCGCTCTCGCTGAGCCCATCGATCTTGTGAGTCCAGATGCGGACCTCGACCCGGCCCCAGCTCAGCAACAAGTCAGGGTGGTGGCCCTCCTCCTCCGCCAACTCGCCCACTCGGTTGACGAAATCGAGTGCCGTCCGGAAATCCGGGAAGGAGAAGACGCGCTCGAGGTGGTGCTCGTCCACCACGCGCCAACCCGGCGTCTCTGTGAGCAACGCGGCGATTCGCTCACCCTTGAGCGGCGGCACGCCGCCCTGGCAAGGCACACACTTTCGATCCGCAAGGCTCATGGCTACTCGAATGGATGCAGGACTGGGCTGGGGGATTCATGGCCGGGGGAATCCCAGCCCGGCAAATCCCGCGGTCGCTGCGACGCCCCTTGCCCTCACTCCTTTGGGGGTTCCTCCGGATCCAGGTATTTCTTCAGCCAGGCGAAGAGCTCCTGAAAGAGGAAGCGGTTGTTCTCGCCTTTGAGGATCCAGTGGTTCTCGTCGGGGAAGACGACCAGCTTGCAGGGGATGCGCAGGCGCTGGAGCAGCTTGTAAATCTCCAGACCCTGCGAGATGGGTACGCGAAAATCGAGCTCGCCGTGGGAGATGAACATCGGTGTGCGGAAGTTGCGCGCGTAGCGGAACGGGTTCTGGTCCTGCCAGGCGGGACCGCCTTCCCAGACCGGGACTCCGAACCGGCGCTCCCAGTAGTAGCCGCCGTCGGTCGTGCCCCACATGGACTCGTTGTTGGTCAACCCGGCGTGATTGAACAGCGTGCGGTAGCGAGTAGTGGTGGCCTGCATCCAGTTGGCGAGATAGCCGCCGTAGCTGGCGCCGCCCGCAGCCTGCCGCCTCGCGTCTATGAACGGGAACCGCCGGATGGCTTCGTCGGCCGCCTCGTTGATCTCGATGGCCGGACCGCGCAGCGGGTCGCGGTTGATGGCGTCGGCGAACTCCTCGCCGAAACCGGTCGAGCCGGTGTAGTTCGTCATCAGCACGACGTAGCCTGGCGAAGCCAGGTAGTGGAAGTTCCAGCGCAGGAAGAACTGGTCCTTCCACATGTTGTGCGGTCCGCCGTGCATGAAGACCAGCAACGGGTATTTCTTTTTCTCGTCGAAAGCGGGCGGCAACACGAGCAGGTTGTGGATGCGGCGGCCGGTCGAAGCCTTGAACCAGAAGTGGCGAGGTGGTTGCCAATCAATGCGTGCGGCGCGCTCGGCGGTGAAGGAAGTCAAAGCACGGTGCGTGCCGGCGGCCGGATCCACGCGCACGACCTCGGGCGGCTGGGTCATGCTGGTGAAATTTGCGATCAGGATGGGTTGGGGCGCCCGCTCGGCGATGGCGAGGTTCTGGTAGCAGCCCGAGGTGACCTCGAAAGCGAGGCGCGTCTCGCCTCCGCTCGCGGGCAGCGTGAAGATCTTGTCGTGGCCAGCCTCCTCTGCCGTGAGGTAAATCGTCTGGCCGTCGGGCGTGAGGGCGTAGCTGTCTACGGAGCGATCGAATGCGGGGCTGAGCAGGCGTGGCTGGCCCGAGGGTGGCCAGGGCAGCGCCGCCAGGCGCCGTAGAGTGTACAAGCGCTTGGGATCGCGCCGGGCGTGAAGCATATAGAGGGTGCGGCCGTCGGGCGAGAAGGTCGGCTGCGAGTAGCTGTCGCGCCCGGAAGTCAGGGCTTCCGGCTCGCCGCCCGAGGCCGGGATGCGATACACGTGCAGGCTCGAGAAATCGTACGCTTCGACGTTGCGGTTGCGCGTGGCGACGAAGACGATGCTCTCGCCGTCCGGCGCCCAGACGGCCTGGAGATTTTCGTCGCCGCTCATGCCGCCGGAGCTGCCGCCGAAGCCGGGTTCGGAGGCCAGCTTGGTTCCCGCCAGCAGGTCGCGCGGCTTGGCGCCGGGCTCGAGCGACTGCACGAACAGATGCGGACGGCGATCTTCGAGCCAACGATCCCAGCGGCGGATGGGGAAGCTCGTGTAGACGCGGGCGTTGTACTTGCGCTGCTTGCGCTCCTCGAGGATCTTCTTGTTGGTCTCCTCATCGGCGGCGCCCGGGAAAACCATGCTTTGGAAAAGCAGCGCCTTGCCATCGGGGCGCCACTGCGGGTTGGAGGCGCCGGTCGGAAGCGAGGTCACGCGCATGGCCTCTCCGCCATCGAGCGACAGCACGTAGACTTGCGGCGCCTCGTCGCCCTCGCGCCGCGCCACGAAAGCGATGCGCCTGGAATCGGGCGACCAGGCGACGTCGCCTTCCGGCCCGCGCGTGTGCGTGAGTCTGCGCGGCGGGGCGCTGCCATCGCTGGGTACTATCCAAAGGTCGGAGACCTGCTTGCTTTCGTCGTAGGAGGGTTCGACCACCGAGACGACGACCCATTTGCCGTCGGGGCTGACCGCCGGTGCGCCGACCCGCGGCATCAGCCAAACGTCCTCGTGCGTGATGGGCGCCTTGCCGGCCCATAGCGCGGCAGCCAGCAGGACGCCGAAGCGTAGGAACCTGCCTGTCATGGCTCGGAGTATAGCAGAGGTGCGCCGCGACCCTTGCGCGCGGCTAGAATAAAAAGGGAACGGGTCCGCTCGGGGAGGGCTCGATGCTGGGTATCCCGCCTGACCATCCCTTGTGCCGGCTGTTCCGGGAGCTGGTCGTCCGTCGTTTCTACGGGGACGCACAAGTGCGCGATCCTGACGTAGCCCGCTACGTCTCGGAGCTGCTGGTGGAATTCGCTCACGTGCGCAATCTGTACAAGATCCGCGATGCGCGTGGGCGTCCGTTGGAGGACGTCGGCCTGATGCTCGTCGAATCGAACCCGCTGCTCGAAGGCCGCTCGTTCGATCGAGAGCGCGAGGTGCGCAAGCACATCGGTGACTACACGCTCTTCTTCACCGGCCTGTTCCCGGAGTACGTGGCTTCGCTGCCGCGACGCCAACGCGTGGACGCCTTTGTGGATTATGTCAAGGCGGGCAAAGAATCCTACCACATCGTATCTTGCTTCGACCAGTTCGAGTACCGCGATGAGGCGCCGCTGTTCCGGCGGCTCTCGGAGAACTTCGAACTGTGCGTGTTCGGACTGAACCTGGTCAAGCAGGATCTGGAACGGATGCGCCAGGAGCAGTACCACCGCTGGCGGAGCGCGCTGGGAGGCGCGGGCTCGACCCCGCCCCTGCTGTGATACATTTCCCTGCATGCAGCGAGTGGTCCTGGGCCTATGCGTGCTCGCGCACGCGGCCGCGAGCCAGGTCTTCACCTTCAGCCGCGAGCAGATGATCCGCTACACCCAAAAGAATCCCTACGAACGGTTTCCGGACGGGCGTCCCAAGGTCCCTGACCGACTGCTCGAGCGATTCAAGGAGCTGACTTCCGAAGAAGTCTGGGCCGCGCTGCCGCGGCCCGACTACGCCAACCAGTACGAGGACGGCTGGCAAATCCTCCATCCGGGGAAAAAGCTCGTGGGCCGCGCGGTCACCGCCCAGTTCATGCCGTTCCGCGCCGACGTGGCCGAGGTGGCCGAGGCCGAGGGCAGGGCGGGTTTGGGCGGGCGCAGCCCGAACCAGCGCGTCATTGACCAGCTCCAGGCCGGCGATGTCATCGTGGTGGACCTTTTCGGCAAGATCGAGGAAGGAACGTTCGTGGGAAACAACCTCGCCACGTACATCCAGACGGTCACGGGGACCGGGATCGTCGTGGACGGCGGGATCCGCGATCTGGAGGGCATCTTTCCTCTCGGCATGCCGATCTACTATCGCGGCGCGCACCCGACGGCCATCCGCAATGTGATGCTGACCGGGTACAACGTACCGATCCGCATCGGCAAGGCCACGGTGATGCCGGGCGATGTGGTTTTCGCCGATCGCGAGGGCGTTTGGTTCATCCCGCCGCACTTGGTCGAGAAGGTTCTGGAGACGGCGGAGCGCAGCCGTATCCACGACGAGTGGACGCAGCAGAAACTCCGCACGGGCAAGTACAAGTCGAGCGAGATCTACTCGACGCCGGCAGATCCCGCGCTCAAGAAGGAATACGAAGAGTACCTGAAGAAGCGTCTCGAGGAAAGGAGGCAGGGCAAGCCATGAATCGCCCTTCGCTGGCCGGCGAGCTGCTGGCGGAGTTCCTCGGGACCGCGGTGCTGCTCGCGTTCGGTTGCGGCGTCTGTGCGATGGTCGCGCTGTTCGGCAGCGGGGCTCCAGGCGAGATCGTGCACGGAGGCTGGACCAACATCACCATTGGCTGGGCGCTCGGCGTCACCATGGGGGTTTGGGTTGCGGGGAGGGTGAGCGGCGCGCATCTGAATCCGGCGGTCACGCTGGCGCTGGCGCTGTTCCGGGCCTTCCCATGGAAGAAGCTGCTGCCATACTGGCTTGCGCAAACCTCAGGCGCCTTCGCGGGGGCAGCGGTGGTGTTTTTCAACTACCGGCCGGCCTTCGCCAAGGCCGATCCGCTGCTGGAACGCACGGCCGGGGTGTTCACGACCTTTCCCGCCTTCCCGGGGTTGCCCGCGGCCGGATTGGCGGACCAAGTGCTGGGTACGGCGCTGCTGCTGCTGTTGGTCTTCGCGGTCACGGACCCGCGCAACCAGCCGCCGGGCGCGAATCTGACGCCGCTGGTGATCGGGCTGATCGTACTGGCCATCGGCTGTTCGTTCGGCTCGTTGCACGGCTACGCGATCAACCCGGCGCGCGACTTCGGACCCCGACTCTTCGTCGCAATGGCCGGCTTCCGTCACAACGGCTTGACGGACGGCACCGGCGTTTGGTGGGTTCCTGTAACCGGACCGCTGGTGGGTGGCGTGCTGGGTGCGTGGGTTTACGAGAAGGCCATCCGGCGGTTCCTGCCCGTGCGCCCGGGGAATCCGGAATAAGAATTTCGGCTATAATGGAAGTTCTTTCAGTGCCCGCGCGGGGTTGCGCCTGTGTTCCTTAGCATCCAGGAGTTGGTGCTCCGCGATCTTCCGATCGCGGAGGTGTTTTCCCCCGGCGCGGTGGACTATTTCGATGCCCACCTCCGGCAGGTGAGCGATTTGGTTGTGCGGGGTGTGGCCATCTTGCGCCAGCCCACCATGGAGATCCTGGTCAAGGGCCACCTCAGCGTAGAGATGCAGGCGGATTGCGACCGCTGCCTGGAGCCGGCCAGTTTCCCCCTGTCGCTGGATTTCGACTTGGTCTACCAGCCTCTGCCTGCGGCGATGCCGGAGGAAGTGGTGCTTTCGCCGGAGGAGACCGAGATCGCTTTCTATCGGGGTTTGGGCATCGAGCTGGCGGACGTGGTGCGCGAGCAAGTGTTGCTGGCCTTGCCCATGCGGCGGGTTTGCCGTCCGGACTGCCGGGGCATCTGCCCGGTCTGCGGGGGAAACCGCAATCTGGTAAACTGCGGGTGCCGGCAGGAATGGGTGGACGATCGCTGGGCCGCGTTGCGAAACCTCGTCCGCTGACGCATCCGAGAGTCATTCGAGTTTCTTTGCAAAGGACGGTACAGTTATGGCGAACCCGAAACGGCGACATTCGCAGGCTCGCACGGGCAAGCGGAGAGCGCACGATGCGTTGCGGCGGGCCAACTTGGCCGAATGTCCCAACTGCCACGAACCCAAACTGCCGCACCGGGTCTGTCCGCACTGCGGCCAGTACAAAGGCAGGGAAGTCATCGAGGTGACATCGGAATAATCCGAAGCCGGTCATGATCAGGATCGCGGTGGACGCGATGGGGGGCGATCACGCCCCCAAGTCCGAGGTCGAGGGCGCCATCCGGGCCGCCAAGGCTCTGGGCGTGGAAGTGCTGCTGGTCGGGCCTCAAGATGTGCTTTCCCGCGAGCTGGCGGCGCAGGACAGCGCCCGCTCCCTGCCCATTCGCATCGTGCATGCCAGCGAGCGCGTGACCATGGAGGACAGCGTGGCGCGCGCGGTGCGGAGCAAGCGCGACAGCTCGATCCGCGTGGCCTCTCGTCTGGTGCGGGACGGGCACGCGCAGGGGCTGGTTTCGGCCGGGAACACCGGGGCGGTGATGGCCACGGCGAAGATGGTGCAGGGCGTCGTGCGCGGGGTGGACCGGCCCGCTCTGGCTTCGGCGTTTCCCACGTTGAAGGGCACGCCGGCGGTCATGATTGACGTCGGCGCCAACGTGGACTGCAACCCGCGCATGCTCGCGCAGTTCGCGCTGATGGGCGACATTTACTCGCGGGTGGTCTTCCACATCGAGCGCCCGCGCGTCGGCCTGCTCTCGATCGGCGAGGAAGAACACAAGGGCAACGAGCTGACGCGCAACGCAGCGCCTTTGCTGAGGAGCTTGCCGCTGAATTTCATTGGCAACGTCGAGGGGCGGGATCTTTACACCGGGGCGGCCGACGTCGTCGTCTGCGACGGTTTCATAGGGAACGTGGCGCTCAAGGTCAGCGAGGGCATGGCCGACGTGATCATGCACCTGCTCGAGGCCTCGCTCAAGGCCACGCTGAAGCGCAAGGTCGGTTACGTGCTCTCGCGCAACGCCTACCGCGACTTCCGCAAACGCGTGGACTATTCCGAGTACGGCGGCGCGCCGCTGCTGGGCGTGCGCGGCGTGGTGATCATCTGCCACGGGCGCTCGAACGGCTACGCCATTTACAACGCCATTCGAGTGGCGGCCGAGTTGGCGCAGGCCGGCATTGACCAGCGGCTGGAAAACGAGCTGCGGGCGATGCCGGACACGCTGTTACCGGTAGCCAAGTGAAGGCATCCACTAGAGCGTGAGGCGCTTGCTGTTTCCGCTCCTTCTGCTGGCGGCGGTCGAGCTCCGCCCCCAGCCCCTCGAACCCGTCCGGTGGTCGCTGACCTTCGAGCCGGCTTCGGTGCGGCCGGGCTCGCGGGTATTGGGCAGGCTCACCGCGCACATGGAGCCGGGATGGCGCGTTTACTCGATGACGACACCGCGACCCCCCATCGCGACTACGGTGGAGGTGACGCCGCACCCGGCGATCGCCAGCGTGCGTATATACCAGCCGGAGCCGGCGCGCAAGCTCGATCCGAACTTCGGCAACCGAAACCGAAACCTTTTCGGGCGAAGTCACGCTGCTGCTGGAGCTCGAGCTTGCGCGCGATGCGGCGGCCGGCGTGCTGGAGCTGGCCGCACGCCCCCGCTTCCAGGCCTGTGACGATCGTCAGTGCCTGCCCCCGCGGCGTGTCACCGTGACCGCGCGCCTTGTCGTCGAGCCGGACGCCCCGGCCGCCGCCCCGACGATTCCCGCCGGCTACCGGCTGGTTTCCGGGACGGCTCCACAGGCGGTGGCTCCGGCGGTCCTTCCCGCCACGGAGAGCTCTGCTTCGCCGCGGGCGCTGCCAGTGTTCGTGTTGGTGGCCTTCGCCTTCGGGTTGGCTGCGATCTTCACGCCCTGCGTCTTTCCGATGATCCCGATCACGGTCTCCTTCTTCTTGAACAAGCCGGCGGCAGGCCGCGGGCGCGCTGTCTTCGAAGCGCTCGTGTTTTCGCTCGGGATCGTCGTGCTGTTCACGGGTCTCGGGCTGCTCGTGACCGTGCTGCTGGGGCCTTTCGGCATGGTGCAGCTCGGCTCGAATCCGTTTGTGAACGGATTCATCGCGACGGTGTTCGCGGTTTTCGCGCTGAGCCTGCTCGGGGCTTTCGAGATCAGGATTCCTTCGAGCGTGCTCACGCGCCTGGATCAGGCCTCGCGAGGAGGCGGGCTTGCCGGCACATTGCTCATGGGGCTGACGTTTTCGCTGACCGCATTCGCCTGCGTGGGCCCGTTCGTCGGCACCTTGCTGGCAGCGTCGCTTGCCGAAGGGGGATGGAAGCCTGCGCTGGGCATGCTCGGCTTCGCCACCGGGCTCGCCTCGCCCTTTTTCCTGCTCGCGCTGTTTCCTTCGTACCTGGCCCGCTTGCCGCGGGCGGGCGGCTGGATGGAGCGCGTCAAGGTCGTCTTCGGTTTCGTCATTCTCGCCGCGGCTTTCAAGTACTGGAGCGCCGTGGACAAGGTTCTCGGCTGGAACTTGCTCACGCGGGAACGGTTCCTGGCCCTGTGGATCGTGCTGTTCGGGCTGGCCGGCCTGTATCTGCTCGGCCTGCTGCGGCTCGGCGGGGCCCGCAGCGACGAGCCCCTCAGCTTGGCGAGACTTCTCGGCGGCACCGCGCTGCTGG
>JANXAE010000036.1 GCA_025062235.1 Bryobacteraceae bacterium
ATGGAAAAGCTGCTCTGGGAGATTCCCGGCGTCGAATACATCTATTCGACCTCCAGCCCCGGCATGGCCATGGCGGTGGTGCGTTTCTACGTGGGCGAAGACGAGGAAGACTCCATCGTCAAGCTCAACCAGAAGATGTTCGCCAACTTCGATCTGATCCCTCCGGGCGCCACCCCGCCGCTGATCAAGCCCCGTTCGATTGACGACGTGCCAATCCTGGCTCTCACGTTGTGGAGCCGCCGCTACGGCCCGTTCGAGCTGCGCCGCATCGCCGCACAGGTGCATGACGTCGTCAAGCAAACACCCGACGTCTCGGCCGTGACCATCATCGGCGGTCAGAAGCGCGAACTGCGCGTGACGCTGGACGAAGCCAGGCTGGCGGCATACGGGTTGACGCCTCTCGAGATCTATCAGGCCCTGAGCGCGGCCAATCGGCGGCTGCCCTCGGGAAGCTTCGCGCACGGCAACCGCGAGTTCGTCTTGGAGACGGGCGAATTCCTGCGCAACGCGGAGGACGTTGCCTCCGTGGTAGTGGGCGTCTTCAACCGCAAGCCGGTCTACGTGCGCGACGTGGCGCGCCTGGAGGACGGCGGCGAGGAGCCATCGCAGTACGTTCACTACGCGGGCCGCGATGGCGCCTTCCATCCCGCGGTGACGCTCGCGGTCGCCAAGCGCAAGGGGACCAACGCGATCACCGTGGCCCGCGAAGTGCTGGCACGCGTCGAGCGCCTCAAGGGGGGCGTCATTCCCGCGGACGTGGAAGTCAGCATCACGCGGCACTACGGCGAGACGGCAGCCGAGAAATCCAACGAGCTGCTCTTCCACATGCTCATCGCCGTGGTTTCGGTGAGCCTGCTGATCGGGATCGCGCTGGGGCTGCGCGATTCGCTGATCGTCTTCATCGCCATCCCGGTGACCCTGGCGCTGACGCTGGCCGTCTTCTACCTCTACGGTTACACGCTGAACCGCATCACGCTGTTCGCGCTCATCTTCTCGATCGGCATCCTGGTGGACGACGCCATCGTGGTCGTGGAGAACATCGCCCGCCATGCGCGGCTGCCCGGCAATCGCAACCGGCCTCTGGTGGCGGTGGCGGTGGAGGCGGTGGACGAGGTGGGCAATCCTACGATCCTGGCCACGCTGACAGTGATCGCCGCGATCCTGCCCATGGCCTTCGTGGGAGGGTTGATGGGACCTTATATGCGGCCGATCCCCGTGGGCGCCTCGGCGGCGATGATCTTCTCCTTGATCGTCGCCTTCCTGGTCACGCCGTGGGCAGCGGTGCGCATCCTGAAGCCGAGCCGAGGCCACGCCGAAGGCGAGCGTGAGGACCGGCTGACGCGCCTCTACCGCTGGGTCATGAAGCCGCTGCTCGAGAAGCGGCTGCTCAGTTGGGCCTTCCTGGCCGGCGTCTTCCTGCTGCTGGCGGGTTCGGTCGCGCTGCTGTTCACCGGCTTCGTGAAAGTGAAGATGCTGCCCTTCGACAACAAGAGCGAGTTCCAGGTGATCATTGACATGCCGGAGGGCACGACGCTGGAAGAGACCGAGCGTGTGGCGCGCGCACTGGCCCTGCCCTTGCTCGAGCAGCCCGAGGTCGTCAACGTGCAGACCTACACGGGCACCGCCGCCCCCTTCAACTTCAACGGCCTGGTGCGTCACTACTACCTGCGCCGCGGCTCGAACGTAGCCGACATCCAGGTGAACCGGCTCGCCAAGCACGAGCGCGAGTTGCAGAGCCACGACATTGCCAAGCGCGTGCGCGAACTGCTGGTTCCCATCGCCCGCCGCTACGGGGCGCGCATCAAGGTGGCCGAGGTACCGCCGGGCCCGCCGGTGCTCCAGACGCTGGTGGCCGAAGTCTACGGGCCTACGCTGGAGGGGAGACTGGAAATCGCGCGCCAGATCTTCGCGTTGTTCGAGAAGACCGAGGGTGTGGTGGATGTGGACTGGTACGTCGAGGACGATCAGCCCAAGGTGAGCTTGCGCGTGGACCGCGAGAAGGCCGCGCTGCACGGCATCAGCGAAGAGGAGATCGCCCGCACGCTGCGCATCGCGGCCGCCGGCGAGCCGGCGGGCCTGCTGCACGTGGACTCGGAAAAAGAGGATCTGCCGATCGTGCTGCGTCTCGAGCGCGCAGCGCGCTCGGATCTCGAACGGCTCAAGAACCTGCGACTGAAGGGCCGGGACGGCAGTCTGGTGCCGCTCAGCCAGCTCGTGCGCGTCGAGCAGACGGTGCAGGAGAAAAGCATTTACCACAAGAACCTGATGCCGGTGACGTACGTGACGGCGGACGTGGCCGGGGCGATCGAAAGTCCCGTGTACGCCATCCTCAAGCTGGGCCCGGAGATTTCGCGCATCCGCGTGCCCGAGGGCTACTCGATCGAGCAGTACACGGCGCGATTGCCGGACGACGAGTCGCGCTACGCCATGAAGTGGGATGGCGAGTGGCACATCACCTACGAGGTCTTCCGCGATCTCGGTCTGGCGTTCGGCGCCGTGCTCATTCTCATTTACGTGCTCGTGGTCGGCTGGTTCCAGTCCTTCGTCACCCCGCTGGTGATCATGGCCGCCATTCCCTTTTCCCTGGTCGGCATTCTGCCCGCGCACGGAATGCTGAACGCTTTCTTCACCGCCACCTCGATGATCGGCTTCATCGCCGGCGCGGGCATCGTCGTCAGGAATTCGATCATCCTGGTGGACTTCATCGAGCTCCGGCTCCGGCAGGGCATGCCGCTTGCCGAGGCGGTGGTGGACGCAGGCGCGGTCCGCTTCCGGCCGATGCTGTTGACGGCAGCCGCGGTGGTGGTGGGAGCGGCCGTGATCCTGTTCGATCCCATCTTCCAGGGCCTGGCCATCTCGCTGATGGCGGGCGAAATCGCCTCGCTTCTGCTCTCGCGCATGACCGTGCCGATCGTCTACTACATGGCGAACCGGAACAAAGTGCAGCCCGCGCTGCGTACGGAAGCGGTACCGTCGAGCGCACGTTAGCTTCCCGGGATGGGCGAGGCTCGCCTCGGCTGGACGGAGCCGTCCTCCCAAGGGGCGTGCTCGAGGATCTCGATCCGCCAGTCCCGGATGGCCAGCACGTAATGGTAGGCCCGCCATTGCTCGGGAGGGGGTGCCCCGGCCTGTTTGATTCTGCGGACCTCGATGCTGTCGTCCCGATAGCGCAGCCGGAACAGAGAGGTGAGGATCCAGTCGTCCCGGTCGAACGGGTCCTCCAGTACGAGAATCCGGCTGCCGGGCGCCAGCGCCGGCAGGCGGCGGTCGAGTTCGGCGAGCAGCGTCCGCATCTTCGGTTCTTCGCTCGCCAGCCAGTGATTGGCGAAGGGCCTCCGGGCCACGTGCAGCGGAACCAGCACGGCGAGGCCCAGCGACGTCAGAAGGACCTGACGAAGGGCGAGCGGCCAGCGCCGGAGTGGGAACAGGTGGAACGCCAGCGCCGCGGCGAAGAGGCCCCAGCCCGTAGCGGGCAGGGCGAACACGTACAGGCTCCTCGGAGGAATCGCCAGCACCGGCACAGGCGTCAACGTCAGCAGTGCGGCGGCGAAGGGTACGACGGGCCTGCGCCTGAGCAGCCAGGCTGCCAACCACACCGACACCAACAAAAGGAAGACGCCAGCCGCCGGCATGGCCTCGGGCCGGTAGAACAACAACCCGTAATAATGGCCCAGATTGGCGCCGAGCAGGCCCGGATCGGGAGCATAGGCCGGATTGGAGTTCAGCGCTCGAGGCCCGGTGAGCTTGCCTGCCAGGCCGACCAGAACCAACAGGCCGCAAATCGCGGTCGCGCGGAAGTCGCGCTTGGGGGCCCAGCCGAAGAGCCATTCGCTAACCAACAGCATGGCGGGAAGGGTCACGGCCGTTTCCTTCGCGTTCAGGGCCAGCCATTGCAGACCTGCAATCACCAGGAGCGCACGCCAGCCCAGACGACCGCGCGATCGGCGCCGGAAGTAGTAAAGCAGCGTCCCGCAGTACAGGCCATAGCAGAGAAGGTCGTAGATGGTGGCCGTGCTGTAGTAGAGGTCGGAGAAGTACGCGTGGTAGGCGCCGAGCGTAGCGCCCAGGGAGGCCACGGCCCAGCAGCCGCTCGCCGCCTGCATCAGACGCCACGCAAGGTACAGGTTGGCCAGTAGCAGCAACCAGCAGAGGATCCGGTAGGGCAGCGGATTCAAAGCGAACAGTTCGAACAGGGCCCGGTACAGGAGAGCTCCCACGGGCCGGTATCCGCCGGGGAACCCTGGCAGGTTGAAGGCAACCAACCGCAGCCAAGGCTCGCGCCAGGCGCCGTACAGGTTCATCATGTCGTCCGGGAAGAAGCCGCTGCGCAGGCCGTCGCCGGCCATCCATAACAACAACAGAGGGGCGAGCAGGAAGAGCCCCCACCGCAAGCCGGGGAAGCGGCCGGAGCCGAGAGAGGCCGACCCTAGGCTCGAACCGCCGCCCCGGTCGCGCGCATCGTGTTCGAGCCTGCGGCGGGGGGATCCGCCTCTCGGGGCCGCGCCACCGAGGAGGGCTCCGGACATGGCTTGCACAATTGTAACCGTGCGGACCGGGCTGCTCCCGGCTCGTCGTGTGGCGGGGCGGCGCTGGCGCGCATGGCGTCCGCCGGCAAGGCTGTAACGTCAGGGCCGATTTCGCATCCAAGCAGCAGGAGGAGCTGATTCGCCCATGACGATCGAGCGTTACTTGCGGCTGGTCGCCGGTTTCTTCGTGCTGCTCAGTCTGGCGCTAGGCTGGCTGGTGGATCCGCGTTTCCACTGGTTCACCGCCTTCGTAGGCCTGAACCTGCTGCAATCGGCCTTCACGAACTGGTGCCCGATGGTGGCGCTGCTCAAGAAGTGCGGCGTGCGCCCGTGCTCCTGAGCGTGCGATTGCGCCCCGGCGGGGCCCGGCGGCAAAATAGCATACTGGGCGTTCATCGCCGGGGCATGCAATGCTCGACCGTATCAGTGTCCGCGGTGCGCGGCAGCACAATCTCAAAAACATTGACGTCGAAATCCCGCGCAACACGCTGACCGTCATCACCGGCTTGAGCGGCTCGGGCAAGTCTTCGCTCGCTTTCGACACCATTTACGCGGAGGGCCAGCGGCGTTACGTCGAGACGCTCTCGCCGTACGCGCGGCAGTTCCTCGATCAAATGGAACGGCCCGAGGTGGATTCGATCGAAGGCCTGAGCCCGGCCATCTCGATCGAACAGAGAACCACCAGCCGCAGCCCGCGTTCCACCGTGGGCACGATCACCGAGATCTACGACTACCTGCGACTGTTGTATTCCTCCGTGGGGGTGCCGCACTGCCCGCAGTGCGGCCAGCCCATCCGGCGGCAGAGCACCGAACAGATCCTCCAGCAGATCATGGCCACGCTGCGCGATCAGCGCATCATGATCCTGGCGCCGGTGGTGCGCGGGCGGAAGGGGGAGTATCGCAAGGAACTGGAAAAGTTCGCTCAAAAAGGCTTCGTGCGCGCACGCATTGACGGGGTCCTTCGTGCGCTCGACGAACCCATCGTGCTCGACCGCCGCCGCAATCACACCATCGAGATCGTCGTGGACCGCCTGTTGGTCAAACCCGGCGTCGAGCGCAGGTTGGAGGCCTCGATAGACACGGCCGTCCGCATGGCCAACGGGCTCATCCTGGTGGCGGTGGTGGACGGGGAAGAGAGGCTGTATTCGCAGAAACTGGCCTGCCCGGATTGCGGCACCAGCGTGCCGGAACTGGAGCCGCGTTCGTTTTCGTTCAACAGCCCTTACGGCGCTTGCGAGACCTGCTCGGGCCTCGGCAGCACGTGGAGCTTCGATCCCGCCAAGGTGATTGCCGATCCTTCGAAACCGCTGCTCGAAGGAGGGCTGGGGCCCGGCGGCGGCTCAGCTTACCTGCAACACCGCCTGAAAGAGGTCGCGCGCCGCCTGCGGCTGGACTTGAGCGTTCCTTTCGAGCAACTCCCCCAGAAGACGCAGAAGCTGCTGCTCGAGGGCGGCAACGGCTTCCCCGGCCTGCTCAGCATCCTGGAGCGAGTCTACGAGGAAGCGGGCGAGAGTTACCGCGAGTGGCTGATGGACTACATGTCGCCGGTGACCTGTCCGGCATGCCAGGGCAAGCGGCTGAAGCCAGCCAGCCTGGCGGTGCGGGTGCAGGGCCTCTCGATCGCCGAGTTCACCGCGCTGCCGGTGGCGCGTGCCCTGCCGCTGATCAAGAGCTGGAAGTTCAGCCCGCGTGAGTTGGAGATCGCCGGGCGCATCCTCGAAGAGATCACGCACCGGCTGGAATTCTTGCAGGCGGTCGGGCTGGACTACCTGAGCCTGGATCGCTCGGCCGCCACGCTGGCCGGCGGCGAGGCGCAGCGCATCCGGCTGGCCACGCAGATCGGTTCGCAGTTGCGGGGCGTGCTCTACGTCCTCGACGAGCCGTCCATCGGGCTTCACCCGCGGGACAACTCGCGCCTGCTCGATACGCTCGTGCGCCTGCGCGATCTGGGCAACACGGTGGTGGTGGTCGAGCACGACCAGGAGACCATCGAGCGCGCCGATTACGTGGTGGATCTGGGCCCGGGCGCGGGACGCCTGGGGGGCGAGCTGGTGGCCTGCGGGCGGCCGGAGGAAATCGCGCGCAACCCGGCCTCGCTCACGGGGAGGTATCTGGCCGGTCTCGAACGTATCCCGCTGCCGGCCAGGCGCCGCCGCGGCAACGGGCGCATGCTGGTGGTTCGCGGCGCACGCCAGCACAACCTCAAGAACATTGACGTGGAGTTCCCGCTCGGCCTGCTGATCGTGGTCACCGGTGTCTCCGGCAGCGGCAAATCCACGCTGGTCAACGACATCGTCTACCGCGCGCTGATGCGCCGCCTGCATGGCTCGCGCGAGGAACCCGGTGCGCACGACGCCATCGAAGGACTGGAACACATAGACAAGGTCATCCAGATTGACCAGTCGCCCATCGGCCGCACGCCGCGCTCGAATCCCGCCACCTATACCGGGGTTTTTACCCCCATTCGCGACCTCTACGCCATGCTGCCCGAATCGCGCGAGCGCGGCTACAAACCCGGCCGTTTCAGCTTCAACGTGAAGGGAGGCCGCTGCGAGGCTTGCGAGGGAGACGGCGTCAAGCGCATCGAGATGAGTTTTCTGCCCGACGTCTATGTGACCTGTGAAGTCTGTCGCGGGCGCCGTTACAACCAGGAAACGCTCCAGGTCAAGTACAAGGGTTACTCGATCGCGGATCTTCTGGAGGCGACGGTCGAGGAGGCACTCGGCCTGCTCGCCAACATTCCGCAGATCGCTACCAAGCTGCAAACCCTGGTGGACGTGGGCCTCGGTTACATTCACCTGGGCCAGCCGGCGACGACGCTTTCCGGCGGCGAGGCACAGCGCATCAAGCTGGCGCGCGAATTGAGCAAACGGCAAACCGGACGCACCTTTTACATCCTGGACGAGCCCACCACCGGCCTGCACTTCGATGACATCCGCAAGCTGCTGGACGTCCTGCAGAGGCTGGTAGACTTGGGGAATACGGTCGTGGTCATCGAACACCAGCTCGACGTCATCAAGTCCGCCGATTGGGTCATTGATCTCGGCCCCGAGGGTGGCGAGGCGGGCGGCTACGTCGTGGCCACGGGAACGCCGGAGCAAATCGCGCGCCACCGCAGAAGTTACACCGGACAGGCGCTGGCGCGCGTGCTGGGCGACGGGCGGGTGCGCTCGGTCTCATGAGTCGCTACGAACAGAAGCCCCTGGACTTCTGCGGCCTCAAGACGGTGCCGCTCGGCCGGCGCGGCGGCAAGGTGCGCGTCGAGCAGTTCGCGCGCGCCTACCAGCGCGGGGCCGGTCTGGCGGCCTGGCTGGAAAGGCTGCCCAGGATTCTTGCCGCCGAGGACTTCCGTGCGCTGGCCGGCGCGTTGGCGGCGGCCCGCAGGCAGGGCAAGCCAGTAATCTGGGGGTTGGGAGGCCACGTCATCAAGTGCGGGCTGGCGCCGGTCCTGGTGGACCTGATGGACCGCGGCTACGCATCCGCGTTCGCCATGAACGGCGCAGCCGCCATCCATGACTTCGAAATCGGGCTGGCGGGTGCGACGAGCGAAGACGTCGAAGCCGCCCTGCCCGACGGCAGCTTCGGCGCGGCCGAAGAGACCGGGCGCGAGATCAACGAGGCGGCACGCGAAGCGGCGCGGGAAGGGATCGGACTGGGCGAGGCCTTGGGTCGTCGCCTCGAGGCGTTGGCCGATGCCCAATTCGGCCTGAGCAGCTTGTTGTTGCAAGCGTACCTGCGGCGGGTGCCGGTCACCGTGCACGTGGCCTTGGGCACAGATACGACTCACACGCACCCGGCGGCCGACGGAGCCGCACTCGGCGCAGCGAGCCATCACGACTTCCGCCTGTTCTGCCGGCTGGTAGCCGGCCTGGACCACGGCGGCGTCTACGTGAATGTGGGCTCGGCCGTGATCCTGCCCGAGGTCTTCCTGAAAGCGGTCTCGGCGGTGCGCAACCTCGGCCACCGCCTGGAGCAGTTCACCACAGCGAACCTGGACTTTCTGTCCCACTACCGCCCCCGCGTGAACGTGCTGGAACGTCCCCACGCCCGGGCGGGGGGACGCGGCATCTCCCTGCTCGGCCACCACGAACTGATGCTGCCGCTGCTGGCCGCGGCCCTGATCGAGATGGAGCCATGAAGACCGAACCCGAGGGCCTTGCGCCGCTCGCGCCGGCGCCGGCAGCGCGGGATCGCCACACCGCCGGCGCTTTCTGGAGCGCTCTCGACGTCCTGTTCATGGCCAGTCTCGCGTTGCCCGCGCTGCTGGCTGCCGGCCTGACCGTGTTGGGCGTCTCGACGATGGTTCCCCAGTTGCGGCACTTTCGCGCGGCACAAGTGCTGGCGATGCAGTTCCTGTTCTGGGGCATCTGGTTTGCGGCGCTCTCCGCACTGCTGCGGCTGCGCTACGGGCGCCCCTTCTGGCCGTCGCTGGGCTGGAGGCGACCGCCCGCAGGTTACGGCCAAGCGGCGCTGCTGGGCGCTCTGACGGCTGGGGCGGTGATCGCGGGTGCCGTCCTGCTACGGCCGCCACAAATCCCGCTTCCGCTGCTCGAGTTGCTCAAGGATCCGCTCTCGCTGGCCCTTGTGGGTTTGTTCGCGATCACGCTGGGGCCGGTCTGCGAGGAGTTGGCTTTCCGGGGTTTTCTGCTGCCCTGGCTGGCGGGGTTGATCAAACCCCTACCCGCGGTTCTGTTGACGGGGGCTCTGTTCGCCATCCTCCACGGTCCCGAATACGCATGGAGCTGGCGGCACGTGCTCCTGATCACGGTGGCGGGCGCGGCCTTCGGCGCTGTGCGGTTGCGCACCGGTTCGACCGCCGCTGCGGCGGTAACGCATGCCATGTACAATCTGGTCTTTTTCGCGGCCCTGCTGATCCAGACGGCGAGCAGACTTCGCTGAGCGCCGCGGCTGCGGGCCGCGCGAGCACGGCTATGGCTATGATCGAAACCATCCGCTGGACCGACGAGGGCGTGGTGCTGATGGACCAGCGCAAGCTGCCGCGCGAGGAAACCTACCTGACCTGCCGCAGTTATCGCGAGGTCGCCGAGGCCATCCGCACCATGGTGATTCGCGGGGCGCCGGCGATCGGCGTAGCGGCGGCGATGGGCGTGGCGCTGGGCATGCTCGAGGCGGATTCCGGTGATCCCGACGCTGCCTTCGAGCAGATCGTGCGCACGCTCGCGGCTACCCGTCCGACGGCAGTGAATCTCTTCTGGGCGCTCGAGCGCATGCGGCGAGTCTACCGCGAGATCCGCGGGCAACCCCTCCCGCTCGTCCGGCGACGGCTCATCGAGGAGGCCGAGCGCATCAAGCAGGAAGATCTCGAGGTCAACCGCGCGATGGGCCGTCACGGCGCAGCGCTCGTGCCCGACGGCACGATCGTGCTTACGCACTGCAACGCGGGCGCACTGGCCACCGCGGGATACGGCACCGCGCTCGGCGTCATCCGCGCCGCACGGGAAGCCGGCAAACGGATCGAGGTGTTCGCTTGCGAGACGCGCCCGTTCCTTCAGGGCGCAAGATTGACCGCCTGGGAGCTGGTGCGCGACGGCATCCCCACCACACTGATCACCGACAACATGGCCGGGCATTTCCTCAAATCCGGAAGGATCGGTTGCGTGATCGTGGGAGCCGACCGGATCGCGGCCAACGGCGACGTGGCCAACAAGATCGGCACCTACCCCCTGGCCGTGCTCGCCAGGGAGAACGGCGTACCCTTCTACGTGGCCGCGCCGCTTTCCACGCTGGATCTGACGCTGGCTTGCGGGGATCTGATCCCCATCGAACAGCGTCCTGCCGAAGAAGTGACGCACGTCTTCGGCATCCGGGTCGCGGCCGAAGGTGTCAACGTGGAGAACCCGGCCTTCGACGTGACGCCGCACCGTTACGTGACGGCCATCATCACCGAGCGCGGCGTGGCGCGCGCGCCCTACGCGGAGTCGCTGCGCCGGCTCGCCGAAAACCCCATGGGGCGCGAACCGCGATGACTTCCATTTCCTGGCAAAGCCTGCTCGATTCCGGCGACGAGAGCATCTACCGGGTGCGGACACGCGCGCGCGGTCCCGAAGGCGCGCTGCCTCTGACCGCGCAGCAACTGCGCGAGTGGCCCTCGGGCCACTTGTTCGGCTGGACGCAGGATGCGGGCATGGGATGGAATCCGGCCGAGCTGGGCAGACCCGAAGTGCTCATCCTGAGCACGCATGGCGGGCTGCGGGCACCGGACGGGACTCCCATCGCGCTCGGCTACCACACCGGGCACTGGGAAGTGAACCTGCTCGTCGAGGAGGCTGCGGCCGAGATCCGCGCGCTAGCAGCGATTCCGTTCGCCGCGTACGTGAGCGATCCCTGCGACGGCCGCACGCAGGGAACTCCCGGGATGTTCGACAGCCTGCCTTACCGCAACGACGCAGCCACGGTGCTGGGCAGGCTGATCCGCTCGCTGCCCACACGCACCGCCCTCCTGGGCGTGGCGACCTGTGACAAGGGCCTCCCTGCCATGATGATGGCGGTGGCCGCCGCCGGCGCGCTGCCCGGTGCGATCGTGCCAGGCGGAGTGACCTTGCCGCCGGAGGAGGGCGAAGATGCCGGCACGATCCAGAGCGCCGGAGCGCGCTTCGCTCACGGGCTGATCTCGCTCGAACAGGTTGCAGTGCTCGCCTGCCGCGCCTGCGCTTCACCGGGAGGAGGCTGCCAGTTCCTCGGCACGGCAGCCACATCGCAAGTGGTCGCGGAGGCGCTCGGGCTGGCGGTGCCCCACTCCGCCCTGGCGCCCTCGGGAGAGCTCGTCTGGCGGGATGTTGCGCGGCGCTCGGCGCGCGCCGTCCTGCGCCTGGCACAACGCGGCTTGCGCACGCGGGACATCCTCACGGAGGCCTCCTTCCGAAATGCCATGGCGGTTCACGCGGCCTTCGGAGGCTCGACCAACCTGCTGCTGCACATCCCGGCCATCGCGCATGCGGCGGGCCTGCCGCGCCCGACTCGCCGGGACTGGGTGGAAGCCAACCGCAGGATCCCGCGGCTCGTGGACGTGCTGCCCAACGGTCCCCGCAACCATCCCACCGTGCAAGTCTTTCTGGCAGGCGGCGTGCCGGAGGTGATGCTGCATCTGCGGCGCGCCGGCCTGCTCGACACCAACGCGCTGACCGTGACGGGCGAGCCGCTGGATGCGGTGCTCGACTGGTGGGAGCGCTGCGAACGCAGGCGACGTTTTCGCGAAGTTCTGCGCGAGCGCGACGGCGTGGATCCCGACGAGGTCATCATGGACCCGGAAGCGGCGCTGCGCAAAGGTCTCGCTCCCACGGTCGTGTTCCTCGAAGGGAATCTGGCCCCCGAAGGCGCCATCGTCAAGTGCACGGCCATAGACCCCAGCCTCGTGGGGCCCGACGGCGTCTACCGACACCGTGGACCGGCGCGCGTTTTCACGACCGAGCCTGCGGCCGTCAGGGCCATCAAGAGCCAGGGCGACGACCGGATCCGCCCGGGCGATGTGGTCGTCGTGATGGGCCGCGGCCCGCTCGGCGCGGGCATGGAGGAAATCCTGCAAGTCACGGGAGCGTTGCGCCATCTCGATTTCGGCAGACACGTGGCCGTGATCACCGACGCCCGCTTCAGCGGCTTCTCCACCGGCCCCTGCATCGGGCACGTGGCGCCGGAGGCGCTGGCAGGCGGTCCCATCGGCAAGTTGCGCGACGGGGATCTGATCGAGATCGTGATTGACCGCGTGCAGCTGGAAGGCTCGGTGAACATGGTGGGCGAGGGCCAGAGAATCTTCGGGCCCGAGGAAGGCACTCGCGTGCTGGCCGCTCGGCAACCGAACCCCGGCTTGGGGCCGGATCCCGAGCTGCCGCCCGCCACGCGCCTGTGGGCCGCGCTGCAACAGATCAGCGGCGGCCCGTGGGGCGGTGCGGTTTACGACGTCGAGACGATTCTGGCCGTGCTGGAAGCGGGCCGGCGCGTCCTCGGACGGTGAGCACCCCCCTCACTCGAGCGGGTAGCCGCGCACCAACAGGAACGTCCGCCGCCACCGCGTCTTGACGAAAAAGTTCCCCAGCAAATCCGAGATGTGCTCGATGCTGAAGGCGTTGGCCAGGTTTTCGGTAGGCGCGTCGTAGGACCAGTAAATGATCAGCGGCTTGCCGATAATGTTCTGGCGCGGCACGAAACCCCAGTACCGGCTGTCCAGGGAGGAGTCGCGATTGTCCCCCAGAGCGAAGTAGTGGTCGGGCGGAACCACAACCTCCCCGTTGACCACGTGGTTTCGGAGCATCTCCAGAGCCGGCTCGAACAGCCGCACGTTGGGCTCGCTCGGGAAGTTGTCCCGATACGAATCGAAATACTCGGTCTTGTGGTACTTGTAGGGCTCGTGGACCCGCTTGCCGTTGAGAATGAGTTGCTTGTTCTCGATGCGGATCCGATCGCCGGGAATCCCGATGCAGCGCTTGACGAAGGTCTGCCGCACGTCAATGGGATAACGAAACACGATGATGTCGCCCCGCCGGATCTCGCCGTATGGGAGCAGATGCTTGCTGATCGGCCCGGGCGGCGCGTAGACGAGCTTGTCCACCAGCAGATGATCGCCGATGAGCAGCGTGTCCTCCATCGAGCCGGTGGGAATGACGAAAGCCTGGACCAGTGTGGTGGTGCCGAACAGCAGCAGGACGATCGTCACGGTCCACTCCGCGATCGCTCCGCGCGGACGTTCCGCCCGCTTCTGCGTTGCCGCCTGGGTGCTGCGCGCGGTGGTTCCAGTCGGTGTCGCCACGTCTGCCCTTCCCGAACGGACTGTTCCTATTGTACGAAAGCCCTGCGGGAGGCCGCGCCCGCACGGATCCAGCCGCAGGCGCAGAGAGCCTGCGCTAGACTGGGCCCTGATGGAAGGCTTCGCCATGCGCTGGCCGGAGGCCGACGTGCGCGCCGTCGCGCTGCTTGGCGAGGCCGGGGCCTCTTGCGTCTGGCTGCCCTGGGAGGCGCCGGGCGACCGCCGCGCCTTCCTCGCGGCCTGCCGTGCAGCGGGCCTCCGCGTGATCGCCGAGCTTGCCGCCGGGGAGACGGCCCGCCTGAGCGAAGCGCGCGCAGCAGGCTTCCAGGGGGCGGCCTTCGCCTGGGAAGGCGACCAGGAAGGTTTGCAGCGGATCGAAGCGCAACAACAAGGTTTCCAGACGTACGTCCTGCTCGACGCCGCCCGGATCGGACTCCGTACCCATACGGCCCACGCGGTTTTGCGCGCCGGCGCGTGGCCCGGAGCACAGCGTCCGGAGCCGGGACAGGCCTCGGCGACCCAGCGCGCGTGGGTGCATTCCAACCTGCATCTGCTCGCCTGGCTGCGCGCGGTGTTTCCTGATCGCACGGCGCTGCTCAGTTATCGTCCCGATGAAGACGGGGATGCGGCCACCGGCCAGCGGACGCCTTACTGGAGCGCGGAGCTGGCGTTGGCAGAGGCAGCTGTGGCGGGAGGCAGCGCGATCCTCACCTTGCCCGAGTCCTTGCGACGGAGCCTGCCCGCCGCGCAGGGCATGGCTCGGGAAGCCTGGGAATCGCTGGTCCAGGCAAGCCGATTCCTGCGCGAGCAAGGGGAGGCGTTCCGCGCACCGCTTGGCCTGCGTGTGGCCGCCCTCGCAGGGCCGCTCGAGGAGTCTGCGGAAGTACTGAAGCTGTTGTTCCGCTTCAATGTGAGCCCCGCCATAGTCCCTGTCACCAGACCCGGGCCGCTCGCGGGGTATCGTGTGGTCCTGGCGATCGGGCTCCGCGAAGACTCACAGGCTGCCCGCGCGGCGCTGGAGTTCGCCCGTTCCGGCGGCACGGTGCTCGCCATCCCTGCCAGCGCGAACGAAAGGCCTTGGTGGCGCGCTGCCGGCCTGCGGAAAGTCAAAGCCGACGACGGGCGCGACATTTGCTTTCTCGGAAAGGGGACGCTCATCGTGTACCAGAGCGCCGCGGGCGATCCTGGCGAGATCGCCGAGGATGTGCTGGATGCTCTGGGGTGGACCAGGCGGGACCTACGTATCTGGGGCACCGATACGGTGATCGGTCTGCTTCGTCGGCGGCCCGGCGGCGGGATCTCGGTGGATTTGCTCAACTATGGCGGGCGCGGGGGCGAATTTCTGATCCGGCTGGAAGGAAAATTCGCCGCGGCTGAGCTCCGTCAACCCGGCGAGGGGCCGCGCCCCCTGCGGGCCGCGGTGCGCGGCTCGGGCACCGAGATCGAGATGCCGCGGATACGTCGTGTGGCCAGGCTCCTGCTTGCATGAGGACAAGAGGAAAAGCGCTCAAGCCCTCGCCTCGAGAATGAAGGTGGGCGTGAGTCCTTCGACCATCGAGAAGCCGGATCCGGAGGAGAGCCGGCAGGAACAACCCTGCACCCTGCCGAGGAAAGCGTGCGGGTGGACTTCGACCTGCATGTCCCGCATTTCGAGCTGGCCATAGTACAGCACCGGGAACTGCGCCCGCAGCGAGCAGACGCGCTCCTGCACCACGTAGGGCGTGCGTAGCGCGCGCCGGATCGCACGCTCCCAGGCGGCCTGATCCACCTCCCAGCCCGGCACCGAGTGCTCGTCGCCGGTGTCGTCATTGGGCTTAAGGATCAATTTCTCTCGGTTGTTCCGGATGAACTCCAGCAAGTCCACCGTCTGGTCTTGGTAGGTGGTCTTGCGCGCGCTGACCAGCCGGGTCCAAGGGATGTACTGGCGGATGGCCTTGCGTTCTGCGGCGGGGAAGTCCGCGGTGATCCGCTCGTCGGTGAGCAAGTCGAAGAGCGCCCGCTTGTGCGCAAGCTCCGAGCGGAAGCTGTTGACGACGCAGACTTTGCCTTCGCGATAAGCGCGCACGAGCGGATGCGTCAGATCGTAGCGGAGCAGGAACTCGTGCGCCTTGACGCGACGGTAAACAATGTCCACCTCGAAAGCTCCGCGACGCAGCACGCCCGCCCGATATTCGAGCTGGTCCGGCGAAACGATCTCGGCCTCGTAACCCTCCGAACGCAGGTACTGCGCAAGGAGCACGTACTCGCCTTGGGAGGTGGTCTGGAAGGGCTGGCGAAACTCGAGGATCGCAATCCGCGGCTTGCGCTGGCCACCGAAGTGTTTGTAGGCGTCAAGGATGGCATCGAGCAGGTGTTTGCGGCTGGCCAGCTTCAGCAGAGCATAGCGCTTGCGGAACTCCTGCATCAGGGGGGTTTCGAAGAACAGATCGGCCAGCACATCCCCGTAGATCATCCCCGATGGGGTATCGGCGTCGTACTGCACGAACCAGAAGGCCCCGTCGCTCAGGTGAGTGTCCAGCAGAGAGCTGACGGAAAGGTACGGGTAGCCCGGATCCACCGAGGCCAGCATCTTCTCGGCAGGCAGCAGCTCCATGCGGTCCAGCAGCGCGGGGTCGTTGAGAGCCATCTGCTTGACCCGATCAATGGCCGAAAACAGGCACTCGGCGGCCTTGACCAGGCTCTCGTACTGGCGGCGAGTGAGGAAATGGGGCCGCAGGAACGGGCAGATCAGCCGTCCGCCCTCGGTCAAGTGGGCGGCCTGCATCTGTTCGACGAGCTGCTCGGCCCACGCCAAATCCCGGTATGGTTCGCTCTCGATGAGCCTGTGGTAGCGGGCGATGGCTTCCTCTATCTGGTTCATCGGCGGAGTACTGTTCTGGGCCTCCTGGTTACCAGTATCGCACAGGCCGCAGGCGGGACAAGCCTGCCGCGGCGCGGGCGGAGAAAACATTCTCTTTGTTTTCAACAAATTATCCAAGACCCCGCGAGCGGCGGCCAGGCGGCCCTGCTTCTTCAGATGGCCACCGCACGGCTGGACTCGCGGGGGATCACTTCGAAGGGGACCAGAACCCGTTCCGGTTCCTGCTCGGGACCGCCCGCCAGCGCGCGCAACAGCAGGCGAGCGGCGTGCTCACCGGCCTGCGCAGCATTGAGCTCGACCGTGGAGAGCGGGACCCGCAACACGTCCGTGTAATGGAGATTGCCGGCCCCGATCACCTCGAGATCGTAAGGGATCTCCAGACCGGCCTCCAGAACCGCTTTCACCGCCCCGACGGCGATCGCGTCGTTGTAGCAAACCACGCCGTCCACGCGCGGACTGGCGGCGAGCAGTTGTTTCATGGCCCGGTAGCCGGACTCGCTCCCATCGCCCGCCTCCACCACGTAGCCGGGGCAGACCTTCAGGCCGGCGCGAGCCAAGGCGGCAGCGTAACCGTAGAAGCGGCCCTGGCCACTGGAGTGGCACGGTCCTCGCAAGTGCGCGATGTGGCGGCACCCGCGGCTGATCAGATGTTCCGTAGCCGCAGCCCCGATCGCCTCGTCGTCCCAGCCCACGAACGCGGCCCGTACGCCGGGCAGTTGCCGCTCCAGCAATACCAAGGGCAGTCGCTGGCTCGCCAAGCTCTCGAAGATCGCCTCTCCCCCCTCGCTGCGGCAGGAGGCGACAATCAGACCGGCTACGTAGCGGCATTCCAGCAGAAGCTCCAACGCCTGCCTCTCGACAGCCGCGTCGGATTCGGTGTTGGCTGCCAGCAGGGTGTAGCCGGCGCCGCGCAGCTTGCGCGCAGCCGCCTGGGCGACTTGCGGGTAGTGGGACTCCGCCCAATCGGGCGCCAGGAAAGCGATCAGCTGGGCATGGCTTGGCACCGACGTTCTCCTCCTGGCCGATTGTAGCCGAGGTGGCCGTGATCGGGCAGGCGCCCAGGCGCAGGGAGGCCGGCAGCTCAGCCACCCACGCGCAGCCGGCGGGCGGCTGCCGGGGTCTCGGTGCGGGGAGCCTTCTTGGGAAGGGCGCGCAGACGCCTCGCCTGGTCCGTCACGCAGACCAGAAACATGGGCTGCCGGGCGTTCTTGAGAATGTCAATGATGCGCTCGTGGCGGTCTTCCAGGTAAATGGACTTGCCGTCGGTCAGCAGGTGCAAATCCGAATCCCGCGTGAAGACGTCGCTAAGCCGCCGGCCCATCTCCCGTTGCAGGTAACGCAGCACGCGGCGGATTTTCTGGAGCGAAAAGCCCTTGCGGCGCAGCTCGGCGATGACGCTGATCTCGAGCACGTCCTGCGGGCTGTAGACGCGCTTGTGGCCCACGTGGCGCGGGGAGACCACGTTGCGCTCGTCCCACCACTGGAGCTGCCTCAAGCTGATTCCCGCCAAAGCCGCCACCTGTTTGCTGCTGAAACCCTCTGCCGGCTCCACTGGACCAACCTTGCTCTTTTTTGTTTTGAACATGGCCGACCGCTTCCGTTTTCCTTGGGATGTGCCTCTCAGCGATTGTACCGGAGGTCGCCCCCGCCTTCAATCCTTTTCTTGGGGGAACTTCCTCAGCCGCCCCCGACGAAATGCACGATTTCGAGTTCCGCACCCGCTTCGAGCGGGGTCTCGCTCCAGGCCGGGCGGCGCAGGATCTGGCGGTTCAGCTCGATCGCCACTCGCTCCGGGTTCAGTTGGAGCCACTCGAGCAGTCCTAGTACTGTCAGACCTGCAGGTACCTCGCGCGCCTGCCCGTTGATCCGCACCGAAATGTTGCGCATGGTCTCCGCGCCGAACGGGCCGCGGGCTCGGCAGCCTCCCGCGTTTGACACCCCGCTCCGCAGATCATTATATTCGAAATGCGGTCTGATGCCGACCTCTTACACCGAGCTGTACTTCCCCGTCCTGCTCCAGGCACTGATCGCCATGGCGGTGGCGGGCGGCATGCTCGCGGCCTCGGCCCTGCTGGGCCGGAAGATCCGCGATCGGGTAAAGGGATCCCCCTACGAATGCGGTGTCCCGCCGGTGGGCAGCCCGCGCGAGCGTTTCAGCGTGAAGTTCTACCTGGTCGCCATGGTCTTCATCCTTCTGGACGTGGAGGCGGTCTTCCTGTACCCCTGGGCAGTCGTCTACCGTGAACTGCGCCTGTTCGCGTTCCTCGAAATGGCTCTGTTCCTGGTTCTGATCCTGGCCGGTTTTTACTACCTTTACAAGAAAGGGGCGCTGGACTGGTCCTTGCAAGAGGCGCCGGGCCAGGGGCGCGAATCCTGAATGCTCTCGCGCGTGCTCGCAAACCACCCGGTAGTCGCCGAGCTGGCTGCACAGGATCCCGGGGCGCTGCTCGACGGCAAGCTCGATCGCGGAGAGACCACGCTGATCGTCGCGCCTGCGCGCATCCGCGAGGTTTGCCAGTTCCTCAAGCAGAGAGGGTTCACGCGCCTGAGCAGCATCACCGCGGTGGACTGGTATCCGGCGGAACCGCGCTTCGAAGTCGTCTACCACCTGCACAACCTCGGCGAGAACGTGCGCTTGCGGTTGAAGTGCCGCCTGACCGAGAACGAGTCCATCGCCTCGGTGAGCGCGGTCTGGCGCGCAGCGAACTGGTACGAGCGCGAGGTGTGGGACTTGTTCGGCATCCGCTTCGATGGCCATCCGAATTTGCGGCGCATCCTGCTGCCCGAGGACTGGACGGATCACCCGCTGCGCAAGGACTTCCCGGTGCACGGACGCCGTTACGGTTATGCCCGGGAGGAGGCCGGATGAGCGACGAGATTTCCCTTCCCGCCGAGACCGCGGCGCGCAGGCTCACGCTGAACATGGGTCCGCAGCACCCCTCGACACACGGCGTGCTGCGCATGGTGCTCGAGCTGGACGGCGAGACGGTCGTCCGCGCCGAGCCCGAAATCGGGTTCCTGCATACCGGCATCGAGAAAGAGTGCGAACAGAAGTTCTACCACCAGGTGGTCACGCTGACCGATCGCGTGGACTACCTCGCGCCGCTTTCCAACAATCTCTGCTACTGCCTGGCTGTCGAGAAGCTCCTCGGGCTGGAAGTGCCGCCGCTGGCCCGCTGGATGCGCGTGATGCTGACCGAGCTTACCCGCCTCAACAGCCATCTGGTCTGGCTGGGCACGCACGCCCTGGACATCGGAGCGATGAGCGTGTTCCTGTACTGCTTCCGCGAACGGGAGGAGATTCTGCGGATCTTCGAGATGTTCTCCGGGCAGCGCATGATGACCAGCTATTTCCGCATCGGGGGCCTGGCCCTGGAGCCGCCGCGCGGCTGGCATCACGCCGTGCGCCGCTTCATCGAGACATTCCCCTCCCGCTTGGACGAATACGAGGAACTGCTCACCCGCAACCCCATCTGGCTGCGGCGCACCAAGGGCATCGCGGTCGTGCCGCTGGAGGACCTCATCGAGCTGGGCGTCACCGGGCCGATGCTGCGCGCAGCGGGCCTTGCCTGGGATATTCGCAAGGCCGAGCCGTATTCGGATTACGACAAGTTCGACTTCGAGATCCCCACCCGCACGGAAGGCGATGTCTACGCCCGCTACCAAGTGCGCCTGGAAGAGATGCGGCAGAGCACACGCATCGTGCGACAGGCGCTGGAAGGGATGCCCTCGGGCAGGCACGTGGCCGACGCTCCCGGCATCGTCCTGCCGGACCGCGAGAAGATGAAGACCGAGATGGAGGCTCTCATCTACCACTTCAAGATCGTCACCGAGGGTTTCCGCGTGCCGCCCGGCGAGGTCTACCAGGCCGTGGAATCGCCGCGCGGGGAGCTGGCCTATTACGTGGTGAGCGACGGCGGCAACAAGCCGTGGCGGGTCTACATGCGAACGCCGAGTTTCGGCAACTTGCAGGCCCTGCCGGCCATGATCGAGGGCGGCCTGATCGCCGACGTGGTGGCCGCGCTGGGCAGCATGGATTTCGTCCTGGGAGACGTGGACCGGTGAAGTTCTCCGAGCAGACCGAAGCCAGGCTGGCGCGCCTGATCGAGAGCCGCCCGCCCGGACACCTGCGCTCCGCGCTGGTGCCGATGTTGCTGTTCATCCAGGACGAGGTGGGAGCGATCACGCCCGAAGTCGTCGAGGAAGTCTGCCAGCGGCTGGGCGTCAGCCGGCGCGACGTGGAAGAGGTCGTCAGCTACTATTCCATGCTGCGGCGCAAGCCCGCGGGCCGATACCACATTCAAATCTGCACCAACATCAGTTGTATGCTGGTAGGAGGGGCCGAACTTTTCGAGCACGCCTGCCGCAAGCTGGGCATCGGCCATCATGGCGTCACCGAAGACGGCATGTTCTCGCTCGAAGAGGTGGAATGCATCGGCGCCTGCTGCTGGGGACCGGCCATGCAGGTCAACTACGACTACCACCATCATGTGACGCCGGAGGTTTTCGACCGGCTCATCGAGCAACTCCGCGACAATGGCGGCAAGGCCAGGGAGCGGTAGCGCGATGCTGCACCCGGAACCTCATCCCGCCGAAGTCGTGCTGCTGACGCGCCGCTTTCGCCTGCCAGACTCGGCTAGCATCGGAACCTATCTGGCCACGGAAGGCTACCAGGCCTTCCGCAAGGCGCTGGCCATGACGCCGGAGGAAATCATCGAGGAGGTGAAGAAGTCCAACCTCCGCGGCCGGGGCGGCGCCGGCTTTCCCACGGGCTTGAAGTGGAGTTTCGTTCCCCGCAACTCGCCCAAGCCGAAGTACGTGGTGGCCAACGCGGACGAGGGCGAGCCCGGCACGTGCAAGGATCGGCTCCTGATGCAGTACGACCCGCACTCCCTGCTCGAGGGCATGCTGATCGCGGCCCGTGCGGTGGATGCGCGCGCCGGCTACATTTACATCCGCGGCGAGTACCGCTACCTGATCGAGATCCTGGATCGCGCCATCGAGGAGGCGCGACGGCACGGCTTGCTGGGGCGCAACATCCTGGGCAGCGGGATGGATTTCGACATCTACACGCACTCGGGAGCGGGCTCCTACGAGTGCGGCGAAGAGACTGCCCTGCTCGAATCGCTGGAAGGAAAGCGCGGCGTGCCCAGGCTGCGCCCGCCTTTCCCGGCCACTTCCGGCGCCTTCGGCTGTCCGACCGTGCTCAACAACGTCGAAACCTTCTGTTCGGTTCCGCCCATCATCCTGCGCGGCGGCCTGGCCTTCGCCGGGCTGGGCACCCCCAAGAACGGCGGCACGCGACTGTTCGCCATTTCCGGACACGTGAACCGCCCGGGAGTCTACGAGCTGCCCATGGGCTTCAACCTCCTGCGCATGATCCACGAAGTGGCGGGTGGCGTGCGCGGCGGCCGCAAGCTGAAGGCCGTCATTCCCGGCGGATCCTCGTGTCCCGTGCTGCGCGCCGAGGAATGCGACCTGCCCATGGACTTCGACAGCCTGGCGCGCGCCGGGAGCATGCTGGGCTCGGGCGGCGTCATCGTCATGGACGAAACCACCTGCATGGTGAAGGCGGCGGCGCGCATCCTGCGCTTCTACGCCCGCGAAAGCTGCGGCTTTTGCACGCCGTGCCGCGAGGGGACGCAGTGGCTGGCGCAGGTGCTCACGCGGCTGGAGCGCGGCCATGGGCAGCGCGGCGACGTGGAAGTGGTGCGCGACGTGGCCCGCAACATGCTGGGACGCACGTTCTGCCCGCTGGGCGACGCGGCCGCCATGCCGGCCCTCTCTTTCATCGAGAAGTTCCGCGACGAGTTCGAAGCGCATCTGGAAGGCAGGCCCTGCGCGGCCGAGGAGGTCGCCCTGCATGCCTGAGCTCATCCGACTGACGATTGACGGGCGCAGCGTCGAGGTCGAACCCGGCACCTTGGTGATCGAAGCGGCGCGCCGCGTCGGAGTCAAGATCCCCAGCTTCTGCTACTACGAGGGGCTCTCGCTGGCCGGCGCCTGCCGCATGTGCCTGGTGGAAGTCGAGAAGATGCCCAAGTTGCAGACCGCCTGCACGCTGGTGGCCACGCCGGGCATGGTGGTGCGTACCGACACTCCGCAGGTGGCCGAGGCGCGCCGCGCCATGGTGGAGTTCCTGCTCACCAATCATCCGCTCGATTGCCCGGTCTGCGACAAGGGCGGCGAGTGCGAGCTCCAAGACATGGCCTTCCGCTACGGGGCCGCCGAGAGCCGCTACCTGGAAGCCAAGCATCACGTGCCCGAGCAGCAGTGGTCGCCCGTGGTCTTCTATGACCGGCCGCGCTGCATTCTCTGCTACCGCTGCGTGCGCGTGTGCGACGAAGGCATGGGCGTGGGAGCGCTCGGCGTCGTCAACCGCGGCGGGCGGAGCGAGATTGCGCCCAATCGCGGCGACCATCTGGAATGCGACGAGTGCGGCGCCTGCATTGACATCTGCCCGGTAGGCGCGCTCACCAGCGGCATGTATCGCTACCAAACACGGCCCTGGGAGATGAACCATGTGGGCACGATCTGCGCCTTCTGCGCCGACGGATGCAAGACCACGCTGGGCGTCTACCATGACCGGATCATGCGCGGCAACAACCGCGACCGCTCGGGCCTGAACGGCGAGTTCCTCTGCATCAAGGGCCGTTACGCGGCGGACTTCCCGCACCATCCCGCGAGGCTCTCCCGCCCGCTCGTCCGCCAGGACGGAGAGCTGCGGCCGGCCAGTTGGCTCGAGGCCCTCTCGCTGGTGGAAGCCCGCTTGCGGGAAGCGCTCGCCGCCGGTTCGCCCATTGGCGTCATCGGATCCAACCACACCACGAACGAAGAGAATTACTTCTTGCAGAAATTCGCACGCCAGTGGCTGAAGACCAACCATCTGGATCACCAGCGCACGGGCGACGTACCGGCTCTGGCGTCTGCGCTGGCCGGCCGCGAGGGAACGCTGGCCAGCACCGAAGACCTTTACACGGCGCGAGCCGTGCTCGTCGTCGGCGCAGACCTGGCCCAACAACACCCCCTGCTGTCCTGGCAGATCCGGGCCAACTGGAGGCATCACCGGGCGAGGATCTATGTCGTGACCACTGGACCCGTGCGAGAAGACCGCTACGCGGCACGCAGCGTGCGCGTGGAGCCCGGCGGCGAGCTCGAAGGCCTTCTGGCGCTCGCCGAAGCCTTGCGAGCCGAGCCGGATCTGGTCATTCTCTTCGGCGATGCCATCCAGGGCGAAGACGTCGCCCGCCTGGTCGCCTTCGGGGATTCCTTGGGCATCCCGGTCAAGTACGTCTGCTTGGTGGACTACGCCAACTCGCGAGGAGCGGCCGACATGGGGCTGCTGCCCGATCTAGGGCCGGGATATCAGCCGCTGGAGCGGCCCGGCATGACGCTCGAGGAGATGCTCGAGTGCCCCGATCTGGCTGTGCTGTGGGTCGTGGGTGCGAACCCGCTCATCGGAAGGCAGCGTCCGCCGAGCCGATTCCTGCTGGTGCAGGACCTTTTCCTGACGGAGACCGCGCGCCTGGCCGACGTCGTCCTTCCTGCCGCCTCCGCCTACGAGAAGGACGGCACGGTGACGAACGTATGTGGCGAGGTCCAGCGCCTGCGCAAAGTGGTGGCGGTGGCGGGCGTCAAGACGGATCTGGAGATCTTCTCCCTGCTGGCTTGCCGCATGGGCTTCCAGAAGGACCCTGTCGGCTGGGAAACCGTCCTGCGCGAGATCGCGGATGCGGTGCCCGGCTACCGACTCTCCGTGCCGGCGCTTCTGGCCGGCGCGCCGCAGCGGACGCACTTCGCGTCGCAGGCCTCTTCATCGCGCCGCGGCAAGGTGCGATCGGCTCGCGATACCCTCTTCACCTCGGGCACACTGGGGCGCTTCGCCACCATCCTGAGTCAGGTGCGGGAAGCGCCGGGCGCGCTCTATCGCGGGTAGCAGCCATGGACTACTACCTGATCACTGCCATCAAGGCCGCTGCCCTCATGGGCTTCCTTCTGCTCACCCTGCTCTACCTGCAGTGGATCGAGCGGAAAGTGATCGCGCACGTGCAGGTGCGCATCGGTCCTTCGCGTGTGGGGCCGCACGGGCTGTTGCAGCCGGTGGCCGATTCGCTCAAGCTCCTGCTCAAGGAGGACCTCGTCCCGCCGCACGTCAACAAGTTCCTTTACTTGCTGGCGCCATTCCTCGCTGTCACGCTGGCGCTGCTTTCCTACGCGGTGATCCCGTTCGGGCCCGAGATCGAGATCCTCGGCGTGCGCACGCGGCTGCAACTGGCCGATCTCGACATCGCCGTGCTCTTCGTGCTCGCCGTCTCCTCGATGACGGTGTACGCAGTGGTGCTGGCCGGCTGGGCGTCCAACAGCAAGTACCCTCTGCTCGGCGCGCTGCGCAGCGCGGCCCAGATGATCAGCTACGAACTGCCGTTGGCGTTGGCCGTGGCTGCGCCCCTGCTGCTGGCCAACACCCTCAACCTGCGCGAGATCGTCGAGCGTCAGCACGGCTATTACTTCGGCTTGCTGCCGCGCTGGAACGTCTTCCAACTTCCAGCCCCGCAGATCGTGAGCCTCGTGGTCTTCGTCATCGCCATGTTCGCAGAGACCAACCGGGTGCCCTTCGACTTGCCGGAGGCGGAGAACGAACTGGTGGCGGGCTTCCACACCGAGTACAGCTCCATGAAGTTCGCCGCCTTCTTCATGGCCGAGTACGCCAACATGATCACCATCTCGGCCATGGCCACGTTGCTGTTCCTGGGCGGCTGGCTGCCGCCGTGGCCCGCTTCGCTCGGCTCGAACTGGGCGCCCACCGTGCTGTTCGGCGGCGCAGGCGCCCTGGCGCTATACCACGGGCTGAACGCTGCGCGCGCGCGCGACCGTCGCACGCTGCCGGTGGTGGCTGCGGGCTTCTTCGCCCTGGCGCTGCTGTTCGCCGTGCCGCGGTTCCACCCGTTGCTGGTGCCACCCTTCTGGTTCCTGGCCAAGGTCGGCCTGCTGCTGTGGATCTTCATGTGGGTACGCGGTACGCTGCCCCGCTTCCGCTACGACCAGCTCATGCGCTTCGCTTGGGGCACGCTGTTCCCCATCGCGGTGGTGAACCTGGTGGTTACCGCCTTGCTGGTCGCGGTCTTCGGCGGGGCCTAGAACACTCACGAAACGTTCCCACAACCTCAGCGGCCGCATTGCAAGAGCGGGACCGCCGCGGGCCGTGGGCCGGCGCAACCGGGCACATGCCGGGCAGCGCAGGGCCCGGCGCCGCGTACCGGCTCCGCGCATATTGAAGCCGCGCGGGCACAAATTTCGGGAGCCGACGATCCGCGGCAGCAGGCGCACTGGTCGAAGCCGCGCACACACGAACGTCCGCCGCGCGGCCGCAGTTCGATTCGACGGGCTTGGGCCGCCATGCAGGCTCCCGCGCGGACGTCCGCAAAGGCGGCGCGGCGTTGGCTGTTCCGCGCTCGCTCGTGCGCCCAGTAGGCCGCAATCCCGGGCGAAAGCGCTCGATGAAGGGCTATGGCGGCCGTCGCTCCGAAAAGAGGCGAACGGGCGCATCTCATTGGACCTCGACGAGGATCTCGTACCAGGGCGAGAGGCGCTGTCCCGGGGCTTGCAGGTGAATACGGAAGCCGCCGTCCACGCGCGCAACGTGATCGGCCGTCAGCGGCTGGCTTCGCCCTCCCGCTTCCTCCAGCGGATAGACCGTGAGGCGGCTGCCGCGGGTGCGCAGCGTCAGCAAGGTCTCCACGCGTTCCATCCAGACCGGCGGTACTCCGGCGCTCCGCGGGCCCGAGGGACGAGTGGAGCCGATCTCCGGCTCGATCGTGTACCAATCGGTCGTGCCCGGGTAGAGGATGAGCCGCTGCATGCGCGGAGGATCGCTCCCCGGCTGCGTGCCGAAACTACAGCCGGGAATCGTCACCAGGAGGCGACCCGACCGGGCGATGGGCCGACCGTCCAGCGCCGTGACCAACAGGCTCACGAAGCCGCGCGCCGAGGGCGCCAGCTCGACCTCGATGGCCCCCGCCTGCACCTTGCGGCCGGCCAGAAAACCGAACACGCCGGCGACCTCCGGCGCTTGCAGCAGCAGAAGGCGAGCGTCCCGGTCGAAAACCAGCTCACCCGTGTCGGACTCGATTCTTGCGCCCAATTTCGGCACGGCCGGCCATTCTGCGTCTTCACGCTTGCACACAGCGACGCCATGGCGCAGCGCGATGGCCGGGTCGTAACCGAGGCGCGACTCGAAGAAAGCCGCCAGCGCCCCCGGCCTGCCTTCGCGCGCGGATCGTAAACGGAGCGCGCGGGAAACAGGAAGTTCCAAGACGCGTTTGGCCGTTCGCACCAAGGCCCGGCGATAGAGGAACGCCGCCTGCCCGAAAGAGACGAACTTGGTCCAGTCGGCGTTCAGGTCGAACCCGCTCGGCACCTGGCCATCCCAATCGCGGTTGTGTGCGTAGGCGAAGTGCATTACGCCGTCCCAGTCCTGGAAGGCGGCGAAGGCGGCCAGCGCGGGCACGATCTCGGCAGCCTGCCGGTTGGGCCAGGGCTGGTTGAACTCGCTGACGGTGTACGGACGGCCCGCCTCGCGCGCGGCCGCGACGTTCAGGAACGCGGCGAGCCCGCTGCCTACCAAGGAACTGTCGCGGATCCGCCAGTCGCGCGGATCCCAGCGCAGGTTCGGGAAGTTGTAATGGTCCACGTAGAAGTGGTTGTCGTTGTAATCCATTTCCGCGTGCGAGTCGCAGTAGACGAGCAGTCCGCCGAAGCCGGCCTGCGTGCCCGCCACGGGCACGAGTGCGTCGGTTGCCTGCCGCACCGCCTCGCGCATCTTGCGCAAGTACTCCGCGTCGCGTTGCGCAAGAAAGCGGAGGAAATCCTCGAGCACCGGGGCCGGGGCATCGCGCGCCGGCAAGGGGGCCTGATCCGACTCCGGGGCATGCGCGCCCCACGCCGACCGCAGGGCCTCCGTGGAAGGGTACCGGTTCCTGAGGAACGCGTTCCACTGCGCGCGGAGCTCCTCGCGGTATTCACCCAGCACGGTCCTCTCGAGCAATCCCCGCTGGAAGGCGTCCACCAACGAACTCTCGTTGTTGATCTCGACCATTCCCAGCACCGGGTCGCCGCGCAAGGCGAGCGCCTCGAGCAGCCGGAGCGCGAACTCGGCTTGCAGCTCGACCATCCGCGGATGGAAGATGTGCAGGGGCTTGCTGTGGGTGGGCAAGGGCGCCCCGCCGGGCAGCGCCGGCACGCGGTCCTCTTGCGGGCGGAACTCGTAGCCGACGTGAAGGTTGACGTTGACGTAGATGCCCTCGGCTCGCAAGGCATCGAGGAAGCGCCGGAGCCGGCGCACTGCAACGGGATTCAGCGTGGGGAACGGATCCGTGGTCAGGATGCTGCGCGCCTCCGCGGGAACCCGGTCGGGCGAAGTGTCCATGTGGTGCAGGCGCAGCACGTTGACGCCCAGCCGCCGCAATCGGCGCGCGATCCGCTCGGCGTCGCGCTCCTCGGGAAAATTGCCGCCGAAAACGGCGTTGGTTCCAAACAGGCGGACTC